>CADCOC010000003.1:69593-114418 GCA_902802945.1 uncultured bacterium | reverse complement strand
GCCGCTTGCGTCGCAGGCGAGTGTGTCCCAGTAGCCGCCGAACGTCCAACCCGTCCGCTTGGGGGCTGTACGCGGCGTCGGCATCGCCTTACCCGTCGTCGCCGTCACGTAGTCGTCGCCGCCGGTGCCGCCGTTCTTGCCGAACGTCACCTTGCAGGCGACCGGCTTCACCCACTTCGCCCAGAGCGTGACGCTGCCCGACTTGTCCCACGTATGTGCGCTCGTGCCGTCTGCGTTGTAGTACTTGACCCCGCCTGCGCCGGTGGTGTTCCAGTATCCGTCGAACACGTAACTGGTCTTCGTCGGCATCGTGCGTTTCGGCATCGGCTGGCCCTTCGTGCAGGTCACGTAGCTGTCGCCGCCCGTACCGCCGTTCTTGCCGAATGTCACCTTGTTCGTCCACTTCGCCCAGAGAGTAGTTGCGGACTTCTTGTCCCAAGCGCGGACGCTCTTCATGGACGCATCGTAGTACTGCTTGCCCTTCGGGTTGCCCTTCTCGTCGAGGGCGAGCGTATCCCAGTAGCCGCCGAACGTCCAGCCGGAGAGCGTCGGCGCTGTGCGCGGAGTGGGCATCGCCGCGCCGTACGTCGCGGTCACGTGGTCGTCGCCGCCCGTGCCGCCGTTCTTCCCGAACGTGACCCTGTACGTCTCTGCAGGCTTGACGATGAACTTGCGGTTGCTGGTGTCGGAACCCGCGGCCTCAAAGAGCTGTTTCACGCGCGGTATCTCGCTCGCGTCAGCGACATAGACGGTGGTGAATGAGTAGTTTCCCCTGAACGCATTGGCGCCGATGCTCGTCAGGGTCTTGGGAACCGAGATCGTCTCCAGATACTCGCAATCGTCAAACGCACGCTCTCCGATGCTCGTCACGCCCTCGGGAAGCGTCACGTTGTTGACGCTCTTCTTGAAGAATGCATACGCCGCGATGCGCTTCACCGTGGAAGGCACCGTCACGTCGCGCGACTTGGAGTAGTTGCAGAGGACGTTGTTCCGTATCAGGAACCCGTTCGCGTCGCACAGCCCGTCGCAGCCGGCGAACGCACTTTCGCTGATGCTCTTCACGCTCGACGGAATCACGATCGCCGTCGCCTTCTGGCAGTTGAAGAAAGCCTCGTCGCCAATCGATGTCACGCTTGAGGGAACCGTGATTTTCGTCAACAGCTTGCACTCGGAGAACGCCCACTCGCCGATGCTCGTGACGGGCCAGTCCTCAATGATGGATGGAACCGCGATCTCGCCGGCCGTATCCATCGGAATCGCCCAAAGGCCTTCGTTGTATATCTCGGCGTTGCCGTCGATGATGCGGTAGTGCCACACGACGCCTTTGGCGTCCGTCCACGCCGTGCTGTCGGTGTCGGTCCAGCGCGCATAATACGTCACATTGGCCTCGACGACCGTCGACGGCCAGATCCGCGTGCCGAGAGCTGTCTTTTTCGTGTACCAGCCCATGAACGCCTTACCTGACCTCGTCGCCTTCGGCAATGCGCCGACGGCATCGCCCGACAACACCGGCTTCGACGCGGTGCCGCACGTTCCGCCGTTCGCGTCGAACGTCACCGTACATGTCGGCGGCCGCACCTTGACCGTGACGTCGCTCATGTCGCATCCGGCCGACTCAAGCAGCGCCGTCACGCGAGCAGCTTCGCCGGACACGTTGTCCACGATTACTTCCACCGACGACGAAAGGAAGAACGGATCCTCGTCGATCGTCGTCACGCTCGACGGAATCGTCACTCTCTTCAGGTTGTCGCAGTAGCCAAACGCCCTTCCCCTGATCGTCGTCACGCCGTCGGGTATCGTCACGCTTTCCAGACTGTCGCAATCCCAAAACGCATACTCTCCTATTGAGGTAATGCCCGCCGGTATCGCTGCGGTCTTCAGGTTGGGACACTTCGCGAACAGAGAATCACCAATGACTTTCACGCCGGAAGGCAGTTTCACATCGCTCAGACTTTCAAATCCGCACCCTCCAAACGCGCCCTGAAGGATCAACGTCACGCTCGCGGGGATGGTCAGGCTCTTCAGCGCGGAACAGTCGGCGAACATCGAGGCCTTAATGCTCGTAAGTCCTTCTGGCAGCGTCACGCTTACCAGGGAAGAACAGCCGCTGAACGCGCTCCCGTCGAGCGTGGTCACGCTCGACGGGATCGTCACTTCGGTCAAGGATGAGCCGGCAAACGCACTGATGCCGATGCTCTTCACGCTCGACGGAATCGTGACGCCCGACAGACCGCAGTCTTTGAACGCTTCGTCGCCGATGGCCGTGACACTGCTCGGGATCGTCACGTGCCTCAGTTTTTCGCACTTGTAGAACGCATACTCCTCGACCTTCGTCACGGGCATGCCGCCGAGCACGGATGGAATCGTGATGTCGCCGGATGTTTCGGCGTCGATCGCGGCGATTTTGTAGTCGCCGTACACGCACGCATGAACATCGTCGTCCGTGTCGTATGACCAGTCGATATTGCCTACTCTTTCTATATCGGCGAAAGCCGACAGCGAAAGCGCGGCGGCGACACCTGCCATGATTGATTTTACTTTCATTGCAAAACTTCCTTTAACCGTTGCCATTATGACTTTTTAAAGGCTATGTGTAGTATCGCACATTCATGCGCAAATGGCAAGGGGAAATTGGAGATTTTTTAAAAAAATCACTAGGCCACTTTCAGTCCTGCCCTTTCGACGGGCGGTCCTTCTCCATGGCGGCGTCGAATACTCGCACGCCCAAGGAACGGTAGCACCATGGCGCATTCGCCAAGATGCGCAGGCTCGACACTTTCACGGCCGTCCCCGCCCCGCCCAGAAAGGCAAAGACCTCTTCCGGGGTCGCCGGGATGGACATGACCTGCGGCTCGGCGTTCGCCCACAACGGATTGTAGGAAAACGTGCGTACCCTGCCATTTTGATACGTCACTTCCAGCGACAGCCGTGTTGGGCGGAACAGGAACGAGCATATCCGCCCTGCAAGCGAAGGCTCCAGTTCCACGCGGAAAGAGGGGGTGTGGGCGTCGGGCTCGACAGGCACGGCCCTGCGTTCGAGCAAGAAATGCGTGAATCCGCTCTCGACAACTGCGTAATGGCGTCTCACTTCCCGCCAGAAAGCAGGGTTGTCCAGATAGGTGTTCCGTCCGTCAATCGACAGCGGGAATCCCGGAAGTATGAGGAAACGCGGCGGATCCCAATCGCCAGACCGCGTGCGCGGACGCAGCGAATCGGCGCATAGTCCGTCAAGATACCTCGTGTAGGCGGAATAGAGCTGCAACGCGGGAAGCGGTCTCAGGCGCAGGTTCCCCTCCATGACGATCCCGTAGTCGCTGCCTGCCACCATCACGGAATTCGTGCCGATCCGGTCCTTCCATTCCGACGGCAGTCCAACACCGCGCAATTCCACTTTGGACTGCTCCGCAGCCTCTTGCAGGCTTCGCCCGGGGCGAACGCTCGCGAAGAGGTTCTTCACGGAAATGGAACTGGTCAACAAACCCGGCGAATAAATGCACGTACACAGCGCGGAGGTCGAAATCGCAAGGGCGGCAAGCAACGCCCCGCGTTTGACGTCCGCCCGCATGGCCAACGGCAGGAGCATGCACGCGCCGGCGAGCAGATGCGCAAACGGGGCAATGCCGTTTGGATGCCGGATGACCGCATACTTGTACGCGCAGAAGAGGGCGGGCGCGTAAAGCAGCGCATAAAGCAGCGCTGCGCCCCTTTTCGGATTCCTCCACAGCAGGCCGACCGCCACACACGCCGACAACGCGAACGGGCAGACAAGCTCGAACGTCGATTTCTCGCACGTCATGTAATGTCCGTAGCCGTACGACATCTCGTAAGACCCCCTCGCCCAAAGCACGAAGGACTGGAACGAGGGAAACAGCAGCGCGATTGCAAGGCCCACGGCCAGCGCCGCAGCCCCGCAATAGACCGCCACTGCCCGCCATGCCCTGCCTCTTGACCGAAGCAGCTGCCATCCTAGCAGGGCGACGTGCTGCGGAACCACCGTAAAGAACAAGCTGAACTTCGTCAAGGACAGGACAACTGCCAGGAACGCGGCAAACGCCAGCAGAAACAACCTGCCCCACCTCGCACGGACGCCGTCAAAGACCACGACGCCCACGGAAAGAATGGACAGAAAACCCCACTTCCACTCCATGCTCTCGCCCGTCCAGGGGCAGACGGCAAGCGCCAGCAGCATCCAGGCGACCGCGCGGGCAGGCGTTCCCCTGCCCGCCCTGAAAAGGGAGACGGCCACATACGCAAAGACGCCCGCGCACATCGCGTTAAAGGCGATTCCGCAAAGTACGTTGGCAAGCGCCAGCTGCGGCTCAACCAGAAAGCCAAGCGGCCCGTATGTAAACACAACGTCGTTTCCCCAGACGTTTGTAAAGGCAAATTGGTTGACAAGCCACTGGTACGTCGGGTCCAACCCGGGCAGGGTAACCGCGACCGGCGGCGGGAATGTCAAGAGCATCGCCACGCCAAGTAATGCGGCAAAACAGAATGCGTTTCCTGTCCGTGAAAGAAAAAGGATGAACGAAATGATCAACGCGAAAGCCACGATGTCCATCACCAGGCCGGCACAGTCGTACGTCCAGAGTGCATAAATGGACGGCGTCCCCCCATTCATCCACCGTGCATCCGTAGCCGTTCCGTCGGCATTGATCCACTTGCCGATCAGCTTGCTTGGCGACGTCCAGTAACCGCCGAACGCATAGCCGGGCTTCTTTGGCGGAACGACATTGGGAATCGGCTGCCCTCTTGTGGCTATCACATAGCCGCCGCCACCGCCCTTGCCACTGTTTTTGCCCAGCTTCACCAGGCAAGTCCACTTCGCCCACAGCGTTACGCCATCACCCCGGTCCCATGCGCGCACGCCCGTGCCGTCCGCACCGTAATATTGCACGCCGCCCGGCCTCACGGTAGTCCAATAGCCGTCGAAGCACCATCCCCCGCTCGTCGGCGGCACGATCTTCGGCAGGACGCCGCCGCTGGCGACCTTCACGCTCGTCGTCCCACCCTTGCCGCCGTTCCCGTTTAACTTGATGACGAAAGTGCGAGGGGCGTCGCCGACGCCGGCCGTCGGACGTGAAACCGGATCGGCCCGACACGACAAGCCGAGCAATGTACATGCTACAAGCGCAATCATTCCACAATGGATCACGAGCCGCATACGCAACCAACCATTTCCTGAACAAATCGTCAAAACTACGGACTTCGCCTACCGCGCGCGATTAAAGGGCGCTACGACAAAATACGGCAAGAAGAACTTGACGATCCGCCAACACTTCCTGAAAAAGCCGGGATAGGCAAAAAGAGGCCTGTCCTCGCATATACCGTACGCCATGCGTTTCCATGTGCAGACTAGCCCGTATGGCAACAGTCCCTTTACAAGCCTGTGAAAACGCTTCACCAGCCGACGGGCGTCTTCGCGCTCCCTGCATTCGCGCAGCAACCTGTTGGCCGCCGAAAGCTTGCTTTCGGCGGACTCGGCCCGTCTTATCGCCGAGGCCTCGGCATCCTGCGATTTCTTCAACTTGCCCTTGACGGACGCAATTTCCGCGTATCGGGCATCCGCCTTCTGCTTGAACTGCGCAGACAAAGCCTTCTCGGCAGAAAGTTTCGCCTCCTGGTCTTTCCCGTATGCTCTCGCCGTTCCAAGTTCCCCTTCAAGCCGGCTGTTGTCTGCCGTCAACATGGCATTGGCGGACGAGAGGTCGGCCCTCTCGGCATCCCCGGCCTCCAGACGCGACATGAGGCCGCGATTGCCCTCCTGCAGGAACTCGACACTGGCAAGGCTGCGGTCCATCGCTTCGCGAACGGCACGGCACTCCTCGGCAATACGAACATTCTCCGCCACAAGCTTCGCCTTGTCCGCGGACAGAGACTCCTTCTCCGCCACCAGTTTCGCCTTGTCTGCGGACAGAGACTCCTTCTCCGCCACCAGTTTCGCCTTGTCTGCGGACAGAGACTCCTTCTCCGCCGCCAGCTCCGCCTTGTCTGCGGATAGAGCGTTCCTCTCCGCCTCCACCGCCGCCAGGCGCGCCATTATGTCCGCTCCGTCCTTCCGCATGGACTCGATCTCGGAAAGGAACCTTTCCTGCGCGGCATGAACGACCGCGCGTTCTTGGGAAAGCGCATTTCCGAGCCTGTCTATCTCAGATTCAAGCGACGACACCTTGTTCTGGCATTCCGCCATCTTCGCGCCATGCGCCGCGCGTTCAGAGTCCGACGCCGTCTTCGTTTTCCCCAACTCCGACCTAAGTGCGCGAATCTCGCCGGCCTGCGCCTCGATCTCTTGCGCAAAAACTGCGATCTGGATGTCCTTCTGGGCGATTGCGACGTCGGCTGTCGGCTTTATCTTTTTTCTCGTAGTCTTCTTCTCTTCCATTTGGCCACCATGTTACCTTTCCGTTTGCCGCGGAAACGGCTTTCGGCGCAGGAAACCGATCCTACCCTCTTTCCTTCCGCTGCGCTCGTAGTGGAGGAGAGGGTTTATCAAAGCCTGTGCTACATCGGGATTCCGCGCCAAGTATTGAGCACCGTCGAAATAAGGACCTGGATGAAGGCCGTTCTTCCACCCCCTGACGAGGTAGTGCGCTGCGGGATCGGCCCCGGCGAGCAGCTTTCCATACTCCGCCATATACCATTCGGGATCAAAAAACCAGGATCTCCTTATGACCTCGACGTCGACGTCGTTCAGGCAGGCATTGGGCTCGTGTTTTCTTCTGAATCGCTCATACGCACCTGCCTGAATGTCAAATTTCCGCGAAAGCCTGTCGTCGGAAGCGTCGTTGTTGTACATGAGAACCACATGTCCCAGCCTAACCGGCGTATATTTGCTTGTGTGCCTCACTATGAGATCCCAGTCCTCTATCGCCCCGAAGTCGGTGTCAAAAGCGCCGAACTCGTCTATCAGGTCGCGGTGATGGCAATAGACCCCCATGTCTATGTAGTTCGCGCGCAGAAGTCGCTGCCTGTCGAAAGGTCTGTCTAGGATGGATTTGTCGCTCGTGCGCATTAGCGCGGCATAGAAGCACTTTGCGTCAGGGTGCGACTTGATACCGTCGGCGAAAGTCTGGAGGAAATCGGACGAGACTATGTTGTCCGAATCGAGATACGCGATCCACTCGCCCTTTGCGGCCTCAAGGGCGGCATTCCTCGCCGCGCAGACCCCTCCGTGTCCGAGTTCAAGAATTCGAATCTTTCCGCTTGCGATTTCTTTAGCGTATTCGCTTTTCAGCAGTTCAACCGTCCCGTCGGTCGAGCCGTCATCCGCAACAATCTGCTCGAAGTCGCCGAAAGTCTGGCACATGAGTGATTCGATTGCGGAGCAAATGCAGTATTTTCTGTTGTACGTTGGAGTGACAACCGAGAACATTGGGCGGTCAGACATCACCTAGCTCCTTCAACTTCTTCTTCAGCCCGTCTATTATAGCCTGGATTCTGTCTTTGTACTTCGGCGCGCACACCTGCAGCGCCACTTCGCGAACCCGGATGGCCGATTCCAGCTGCCGCTGCCTGTCGCAGGCGCTCCACACGCCGCTTTCATGGAGGCGGTAGACCGACATGATGTCCGGCAGGAAGCCGATCGGTCCCTTCTGCTCAATGAAGAACGCGCAGCCGATTTCGGTAAAGCGTTCGGAATACAGAATGTCGGGAAATGCCCTGGCAATGTCCCCGTCGAAGAGGCAGCAGGAGAAGTTGGCGATCAGGTTCTGGTTCGGATCCCTGATGAAATCCTCGCCTGTGAGGATGTCGGGGAGGCCTGACTGCCTTGGAAGCAGCGCGAACTTTCCGTCCTTGTTCAGCAGCTTGATGCGAGAGAAGCACATCGAGCATTTCGGGTGGGTGCGCATGAACTTCACCTGCCGGTTTATCTTCCAGGGCGTAATCCAGTAGTCGTCGCCTTCCAGGATGGCGATGTACTTTCCCGTCGCGGCGGCGAAACACCTCTTCAGGTTCGCCGATATCCCGACGTTTTCAATGCCGGACAGGTCCTTGAACTGTCCGGGGTACAGCTCCTTGAGGCTGTCTATTACGGACTGGGTGCCGTCCGTGGAGGCGTCGCTGGAGACGATGATTTCGTGGATGAAGTCGCCTTGCTGCATAATCGCGCTCTCGATGGCGCGCTTGATGTACTTCTCGTGGTTGTACGTGGTGATGATGGTCGTCACCGTCGGCCAGTTGCAGTGTTTCTTCCTGAAGTAGTCCATGTTGGCCTTTAGCGAGACGGAATTGGTGATTCTGCCGTAGTCGCCGTCGTCGTTGTATATCAGCACGATCTCGTCCATGAACAGCGGTTCGCTCGCCTTTGCCTGCCGGACTATGAGATCCCAGTCCACGAGCCGCGTCATGTTCTCGTCAAATGCGCCGATCTCGTCAAGCAGGCTGCGGTGATGCACGTACACGCCGAGGTCGATGAAGTTCGCCTTGATGAGCGAGTCAAGGTCGAAGGCACGTCCCAACTTCCTCTTGGAGTTGCGGCATATCAGCTTGGCGTAGAAGTTCCTGGCATCGGGATGGCAGATGATTTCGCGGGCGAACTCCTCGAGGAAATAGTCGCACATCTCGTTGTCCGAATCGAGGTAGGCGATCCAGTCTCCGGTGACGTGCCTGAGCGCGTAGTTCCTGGCCTTGCAGACGCCCCTGTTGGATATGTGATGGTATTTGATCCTGCCCGTCTCAATCTCCTTGCCGTAGCGTTTGCGCAGGTGCTCTTCCGTTCCGTCGGTCGAGCCGTCGTCCACGATGACGAGCTCGAAGTTCTGGTACGTCTGGCGGAGCAGGGAGTCGATCGCGCAGCCGATGCAAAACGCCCGGTTGTACGTTGGCATGACCACCGAGAACCTCGGCTGCGCCGCCACCGCCTCGCCGTTGTCGAGCAGCAGACCGTTCTCCACCTTGAACCTGTCCCGCTGCTCCACGATGCGCCTCAGTTCCTTTGCCTCGCGCGGATGGCGGCGCAGCAGCAGCCTGTCCATGCGATCAAGGAACTGCCGGTTCAGCAGGATGGACTCCACGCTTTCCTTGGCCATGAAAGACTCGTGCATCCGCCATTTGGTGAGCTTCGCCCGCACGACGTAGATGGGATTAGTGCAGCATATCTGCCGCCACAGCCACCAATCGAGGTTCGCCGGCCTCGGGCACGTGTCGAAGTCGCAGTCCTGCAGGACGTTCCGCCTGACCATGCAGCACGAGAAGGTGCAGATCCAGTTCCTCTGGCGGAAGTCCATGACCGACACGAGGTTCCGCGTTTCACGCAGCGCGGCCATGCTTTCTTCGGCGACCTTCGCCGCCGCGCGGCTGCGCCCTTCGTCGCCAAATGGCTGGACGTCGTTGATGACGATAGCCGGAGAGTCCGTGCCAAAGCCGTTCAGCAGCGAGACCTTGGCCAGCAAATGGTCCGGCATCCAGATGTCGTCGGATTCGCAGAACGCCACGAACTCCCCGGACGCCTTGGACAGGCCCAGCTTGACGGTTGCGGGCAGACCGCGGTTGACGCCGCCTTTGTGCTGGTACAGGAACACGTTTGAGTGCTTCTTGGCGTATTTGCGCGCCACGGCAACGCTCCTGTCGGACGATCCGTCGTCCACCACGATCACCTCGAAGTTGGTGTATGTCTGAGCCAGCAGGCTGTCCAGCGTCTCCGGCAGGAAATTCTCGTAGTTGTAGCTGGCAACGATGACGCTGATCTTCGGACGATAGTGCAGTGCCGTCAGCTCCAGCACGACGGCGCTCTGCCGTTCGGATTTTGCGTTGACTATGCCGTGCCTTCCCTCCTTGCTGCCGCACATTACGAAGTGGACCACCGGATTTACCTGCGAAGAGGCGACATCGCGGTTCTTCCGCAGGTACTCCCGCCCGTCAAAGTACGGTCCGGGCGAACGGCGCTCTCTCCAGCCCTTGCTGCAGTAGTGCCAGAGCGGATCAACGCGGCTCTTCACGACATCTGGATACTCCGCCTTGTACCAGTCCGCGTCAAACAGTCCGGACGCTTCGACGACAAGGTAGTCGCGCAACAGGCGGAAGCGCCCTTCGCCGATCAAGTGGAGCGCCCTGAGCATCCGGATGCCGAGCAGTTTCATGCGAGTGAAGAATGGAAGCGACATTTCTCCCTCCCTTTCGTATCTGCGTTTCAGATGTCCCCTCACCAATCCATAGGGGAGAAAGTCTCGGACAACACCTAGCGGCCCTCCTTTTCCCGCAGGATCCCAGGGTTCCGTCATGGCATAGGTCTTGAGGATGTACCGCCTTTCCATGCCATACGGAATGAACTGCTTGAATATGCCACGAAATTTCTTTACGAATCCCATATCGCCCTCATCTTCCTTTGCTATTTCCTGCCGGCGAGGAACTCCTCGTACCGATCACAGCACCCTTTCACGTCATCGGTGAAATCGATCTGACGGCCCTTGTCCAACCACAGCACTTTGTTGCACATGGTCCGTACCTGTTCGATGGAATGCGAGACGAGGATGGTGGTCGCGCCGCTTTTGATGATTTCGCGCATCTTCGCCTCGCTCTTTTTGCGGAACGCGCCGTCGCCGACGGAAAGTACCTCGTCGAGAATCAGTATCTCCGGCTTGACGAGCGAGGCGATGGAGAAGGCCAGTCGTGACCTCATGCCAGAGGAAAGCTGCTTGAAAGGGCGGTCTTCAAACCCGTTCAACTCGGCAAACTCGATTATGCTGGCATACGTCTCGTCCAAGAATCGGCGAGTATAGCCAAGCATAGCCCCGCGCAAATACGCATTTTCCTTCACCGTGAGGTCGCCGTCGAATCCGCTCGCCAATTCCAAAAGCGCCACAACGTTTCCCTTGCGGTCGATTTTCCCCGCTGTCGGCTCCATGATTCCGGAAACCGCCTTGAGGAGCGTCGACTTGCCGGCCCCGTTCGTGCCGATGATGCCGAGCATGTCGCCTTCGTCAAGCGAGAAGGTGATGTCCCTGTCGGCCCAGAAATCAACGACATTGTAGCGGCCGGTCAGGCGGCGCATAACCCACTCCTTCAGTCCGATGTTCTTGAAGTCCCCGACCTGGTAGCGGATGGAGACGTTCTGGCATGAAAGCATTGGGAGTGCATCAGACATAGTACAGGAACTTCGTATTGTAGCGTTTGTACATGAACACGCCCAGGATGAGCGCGGCGGCGGCAAAGCTCGCTAGCGCAAGATGCGTCTCAAGCGAAGGCGTCGCTGCCTCCAGGACGACTTCCCGGAAGTACGCGATGTGCCGGTATATCGGGTTGCACGCAAAGACGAACTTGACTTTCGGCGAGAATCCGTCCGTCATGTAGAAAATCGCCGAGCCGTACATCAGTAGCTGCAGGAAAACCCGCCACAGATAGTCAATGTCGCGGAAGAATATGAAGAGCGCGGAAAGGGCCATCCCCACCCCGATGTTGAATAGGAACATCGTCGCCACCGGATAGGCCAGAAGCACGAACCGCCACGTGAACGCGACATGGTCCAACCCGCAGAACACGAAGAACAGGACCAGCGTCAGTGCGAAGTTTATCAGCGTCCGCACGCTGCCGGAGAGAAGAAAAAGGTACTTCGGCACATTGACCTTCGAGAATATCCCCGCATTGTTGTAGAGGCTCATCATGCCGCCGGACGAAGCCTCCGAGAACCAGGCGAACAGAAGGTTGCCGCAGAAGAGGTACGTCGTGTAATGCGCCGTGTTCCGGCCGAAGAAGTTCTCGAACACGACTTTCATCACCAGAAGCGTCAGGAGGGGTGAGAGCATACTCCACCCCATTCCAAGAATCGTACGCTTGTACTTCTTCTTGAAATCGCGCTTGACCAACTCTTCGAAGAGGAACCTATGTTTCGCCAATTTCTCGAACATCCGCGCCTATTATACCATATTATTCCGTGTCCGTACACACAAAGCCCAAGGGAATCCGCTTGGACGTGATAGGACGATGCGCGGGCATGGCAAGTTCAAGTCACCTGGCGCCGCGCATTAGCAGGACGGCAAGGACTGTCCTGATCAGTATCCAGATGTCCATCCACGGCGACCAGTTGAGGACGTAGTAGGTGTCAAGCGCCACGCGGCGGTCGTAATCAGTGTCGCTGCGGCCCGACACCTGCCAGAGGCCAGTGACGCCAGGACGGACGGACGCAAACGTCTCGTATGACGTGCCGTAGTATTGGACTTCGTCCTCGACGATGGGACGCGGCCCGATCAACGCCATTTCGCCGCTCAGCACGTTGAAGAGCTGCGGCAGCTCGTCAAGGGAAGTCCGCCGCAGGAAACGTCCGAGCAAGGTCACGCGCGGATCGTCCGCGAGCTTGAAATTGTTCGCCCATTCATCCGCCAACTTTGGATCGTCGGCTATGAGTTGCCTTAGCCGTTCGTCCGCGTCTGCGTGCATGGACCGGAACTTCCACATGAGGAAATGCTTTCCGTGGCGCCCCAACCGCTCCTGCCGGTAGAACACTGGTCCTCTGCTCGTCAATTTAATCAAAAGGGGAATGACAATGAAAAGGGGAATCGCAAACACGAACGCTATCAGCGCCAAGACGCGGTCAAGTACCCATTTCTGGAATCTGAGGACTCGCTTGCGCGCCTGATTGACCATCTCCAGTCCGCCAAGGCCGTCGAAGGTGACGGCCCTTGCCCCGAACACGGGAAATGCATTCGCGGTCGGGAGGAACTCGATGTACGTGAACCACGCCGAGAATTCCTTCATCTGGCAGCGGAACAGCCGCTCGTCCTGGCAGGCGAGCAGAATCTTGACATCGCGCCGCTCCGCCTCCGGCACGATATCCTGCAACGAGCCCAGACACGGGATGCCGTCAACGTCCAAACAGGCCCTGACCTCCCCTGCGCCGTTGAAATAGCCCACAACCCGAAACCCCGTATAGGCGTCATTTTTGAGAATGGTCGCCACGCGGCGACCGACATCCCCCGCACCAGCCAGAACAACCGGGATCTGGCCCACCTGCAGTCTGAAAAGCATGCGTCGCACCCAGTTGCGTACGGACTGCGCAAGGACCGCCGTAAGAATCCCCGAGATCGCGACGACCATGCGCGAATACCCCTGCATCGTCTGGAACAGCATTACGAGGACGGTCACGACGGCCAAATGCAAAATCAGAGAGGAAAGCATCAGCCGGCGCATCTCCTCCACGGGCGGCAGCGGCGCCGCAGGATACATCCAGCTTCCATGGTACAGCCCGAGCGTGGCATTGAGGATGACGAACGTCGGCGCGACCGGCCAGAAATCCAGATACAGGCCTGGCGTGTATCCACCCGCCACACGCCAGTAGGCCAGGACAACCGACGTCCAGACGATGGCGATGCATAAAGCATCCGCCAAGCCCAGCGCGACAACCCTTATCCTGCCCTGCGTGAACATCTACTGCTTCCGCTCCCCGCCAGCCGCGTCTGACTCCTGTTCCGGCGGTTCATAGTTTTCAGCCAGCCACTGGTTGGCCGCATCTATGGTCGTGTACTCCTCGCCCGTCAGGAACTCGTACTGCTCCCGCGCGGCGGCTATGCCCTGTGACGCGGCCTTACCGCCCTCGATGACGTCGACCAGCGTCTGCAAGGCAAGCCTCTCGTCCATGTCAATCAGTTCGTTCACCATGGACTCCAGCGCATCCTCGTCAGTCAGAACCTGCATGACGGCGCCTACCATCTGGGCGCGCAACTTCTCATCCTCCACCTCCCCCAGCGAGGAAGTCCAGTTGTCAATCGCACTCTCGCGCACGTTGTCGTCCTGGTCTGCCATGAACGGCAGCAGATGGTTCATGCCCTTCACGTCAAACCATCCTATGGCGTCAACAAGCTCAGACCGGACCTCCGCATTCGTCGAGGCCGAAACCTCGGGGATGAGTTTCACCAGCCGATCAAGGTCGTCGTCGTCACTCGCCTGCTCAATGGCGTCCATCAGGCGCCTGTCTGCCGGAGACATGTCGTCATCATCCCCGTCGTCGCCAGAATCGGCCTTTGCCACATCTACACGGCGAGGCCGACTCTTTCGGTCGGCGCGCTTCCTGGAAGTCGGCGAACGAACCGAGGCCGGTCGCCTAGATGTCGGCGCGCCGACTGCCTCATGCGCGCCCTTCTGTTCCACGCTCGACTCCGATCCGCCCGCATCTGACCTGCGGCCGATGACGCACATCACCACTACTGCGGCCAGCGCCAGCAAAGCAAGGACGGATCCCACCAGACGTTTTACTTTAATCATACTCTCGCCCTCCGTACCTCACTGCCGAGGCCCTACTGTTACAGGAAAAATTCCGACTTTCTTGATTTCGGCCTTGCCGTAGCCGACAGAATCCACCACGATGCCGGACACCTTGGCAGAATGTTTCTTGAGACGAGGCTTCTTTCCCGAAGTGTCCAGAACATAGACCTTGAACGAACCGGAGAAGGTGCCCTTCTTGGCATTGTATCTAAGTTTCATCGCCGAACGATTGGTTTTCTTCGGATCCGAAATTCCCTGAAGCTCGTATGTCGTCTCGTTCGTAGCCCTATTCTTCACGGCTACGTACTTCACCGTCGCCGCAGGCGCGAATCCCCATTTTCCGGTGGAGTTCAAGACGGGTTCCGCGCCCTTTCCCGCAGGCAATAGGTCAACAAGCGTCCCAGACGGCAACGTCCCCGTTCCTGAACCAAAGTCTACGTCGACGACTGCGCTGGCATGAGGCCATACGCCCCCTGCCGACACCGACCTTGCACCGTACATGTTTCCAAGCGAGCCGAAAAATCCCTCGCCGCCAAATGTCAGCATAAGCCTGCCCCATTTCTTGACTTCAAGCACTGCTTTGGCATCGTAGCCACAGGTCACGTTAACGGCAGACGATTTCTTCTGCCTGCCGTCAATTCCCGTCACAGCGGCGGAAACCTTGCTCGTGCCGGCAAGCTTTCCGCTTGTGGTGGTCTTGCCGCACTTGAGGGATATTATGGCAACGGGCCTATCGCCGTCGTATGCGGCGCCGATGTACGGGGCAACGCCGTTGACGGCCTTGACCGGCCTGAACTCCGTCGAGAAGACGCGTGCCATCGAACCGCCGGCGTTCGCTAAAATGTCTAAGTTCCTTGCGCCATCCATCCCGGCGGAGGCGTCCGACGGCAATCCAGAAGCCCGGTACTGCGCCACGTATGCATAAGTATTGAGCAGCGTCTGGCGGTTGTCGTTGTAAGGCGTGCCAAGGGCGACGCCGCCGTATGTCAGATGCGGCGACGAGAAGCACGGCAGTTCGGTAAAGCGGGCGTATGGATCATACGTGCCGTCCGAAAGCAGCCCGCCAAAGTTGTAGCCCATTATCGTGTAATAGCCCTCGCCGCCAATCCATGCGTAGTATCCCGAGGAATACGGGTACAGCTGGGGTCCGAGGTACATGGCCCCGGGATACGTACACGAGGCGTTCGGATGCCCGCAGCCCATGTTGTGTCCGATTTCATGCAGCATGGAATGGTCCGTGTCCACCACGCGGATGCTGCACACGTTATAGGCCCAGTCGCCAAACTCGGGTATCAGCGCAGGATTACGCGACTCCATTCTACCATCGATATCCTCAAGCGAATAGCCAAGTCCGATGTTTCCGTAATCTCCGGCATCGACAAGCACGCTGACAATGTCCGCGCCAATTTCCTCCCGGCTGTCGGTTACTTTCGCCCATTCCCCGTGCGCGACGACTTGTCCGCGCTCGTTAACAAGGTTCTTCACGAGAATCGTCTCCAAGTCAACGTCCCCCATGCTGTCACGCAGCAATGACGCATCTTCGCCTACGCGCACCACCCCCGCAAGGCGAAACTTGAAATCGTCAATGTAGGAGTTGGCCAGGCACCCGTTCATGTCGCGGACTTTGTTCAAGGCATAATCCTCCGGCGTGCCCTTGCCATTGCCAGAAAGCCACCTCTGCGCCGAAAGGTCGAACACAACCAGAACGTCGATGACGTCTAGTTGCGTCTCCGCCCTCTTGGAAGCAAGCAACCTCGGCAATGAAGTGTTGCCCGGCGCAGAACGCTCCATGCGCTTAGCCAAAGCCGCCGGATCGGGGCGCAGCGTCCGACATGCGGCAATTGCACCACACTCCTTGGCCGAGAAGGCCAAGATAAGAGTCATAAAAAAAATTAGGCGCAATTTCATGCCTTTATTGTATCACATATCCGCCCCCACCGCAACCTCGGTGGCGGCATGCGGACGCGCAACGAGATCTTCTTGAGTTCTTGTACTAAGCCTTTGACTGTTCCTCGGCGGCGGAAACCTCGCCGAGCGTCTTCGTGCCAGAGAGGAGCGCCACGACCTGTTGCTGGACCTCCGCGAGGTTCTCGAGGCGCAGACGCGGGTCGAGCACGACGAACGACTCGCCCGTGCGGCGGTGTTCGTACACGCGGAGAATCGTGTGGTCCTCCTGTTCGCGCGCGTCGCGTTCGATGAGGATCTTCGAGCGCTCGAGCATCACGGCAAGCACGTACACGACGTTCTTCATCGCCGGGTCCTCGAGCGCGATCAGGTGGCGCAGCAGGTCGTCCGCCGTCTCCTTCTTGAGCGGCTCCTTCTTGGCGTCGGGGGGCGGTGGCGCCAGGTACACGCCCTCCCACGAGCTGAATGGCTCCCAGTCGCGCGGGGCGGTCTTCCAACACTCGGGATGGCAGTCCAGACGTTCGTAGCCGTCCGTCAGCTCTTTCAGGACTGAAATCACCGGCGCCTTGTCGACCAGCGGCTTCGTGCAGATGGAGCAGACGTGTCCGCGGCTCCTGATGTTCCATTCCTGCGCCATATATTACTCCTTATTCCGTAATCACGTTGAGGTCTGGGAAAATCGCCCGGTAGATCGCGCCGCGACGCGTGATGATGCCGTCATAGCAGCAGGCAAGCGTGCCGAGGAGACAGGGAACGAACTGGAATTCCTGCCCACCCAGGGCCTTCACGCGTCGATAATAGCGCGCCCATGCGCGATAGACGAGTGGCCCCGTTTCCCGCACGTTCTGGTGTGAAAGGACGACTCCGATCTGTCCCAGGAATTCGTCCTGCAATGACCGCTTGCCGTCAAACGCCGGCGCAAGCTCGAAATAGGAGATCAAGGAGATGTGGAGCGTCGCATCCGAATAGCGGTCCAACAATGCGGCGGACGACGCCCCGTATTCGGGATCGTTCTCCAGGATGTCCAGGAGAATCGGCGTATCGACAACGTAAGCGGCCTTCATCGTTTCGTCCCCCCCTGAAGATCCTCGAGGCCCGTGTCGTCCACGCCGCGCAGCCAGTCTGCCGTCCGGCGCGTCTTGCGGAAGCGTGCGGCGAACCCAAGCGCCGCCTGCGCCCCGCCCTTTTGGGGCGTACGGACGGGTGACAGTGTCGCGGTACCGGTTTCGGCGTCGAGTGTCCATGCAATCAGGCTGCTGGGGGTCAACCCGAGTGCGTTGCGGATGGAGATTGGAACGGAGACCTGTCCGCGCTCGGACATTCGGCTGATAAACGATCCCCTCATGTTTCCCTCCTTTTCTTAAGGCCCTTCGCGAACGCGGCGATGTGCGCGGCAGCTTCCTGGATTTTTTCGTACGAAGTTGCGTAGCTGAAACGCACAAAGCCCTCGCCGCAGGCACCGAACGCCGAACCCGGCACGCAGGCGACGGATTTCTCCTCCAAGAGACGGACGGCAAACTCCTGCGAACTGAGGCCCGTGGAGCGGATGTCAGTAAAAAGATAGAACGCGCCGGCGGGAAGGAGCGTCTTCAGTCCTGCGGCGTTGAGCGCGTCCACGAGGAAGTCGCGGCGGCGACGGTACTCGGCGCGCATGCGCGCCACGTCTTCGTCGCCGTGCTCCATTGCCTCCACGCCTGCCGCCTGCGAGAGCGTGGGCGCGCTCATGATCCCGTACTGGTGGATTTTCATCATCGCGTCCACCACGTCGTGCGGACCGCAGGCGTAGCCGAGACGGTAACCCGTCATCGCCCACGACTTCGAGAAGCCGTTCAAGAGCACGAGGTTGTCCTTCAGCTCAGGGAGAGAGGCAAAGCTCATAGGCTTGGCGGACGCACCCTTCGGGGGGTAGATCAATTCGGAATAGACCTCGTCCGCAAGGAGGAGCAGGTCGTGCTTCAACACGAACTTCGCGATCGCCTTCATGTCCGCGCGGGAGAGTGTGGCACCCGTGGGGTTGCAGGGGAAGTTGAGGAGAAGCGCCTTCGTGCGCGGCGTGACCTTCCGCTCCAGGTCGGCCACGGTGAGGCGGAAGGCGTCCTCCATGCGCGTCTCCACCGCAACGGGCGTACCGTGCGCGAGGCGAATCGTGGCGGCGTAGCTCACGAAACAGGGTTCGTGGTAGAGAATCTCGTCGCCGGGGGTGGTGATGGCGCGGATGGCGAGGTCGATCGCCTCCGAGACGCCGACCGTCACGAGGACCTGGCGGCGCCAGTCGAACGGGGCGTTGAAGCGGCGCTTCAGGTAGGCGGCGATAGCCTGCCGCAGCTCGGGCGTGCCGAGGTTGGAGGTGTAGTGCGTCTGGCCGTTCTCGAGGGCGGTCACGGCCGCGCGGGAGACATGCCAGGGCGTATCGAAGTCCGGCTCGCCGACGCCAAGCGAAATCACGTCCTTCCGCTGGGCAACGATGTCGAAGAACGCGCGGATGCCGCTTTTGGGCAGCTCCGCCACGTGGGGTGCGATGAACGTTCTGCGCATTCCGGACCGTTTCCTGAATCAGACGACGGGGAGTCGGCGGTCTGGCGCGAAGTCCGCCAGGAGGCCCTTGGCCTTGTACGTCTTGAGCATGAAGTGCGTGGCCGTCGAGAGCACGCCCTCGATGGTCGAGAGCTGTCCGCTCACGAACAGGGCCACCTCCTGCAGCGACGCGCCGTTCACGAACACGAGCAGGTCATACGCGCCGCTCATGAGGAAGCAGGCCTCTACCTGCGGGAACTTCGCGATCTTCTGTGCGATCTTCGCGAAACCCGTGTCCTTCGCCGGGGTGATCTTCAGCTCGATCACCGCCGTCACGTTTTGCTGTGTCTTCTTCGCCATTTCGTCCTCCTTTTCAACTTCGTCCGTCACTCGCCGAAAAACGCCTCGTAGAGCGCGCGCACGGCGCGGTCGTGGTCGGCGGACCGGATGCCGAGCATGAACGACACCTCGCTCGCGCCCTGGTTGACCATGGAGATGTTGATGCCGGCGCGGGCGAGCGCCGTGGTGGCGCGCGCGAGCATGCCGGCGGAGTAGCACATGCCCTCGCCCACGACCATCACGATCGCGTAGTCGTGCGACACGATCACGCTGTCGGGGTTGAGTTCGCGCTTGATGCGCGCGACGGTGCGCTTCTCCAGGGCGGGGTCGAACCGCTCGCTGCGGACGATCACGGAGATGGAGTCGATGCCGCTCGGCGAATGCTCGTAGCTCACGCCCTCTTCCTCGAAGATGGAGAGCAACTTGCGCGTGAAGCCAATCTGGCGGTTCATCAGGTACTTGTCGATGATGATGTTGGTGAAGCCGTTCGCGGCGGCGATGCCCGTCACGGTACCCGGCATCACGCGGCGCGTCTGCACGATCATCGTGCCGGGTTCGGACGGATGGTTCGTGTTGCGCACGTTGATCGGGATGCGGGCCTGCACGGCGGGGAAGATCGCCTCGTCGTTGAACACGCCGAAGCCGGCGTAGGAGAGCTCGCGCATCTCGCGGTAGGTCATCGTGTCGATGCCCGTCTTCACCTCGGGCACGAGGCGGGGGTCGACGGGGTAGACGCTGTCTACGTCCGTGAAGTTCTCGTACACGTCGGCGCGCACAGCCGCCGCGAGGATGGAGCCCGTGATGTCGCTGCCGCCGCGCGGGAACGTGGCCACCGAGCCGTCCGCGCGGTAGCCGAAGAAGCCCGGGTACACGACGATGCCCGCGAAGTCCGCGAACGCGCGAGAGAGCTTCTTGTACGACTCGGGGTCGAGCGTGGCGTTGCCGGACTCGCCCTCCAGGACCATGCCCGTCTCCTTCGGAGAGGCGTAGCGAGCCTTCTTGCCGCGCTTCTGGAACGCGATGGTCACGAGCTTCGCGTTGTTGTCCTCGCCCGCCGCCTTCAGGAGGTCCATGAAGCCGCCGGCGTCGCCGCCGTCCTTCGGAACCTGCGCGAGGCGCGCCTGGAGGTCGTCTCTGATGGACTGCACGATCTCGTCGCCGAGGTCGAGGCTCTTGGCGATCTCCGCGTAGCGCGCGACGACGGCGTCCAGCGCGGAGGCCGTGTTCTTGCCGTCGAGGGCGCACTTGGCCAACGCGATCAGAAGGTCCGTGACCTTCGTATCGTTCTTGTTGCGCTTGCCGGGGGCCGAAACCACCACGATGCGCCGCTGGGGATCGGCCAGCACGATGTCGATAACCTTGGTCAGCTGGCCTGCGTCCGCAAGCGAGCTACCACCGAATTTACACACTTTCATTTTTTTAGTCCCTCTTGGAAGAACGCGCATAGTATACCATAACTTGCCGCCGCCGCCACAAAGTCACCGCAAATTTACTGCGTCGTTTCTTGCTTTCGCTGTTGGGAGATTAGGAGTCTTGGAGTTGAGGAGAACATTACAAATTCTCCCAGCCTCCAAAACTCTGAAACTCCCAATAGCGAAAGCAAGAAGGGTTTTCTAGATTTCTAGGCGGGCTTGTAGCCGTCCTTCAGCGTGACCGTGCGGTTGAACACGGGCGCGCCCGGTGCGGAATCCTTGGCATCGGCCACGAAGTAACCCGTGCGCTCGAACTGGAACTGCTCGCCCGGCGCGGACTCCGCAAGCGCGGGTTCCACGTAGGCGGTAACCTTCTTGAGCGAATCGGGGTTCAGGTACTTCAGGAAACCGTCGGAACCATCGCGCATCGGATCCGGCACGGTGAAGAGCCGGTCGTAGAGACGCACCTCGGCCTTCACGCCGGTCGCGCAGTCCACCCAGTGGATCGTACCCTTGACCTTGCGGCCGTCGGACGGATTGCCGCCCCACGAACCTTCGTCCCACGTGCAGCGGATCGTCGTGATCTTGCCGTCGGCATCCTTTTCAATGCCCGTGCATTTCACGATGCACGCGCCACGCAGACGCACCTCGCGGTCCGGCGCGAGACGGAAGAACTTCTTCTCCGGCACTTCCATGAAGTCGGCGCGGTCGATCCACACCTCCTTCGAGAACGGCACCTTGCGCGTGCCGGCGGACTCGTCGAGCGGGTTGTTCGGCAGCTCCACGTCGCGCGTCCCCTCGAAGTTCTCGATCACGAGCTTCACGGGATCAAGCACGGCCATGCGGCGCAACGCCGTGCGGTTCAGCTCCTCGCGCACGCACCATTCGAGCAGCGCGGGATCCGATTCGCTCTCCACCTTCGTCACGCCCACGCGGTCGCAGAACTCGCGGATCGCGCCCGGCGTGAAGCCGCGGCGACGCATCCCGCACACGGTCGGCATGCGGGGGTCGTCCCAGCCCGCGACGTGTCCCTCCGTGACGAGCTGCAGGAGAAGGCGCTTCGACATCACGGTCCACGTGATGTTGAGGCGCGCGAACTCGCGCTGCTGCGGACGGATCTTCACGCCGTTGCGCACCACGAGGAGGCCCTGCTCGTCCATGCGGTCCACCACCCAGTCGTAAAGCGGACGGTGTACCTCGAACTCGAGCGTGCACATCGAGTGCGTCACGCCCTCCAGCGCGTCCTCGATCGGATGCGCGAAATCGTACATCGGGTAGATGCACCACTTGTCGCCAAGATGGTAGTGCGACACGTGGCGGATGCGGTAGATCACGGGATCGCGGAAGTGGATGTTCGGCGAGGCCATGTCGATCTTCGCGCGGAGGCACCACTCGCCGTCCGCATACTTGCCGTCGCGCATCTCGCGGAAGATGCGCAGGTTGCGCTCGGGGTCCGTGTCGCGCGAGGGCGAGGGACGCCCGGGCTTCTCGGGCACGCCGCGGTATTCCTTCCACTCGTCCTGCGTGAGGTTGCAGCAGTAGGCCTGGCCGCGACGGATGAGTTCCTCGGCGATCTGGTACATCGTGTCGAACATGTTCGACGCGTTGTAGAAGCCGGGTTCCTTGCCGTCGCCCGCGCCCGACCACTGGAAGCCGAGCCAGCGGATGTCGTTCTTGATGTTCTCGGCGTATTCGTCCGACTCCTTCGTCGGGTTCGTGTCGTCCAGACGCAGGTGGCACTCGCCGCCGAAAAGCTTCGCCATGCCGAAGTCCACGCACACGGCCTTCGCGTGGCCGATGTGGATGTAGCCGTTCGGCTCGGGGGGGAAGCGCGTTACGACCGTGCCGCCGGTGCGTCCGGCGGCATGGTCCTCCTCGATCCACTGCCGGAGAAAATGCCGGCTCGTGTCGGATTCCTTGATCTCGTCCATGTCAGAAACGGTGCGTCGAGTACGACGCGCCTTAGAAACCGATGTTCAGGAAGGGGAACACGCAAACCGGCTGGTCAATGATCACGTTGATGAGACCCAGCTGCAGGCCGTCAAGATTGTCTGTCCAGTTGAAAAGACCGACCTGCAAACCTGCACAGTAGTCAGCTACATTGACGATGCCGCCCTGCGCGCCGTAGACTTCACCGGCGTAATTCCACGCGCCGAGCTGCAGACCGTAAGACTCGCGCTCGACCACGTTCGCGAATCCCAGCTCCACACCGGCGAGGCTGTTGGCGTAGTTGTACACGAGCGCGACGCCAAGACCATTGAAGCGCTCGCGCGTACGATTTGCGCCAATGGCGAGGTCAAGCCCGTCCATACGCATACAGTCGCCATAGAACAACGTGCCTCGGACGCCCCAAATCACCGAACTCGACGAAGAGGGAACCTGTCCGGGTGCCCACGCGCACAGCGCAGCATAATAATCGGGTTCCGCGCAGAGTGCGGACGCCGAACACAGGATCGCAAACGCCATCACCAGTTTTTTCATGTTCTTGATTCTCCAGTTGCTTTTTGGTGTGTGGAGAAGATTATACCCTTTTCACGGCGAAAATGGAAGCGGGATTACAAGAAATTTACTTTGCCGTAAAACCGCCCATGTCTGACCTAAGGGTTTGCGCTCCGACGATGCCCCGGACGCGCAAGCATGCGACACGCCACAACGGCCGCGCCGAAGCCGTTGTCGATGTTCACCACCGACACGCCCTCTGCGCATGAATTCAGCATCGCGAGCGCGGCGGCCACGCCACCCGCGCCCACGCCGTAGCCGACGGACGTCGGCACCGCCACCACCGGCACGGCGACGAGTCCCGCCACCACGCTCGGCAACGCCCCCTCCATGCCCGCCACGGCGATTATGACGTCCGCCCGACGGATGGCATCCAGTTTTGACAGCAATCGGTGCAGTCCCGCCACGCCCACGTCGAAGAACCGATCAACCGTCGCGCCGAAGAATTCCGCCGCCTGCGCGGCCTCTTCCGCCACAGGGATGTCCGCCGTGCCGCCCGTAAGCACGGCCAGACGCCCCTTCAGTTTCTTGTTGCGGCCCCAATCAGAGGTAATCGCACGCGCAACGGGGTCATGGCGCACGGGGACGCCCGCCTCTCTAAGCGCCGCCGCCTGCTCGGCCGTGCAGCGCGTCGCGAGCACGGGCAGCTTCTTCTCGCGGAACGCGCGGAAGATGCCGACCATCTGCTCCGGCGTCTTGCCGGGACCGTACACGGTCTCGCCGAACCCGGTGCGCGCGCGCCGCGCGAAATCGAGCTTCGCAAATCCGATGTCTTTTACAGGTGGTGTTTTCATGGTGGCATAGTATACCACATTCCCCGTTGCGCCGCTTTCACATGTCGCCGACCGACAGAAGACCAATCCGCGAATCGCCGCGCCTCTTATCCGGGTGTTTCCTCAGAAAAGCCTCGACCTTGCTCCGAAGCACTCTCTCGTCATACCGCCGAGCATCAAGCTTCACCTCGAAGAAATCCACCGTCTCCTTGAACTCGTTCTCGCAGACGAGGTCGATCTCGTTCTCGCCTTTTCTGTCCCACCAATTGGCCGCCCGCGTGTAGGAATCGTCTTCGAGCAACTTCGTCCTGAAGTAATGTTCCAGCGACACGCCGAGAAAACTGTCGAGATCCTTCTCGACCAATTCTACCAGCCCCGCGAACTTCCTCTGCTCGACAAGATGCATGTACTTGTAGACGAACCGGAACCAAAAACGGAAGAAGCAATCGTCGATCCTGTACAGACAGTTGCGCGTGCTGGGTGTCTCATAAGCCGGACACACCTTGGCGATAAAGGCATAATAGGTCTCAAGCCGTGTCAGCTGGCCGCCAACGTCCTTGCCGATGATGTTGTAGATCTCGGAGAAGGAGGTCCTTCCAGATGCGATGGCCGAAAGAATCGAGAAGTAGACGCCAAAATCCTTTCCGAACTCTCTGTTGAGCGAAAGACGTCCCTCGTCGATGTAGGACGAGCTGATGGAAAACACCGTCTCCAACATGCCTTTTCGGGTCCACGCCCCGGCATCCATGAGCAACTCGACATACCTCGCCACGCCGCCCGTCAGGGCCCACAGGGCGAGCAAATCGCGATTCGTCGCTTTCTCGTCGTGATCGCGCAAGATCTTCTTCACAAGTGCCGTGGAGAAAGGCGCAATGCGCAATCTCCCCGTATCGCGTCCGTACAGCGGTTGCGAATCATCGAAGAAAATCTTGTTCATCATCCTGTTGACGCTGCCGCAGACAACGAGATTGAGCCTCGCCTTTCCATGATAGCGGTCCCACACGCCCTGCATGTCGCCAAAGATACCTCTGTCTATTTTGTCAAAGTCCTGAAACTCGTCTATGACGAGCGTCATGGGCGTCTGAACCGAATAGGCCATGATGATTTCAAAGAGTTGCCCGAACCGTGCGACAGACCCCAGAATCGGCTGCGTGATGACCTTTTGCGCTTCCTCCTGAAAGATGAAACACAAATCCTTTTCCGCCCTCTCCGTTACAAGCAAATAGAGGTAAGGGGAAGAACCGTCATTCAACGCCTTCTCCAAAAGTTCCGTCTTGCCAACGCGCCGACGTCCCGTGATAACAGTAAAACGAGCCGATTCAAAGGACGATTCCCGAATCCGCCGCAATTCTCGCAACTCCTCTTCTCTACCATAGAACTTCATTATCAATCCACTTCATTTTTAGCAGGCTGGCATTTGCCAAATGACTATTTGCCAAACCGCCGTTTGCAGTGGTAATTGTACCAAATTACGCCCCCTGCCGTCAAGCAACCAGTCAGTCCGTCGCCTACGCTTCGCACAGGAATGGGTATGGGGTAACTTTGATTGCTTTCGCTATTGGGAGACTTAGAGTTCTGGAGTTATGGAGACATTTTGACAGTTTACTCCAAATCTCCTAAACTCCGAAACTCCCAGCAGCGAAAGCAAGAAGGGGTTTGCAACTGGTTCGAACAATTAAAAAGAGAATTTACTATATCGACCGTTTACGCAATACAGTGAATCAGTGAATATTGCCTCGACTAGGATGTGACTTTTTCTTCGGCGCGTCGAGTTTGAGGAAGGTCGCGAACTTGAGCGCCTCGGCAGGAATCTCCTCACCCGTCGTATCGGGCATTTCGCTGAGCGGCGGAGGCGGCGCTTCCAGATGCTGGTGCGCGCGCGGCTTGGGGTTCACGAGCTTGCGGAGCGCGGCCTTGAAGGCATCGAGCCCCACTTCCCCCGGATAGTCCTTGAGGTCGGCGTACTCGCGCAGGTCCTTGAGCGTGGGCGTGCAGCTGAGCGCGATGGGCGTGACGCCCGTCTCCTTCACGAACCGCTTCAAGTTCTTGCGGGCTGCCGCTTGGTCCATCTTGTTCGCGACCACGAGGAACGGACGCTCCGGCAACTCCGCGTTGAATGCGGCGATTTCATCGGCGAGGACGCGGTAGTCGTCCCACGGCTTGCGGTTGTCCGTGCCCGCCATGTCGATCATATACACGAGCACGCGCGCGCGTTCGAGGTGCTTGAGGAACGCGAGGCCAAGTCCCACGCCCTGCGACGCGCCCTCGATGATTCCCGGGACATCCGCCATGCGAATCTGCGCGAAGTCCTCGTACTCGATCGTGCCCACGATGGGGTTGAGCGTCGTGAACGGATAGGACGCGATCTTCGGCGTGGCGGACGAGAGCGCCGTGAGGATGGAGCTCTTGCCGGCATTGGGGAAGCCGAGCAATCCGGCGTCCGCAATCGTCTTCAGCTCGAGGTGGAGACGCCGCTCCTCGGCCGGACCGCCCGGCGTGTGCTCGGTGGGGGCCTGGTTGACGGCGCTCTTGAAATGCACGTTGCCGTATCCGCCCACGCCGCCTTTCGCGACGATGACACGCTGGCCGGGCGACACGATGTCCGCCACCACGAGCCCCGTATCGGCATCCGTGGCGAGCGTGCCGCACGGTACGTCCACCACGAGGTCCTTCCCGCGCCGTCCGAAACAGCGCTTGCCGGAACCCGGCACGCCATCCTCGGCGTAGAGCTTCGGGTCGAAGTAAAGCGAGATGAGCGAGTTGACGTGCGTGGAGCCGCGCAACACCACGTCGCCGCCGCGTCCGCCGTCGCCGCCGTCGGGCCCGCCGAACGCGACAAGCGCCTCGCGTCGGAACGAGGCCGAACCGTCGCCGCCCTTGCCGGATCGGACGATTACGTCAACTTGGTCAATAAACGTGCGCGTCTTCATTGCGGTCCCTCAAATCGAATGGTCGCGGCGCGACCGTGCGCGTCGAGTCCCTCCACGCGCGCGAACGCCTCGATCGTGGCTTTCGTCTGGGCGAGGTCGCCCTTCGTAAAGGCGACGAACGAGTGACGGCGGCGGAAGTCGTCCGGCGTAAGTCCGTTGAACATGTTCGCCGCGCCGCCCGTGGGCAGTACGTGCGATGGACCGGCCACGAAGTCGCCGGCGCTCTCCGGCGTCCACGCGCCCGCGAACACCGCGCCCGCGCTCCGCACGCCCTTCATCAGTTTCGCCGCGTCTTTGCACATGATCTCGAAGTGCTCCGGCGCGAAGCGGTTCACGAGTTCAAGCCCCTCCTCCACCGTCGGCGTAACGGCGAAGAGGATGCCGTCGCGGTCGATGACACGCTGGATGAGCGCCTTGCGGGACAGCGTCGCCGTCTGCGCGAGGAGCGCGCGCTTCACCTCTTCGGCAAATGCCTTCGACTGCGTGACGAGCAGGCTCTTCTCCCAGCCGCTGCCGTGTTCGGCCTGGCTGAGGAGGTCGGCGGCGACCCACTGCGCGCTGACTGTGCCGTCCGCAAGGACGGCGATCTCGCTCGGACCCGCTACTTGGTCGATGCCCACAAAACCATAGACCTGACGCTTCGCCGCCGTCACGTAGGCGTTGCCGGGTCCCACGATCTTCTGCACTTTCTTCACGGTCTTCGTACCAAACGCCATGAGGCCAATCGCCTGGATGCCGCCCACGCGATAGACTTCCGTGGCGCCGGCGAGCTTGAGGGCGTAGAGCAGGACGGGGTTCGGCGTGCCGGTGGGGCCGGCGGGCGTGCAGGCGACGATCTCCTTTACGCCGGCGGCAGCGGCGAGCGTGACGGTCATCACGCTCGTCGAGGCAAGCGGCGCCGTGCCGCCTGGCACGTACACGCCCACGCGGTCCATCGGCGAGAAGAACTCACCCGCCGTGCCGCCCTTCGGCGTCTTCATCGTCCAGGGCTTGCGCAACGACGCCTTCGAAAAGCGCATCACGCGCGCGTAAGCATCCTTCACCGCCCGCTTGAGATCGGGCGAGACGGCCGCCTCGGCGGCGGCAAGTTCCTTGTCCGTCACGCGGAAACGCTTCGGCGTGAGATGCGCACCCTCGAACTTCGCGACATACCGCGCAACGGCGGCGTCCCCTTCCGCGCGGATGGCGGCGAGAACCTCGGCGGCGGCCTTCTCGGCCTCCTCCGGGAACGCGCTGCGCGCGAGGAACTTCGTGACGATCTTGCTCTGCGGCTTCTCAGCCGCCCATTCGACGATACGCACCATAATCTCTTCTCTTTTCTCAACGGATTTGCGCATAGTATACCACAGGTTTACGCCCGCTTACAAGGCGGACTTCACCTCGCCAAGAACGCGCGGCGCGGTGCCGATCGCAAACCTGTCCGCGAGGGCGAGCAGGTCGTCATCGGTGATCTTCGACTGCTTGCCGTTGACCGACAGTTGATGGCATCCGCCATGCGCGGACCACGGGTCTTCCGACGGGAAACTCGAACCGGTCAGGTCGTATGCCGGTGCCAGAGCCCATTCGCCACCCTCGCGCAACATGAACGAAAAGTTCTTTGTGTGGTCGTCGCATTCGCCAACGACGACGTTGAAGGCGATCCGACGAAAAGCCTGCTCCATCGCCTCGTAACCCAGATGCAAAGCATCGACCGTGGCCAGATACTGCTCGTAGGTCCGAAACTCCCTGGGAACCGACATCGGGAAATGCGCCATGGCCGAAAGTGTCTGAACATGGTGATGCGCCTTGCCATCGCGGTCGAAACGCTTCGTCATGAAGTGTTCGACGCCGTCCAGCTCGTAAAGCGCCGATTCGCTGATGTCGATTCCGGCAGCCCTGGCCTTCTTGAACACTTCGTACTCGGTCCTGCCGCGCCACGGGTATTCCTTTGGCGTAAACTTGATGATCCAATGCTCGAAACCTTCGGGAAGATCCCTGTCGCCGAAAAGGAATTGGTCAGTTTCTCGGTTCCAGCCGATCAGCGCCTTCGCCTGCGCGCCGCCGACGGACGACCCGATCCGGACGATCGCGCGCAGGGCCTCTTCGCCGTCCAGATTCTCCAGCTCGCCGTTCACGGCCTTTCGCGCCGCCTCGACAAGCTCGCGCATCTCGAATGCGGCAGGACGTCCTCCCGGCCCCAGATCCGGCTCATAGCACAACGCGCCAGTGGCTCGCCGACCGATGTACGCAAGACGGTCCAGCGCGGTGATCTCGGATCGTACATACCCCTTCTCAACAAGCCATCTGTCGATGAGACAGCGCCCGAACGCATCGGGAAGGGAGTCGGAAAAAGCCGGTGGAAGCCCCGCATACTCGCTGCGTGGCAAGTCCGTAAACGCATACGGCTCCTTGCGCAGCGGCATCATCAGCGGAGAAATCTCAATGCCCGACTTCAGGAACTGGCGTTCATATTGAAAACCAAAGTAAGTCTGTCGCGCATCCAACGGGACAATCGTCCCCACGCGCTCGCCCCACAACGACACCATGATGCGCCGAACATGCCTGAATTCAGCCATGGGTGCTTCCCTTCCGACTCGCGCGCTGGCGTTTCTTGAACACATCCTTCCGCTCAAAAAGGGATGCATCCAGTTCTGGCGGTGCAAGCGTCATCAACCAATCGGTCTTCTGCAACGTCCTGCAATACGAAAGAAGTGACAGCGTCGACGAGTTTTCACCGGACTCGATGTTCCTGACGGCCTTCAGGGAAATACCACTCCGTTCCGCCGCCACTTGCTGCGACAGATTAACTGCTAACCTGGATGCTTTGAGGTTCTCGCCAAGAACCTTCAGCATTTCCTCTCGCGTTCGGTATACCATATCATGCCCCATAAGGTCAGTTGACGCCAATATTGTACCATAACAGCCCCTATAAGGTCAACTGGCGATATTAACGCAGGTGCCCGTGGTCAAGGGTGAGGATTCGGTCGCAGAGCGCGGCGGCTTCCTGGGAGTGAGTCACCATCACTAGCGCGAAGGGCGTTTCGCTCACCTCGAAAAGAAGCTTCATGATTTCCGCGCCCGTAAGCCTGTCGAGGTTGCCGGTGGGCTCGTCGGCAAGGACGATCCGCGGACTGCACATGAGCGCACGCGCAAGGGCCACGCGCTGCTGTTCGCCGCCGGACAACTCGTTCGGAAGGTGGTCAAGACGGTCAGCAAGTCCGACCTTTGCAAGCAACTCCTTTGCACGGGCGCGCGGTGACTTGATTTTCACGGCACCGGTCATTGCGGGAAGCACTACGTTCTCAACGATGTCGAGTTCCGGCATCAAGTGGAAACTCTGGAACACGAACCCGATCTTCGCGGCGCGGATGCGGTTGCGGCGGCGTGCGGCGCCGAAGCCCTTGAACAGCGAGTCGCCTTCCAGCAGCACGTCACCGGACGTCGGACGGTCTAGCCCGCCGAGGATGTTGAGGAGCGTCGTCTTCCCCGCGCCGCTGCGTCCAATCACGGCAACGTGCTCGCCCGGTTCGACGGAAAGCGACACGTCCTCCAGCACGGGGATCCGCTTCTGTCCCGGCAGACGGTAAGACTTTGAGACGCTCTGGACTTCCAGCATTGACATGTCAGCCTTTCAACGCCTCCACGGGGTTCTTAGACGCGGCGAGGAACGCCGGAATGAGCGACGCAAGCAGTCCGAACACGTACACGATCACGACCACCCATACGACATCTTCGACAACGAGCCGGTAGGGAATCGCGTCGAGTCCGTAAACCGCCTTGGGGAACACCTGCACGCCGAAGCGCGCCAGCCAGTCCACGATGTTCTGAAGGTTGCACAGTACGGCATACGCGGCGGCGAGTCCGAGAATGACGCCGGTGGTGACCTGCACGAGGCCGTGTACCACGAACGCGCCCATGATCTTTGCCTTGGAGAAGCCAAGTGCCTTCAAGAGGCCGACCTCGGAGGTCTTCTGCACTGTCAACACGAGCAGCGTGTTCATCACGCAGAAGAGCGCCACTACGGTGACGAGCAACAGAAGGAGCGCCGTCATGTTCTTCTCCACGGCGAGCGCGTTGAAGATCTCGCGGTCCGCCTGGCGCCAAGTGACCACGCGGCATGTAGGGGCCGCATCGGCAATCTGACTGCATACGGCGTCGAATACGGGCGCGTTTGCGGGCTCGTCCGTCTTGACGTGCAAGGCGAACACGCCCTCCTCAAGCCCCATCAGGTCGCGGGCGTTCGGCAGCGAGCAGATGGCGAAATGCGCGTCATAGTCACGCTGGCCGGAAGAGAATATCCCCGTCACGCGCCACTTGAGCGGGAGGAATATCTCGTCGCGGGAGGCAAGCGTCTTCGGCGAGTAGACAGTGACGTCGTCCCCCACCCACACGCCAAGCGACCGGGCAAGGTCTATGCCGAGGACGATTGAATCGCCCTCCAGGTCAAAGGCCCCCGCGCGCGGCTTGCCAATCTTGTAGACATCTCCCATACGGTCGGGATCGACGCCTAGGATGACGGGCGTGTTTACACGCCCACGCCACTGCAGCATGACGGGTGTGTCGATTTCCGGCGAGACGGCAAAGACGCCCGGTATGGCGGCAATCCGATCTGCCAGCGCATCCTCGCCGCGGATGACAGGTCCCGGACCGCGGGACTGTAGGGTAACATGCGGCTTGAAGTCGAGTATCTTCTCCTGCCAGAGGTCGCCGAATCCCGTCATCACCGCGCGGACTATTACCACCACGGCCACGCCGAGCAAAACCCCGATAACCGAAACGCAGGTGATCACACTGGTCACGCTGCGCTTTGGCTTGAGGTATTTGAGTGCGAGGAATAGGCTGAACGGCATAGACTAGATGTCGATAGTCACGGTGATCTCGCCGGATTTGTCCTTTGAGAGGTTCTCTACGTCCTTCTCGACCTCGGTTGCCTTAAGCTGCGTGGTAGGCAGGTAGCGGTAGTAGACCATCAGCTGGAGCGCGGCTAGGCAAGTGTCCATCACGGGGCGCGTGGTGTGCGCGTCCTTGTTCACCCAATGTCCGACTGCCTGAGGTTTCCCCTTGGCGTCCTTGACCGTAACGGGTGTGCCGTCCTTGTTTTTGTCGTCGATAATAGTGTTGGGATAGAGCGCCTTCATTTCGGCGTTCCACTTCTTCCAAAGTGCCTGATTTCCCGAAGCCGCGTTCTTGGCCATGCCGGCCTGGTACTTGCACTGCGTCGCGTAGTAGCAGTAGTACTGCGGGCAGGAGCCTGAGTTCTTTTCAGATTTCCCCTTGGGGAGGTCTTTGGGGTCAAAGGAAGGTTTCCAGTCCCGCATGAAATCAAGAGCCTCTTTCACCTCCTTGGTGTTGCTGTATCCGAGCAACTGCATAGCGAGGCATCCCGTCGCCGTAAGACCGGTCGGGTTACCGCCGGCGGTGTAGTTGAAGCCGCCATTCTTGAAGTTGCGCGTCTGGAGGCACTTGATGGCCTTCTTGATGCATTCATCCATGCCGTCAAGGTGAATGCCCGCCATCTTACCAGCCTTGATCGCCTGCAGGGCCCAGCCGGCGAACGACATGTCGTCACGTGTGGATTTAGGATTGATTTTGTAGTCCCAGCCGCCGGTGGGAGACTGTCCCTTGATGATTCGGCTCAAGGTCTTCTCCGCCGCCGCGCGCGCGTCCGGGTTCGTCGTCATGCCGTATGCCTCGCAGAGAGCGTATGTGCCGATCAGGAATGCGTACTCGTTACCGTCCGTCCCGGACATGACCACCGTGCCGTCCTTTTTCTTATGGATGGAATTGATGAGGAACTCAAGTCCGCGCTCGACAGTCTTGCCGAATTCCGGCGATGTCGGCGTCTCGCCGTGAGCGAGGTACGTGAGGATGGCAAGCCCCGTAGAAGCCGGCTTTACGCCCGGCCATGATCCATCGGAGTTTTGGTGCAGTTTGAGCCAGCGTAGGGCCTTCATCACCGCAGCCTCTGTCTTTGGATCGCCGTACTGCGCGCCGCCAGTCGTGTACTTGCCGCGCACGCCAGCGTTGCGGGCAGTACCGGCAACGGACTTCATGGTGACAGGGCTCTTGATGTTGAGCATTGCGTCCACGGTGGCCACCTTGACGGACTGCGGTTCGGCGGTGGGCGGAGCAACTTCGGCCTGCTCGACAGGAGATATGCTCGGCGCATCCATCTGTACCTCCACGTCCACGTCAGGTGGTGTTTCCGTTTCGGGCGGAGTCTCTATTTCCTCTAGCGGTTTCTCTTCCTCAATCTGCGTAATCTCGACCTTTATCTTCTGCTCGGACGTACCTCCCATGGCCGTTACCACGAACAGGATTGCGGCTCCGATGACCGGCAAGAGAATGGCGAGAAGCGGGGCAATCTGACGCTGAAGCTCCAGTACCGCCTCCTTGTACTCGCGCGACGCATGAGGACGGCCGAGACCCGAGAACATCTTCAAGAGGCGCTTGAAATAGCCCTCTTCCTCGTACTTCGCCATCTCTTCGGCGAGCTGTTCCTTCATTTCCTCTTCGTTGATCGTTTCCATGGCCACCTCCTAACTTCAATTCGTCTTAGTCCATGCTGAATATCGACAGATTGTACATCTTGTACTTGTTGCAAATGTCTAGCACTTGTACGAGAAACCCGTGGGGGGAGTCCGCCGCGCAACGAATAAGTACGGTCGACTTCGTCGATGACGCTGCAAGCCTCTTAATGTTAGAGTCGAGATCTTTAAAAGACATGCCAGTACCATTGAACACTACGCCTTTTCTGCCGATGTCAATCTTGAGTTGCGTGTCGTTCTCCTCTGACTGAGTAGCTGCGGCGTTCGGTGCCGGACGGTTAGCATTCAGTTTCGAGAAGATGTCCTCCTGCTTGATCGTGACGATGAAGAAGATCATCAACTGGAAGACGACGTCAATCATCGGCGTCATCTCGGCCTTTGGATTGTCGTATTCTTTTCGTGCCATCGTCTGCCTCCTGTGGTCCTGTTAATTCTTAGACTTGTGTTCCTGGATGGCCACGAACGAGAGTTTCCACATTCCTGCCTCAGTGCACCAGCCCATGACTTCCGCAACGTACTTGTGCGGAGTTGCCTTGTCTGCGCGGATCATGCACGGGAAGTCCGTACCGTATGCGGCAACGCGTTTCTTGATTGCACTTACGATCATCGATTTCGACATGGTGACGTTAGCCAACGACACGCGCCCCGACCTAGCCACGTCGATCGTCAGCTGGGAAGGCGGCAGCTCCTCCTGCGTGAGGACGATGCCGTTCTTCCCATCTGCGAGCTTGATGGTTGTGTCCTTGTCGTCGCTCATCTTGAGCGTCACGACGAAGAAGATAATCAACTGGAACACGACGTCGATCATCGGCGTCATGTCCAGGGACACGTCTTCGTTCTTAGGTTTCTTCATGGGAAGACTCCCTTCCCCGCATCAGGCCTCGGAATCGACTTCGACGTTGCGGAGCGGCTTGATGAGCTCCATCGTGAGCGCCGTCATGCGAAGGATCAACCTGTTGGCGTTGTTGCGGATCGAGTAGAAGAAGGTGAGGGCCGGGATGGACACCACGAGGCCGCCGGCGGTCGTCCAGAGAGCCTGCGAGATGTTGCCGGCGAGCGCGCCGATGTCCGGCACGCCGGAAGCCAGCGTCGCGAAGCAGAGGATCATGCCTTGCACCGTACCGAGCAGTCCGAGCGACGGGGCGAGGTTGGAGCATACCGAAATCCACGTGAGACGCTGCATGATGCGCTCGATCTCAAGGTCGGCTGCCGCGTTGACGGACTCCTGGATCACGTCATAGCCGTCCTCCACGTGCTGGAACGCGGCCGCAAGCACGTTCGACATCGGCGACGGCTCCGCCTCGCAGGCCTTTATCGCCTTCATCACGTCGCCCTCGGCAACCGCGCCCTGGACGTTGTTGATGAGGGTCTGCGGCATCAGCTTCTGGGGCTTGATGAGCACCCAGCAGTCCACAATGAAGTAGATGGCCGCCGCGCCGTCGAGGAAGAGGGCCGCCCACAGGATCACGCCCAGAACGCCCGAGCCGAATACTACGTCCACGAAGCCGCCGGGGCCCGACTTCTTCTTCTCTGTGCCGTCAACAGGCTTGCCGTCATCGGTTTTCGTTAAGCCGTTTCCTTGTTGTGCCGGCGTCTCACCGTCCGCCAACGAAACAGACGCCGCGACCGGAGCCACGACAAGGCCAAACAGCATCATCGCCGCGACCACACTCTTGCGCATTTTCATCATTTTCATTTTTTCTTCCTCTTTGGGGGTTTGAGATTGTTGTTGTTTAAGTTAAAAAGCTATTCACTCTTGATTCTTCATTCATCATTCTTCATTTGCTCGCCCACGGGCTGTTCGCATACGTGCGCTTCAGTTCCGTGCGCATCGTGTCGGCCCGACCGCTCTGGTTGAGCTTGTCAAAGCAGCGGGCGGCCTTGTACAGCGCCTCCGGCTGAAGCCTGTCGGCGATCTCGGCGTCCGTGTAGAGGTATACGACACGGAGGTATCCGTCGATCAGCGCCTTCTTGCAGGCGTCGTTGGACCCGTTTCCGGCCTTCATCGCGATGTCGCCGCGCATGATGAGCGCAGCGCCGTGCGAGAAGCGGTCGTCGCCCTTCTCCGCCTTTTCAAGGGCCTTTTCGAGCAGGGACTGCTTGTTCTGGCTCAGAAGCGCACTCCAGTAGGCCGGCGCGAGATCCCCGCGGTATGCGGCGGACGGCTCGCCGTCGATGATCCCCTGGCACACCTTCAGCGCCTCAGCCGGCTTTTCGGCTGCGACGTACGCCTCGGCGAGGTAACGGCCGGCCGTCTTGTCCCACTGGAGGTGGGCGTAGTCCTTGACAATCTTCTGGAGCGCGGGAATCGCGGCTGCGCCCTGCCCCTTCGCCACCTGCGCGGCGGCGGAGTCGAACGCGGCTGGCTTCTCGACGTCGATGCTCTCCACATCCGCAGCCTTGTACTGCGTCTCCAACTTGCCCTTGGTCACGACGTACGCCTTGTCGCGCGCGCTCCAACGCATTTTGCCGCTGTATACGTCGCCGGTTTTCAGCGTCAACTTGCCATTTACGTCCGCAGAGCCCGTCAGGGCCGCAAACGCGCAAAGCGCCGATATGAATAGTTTTGTCCGCATGGTGCCTTGTTCCTTCCTGTTCGCTTAGTTGCCTTCCAGCGGCTTGAGGACCGTCTCCACGTCCTGCCTGTGCTTGCCGTTCGGGAATAGCTGGCGGTACTTCTCGCCGTATGCGAGGATTTCTGCCTTGTCCGACCCGTGGGCGGTCATGAGAGGCAGGAGATAGGAGTAGCAGCGCTCGAGGTTCTCCAGCTGCTTTGCCGACATGTCCTTGGCCGGACGTTCCTCTGTAGGCTCGTGCGTCATGAGGAAGGCCTGGAACGTTACTATGGCACGGCCTCGCGTTTCCTTCACGGCCTCCTGCAGGTTCATCGCCGACTCCGCCTGGATCTTGCGCAGCAGCACCTCGCCGCTGCGGATGTCAAGTTCGTCCTGCTCCGGCTGCGTCTTGCGGTAGGCTCGCAATTTCTTGAGCGCACGCACTGCGGCGTTGAACGCGTTCATGCGCAGAGAATCGTCCTTCTGGCGACTGCCCTCCATCGAGGCTACCTCCACGAGCATCTCGTAGGCGTCGATCACGAGCGCGGACTTGCCGTACTTCTCGATGAAGTCGTCCAGCTTCTGGCGCGCCTCGGCGTAGCTCTTCGCGCCGTATGCGGCCTTTGCCTGGCCGATCAGCGCGGGAGCGAGGTAGGCTATGGAATTCGTCATCTGCCCCGCGAGTTCGGCCACCTTCGCGTAGGCGTCGCTAGCCACCATCCAGCTCTTAGCCTCGAGGAGAGCGTCGCCCGCCATGAGAAACTGTCCTGCCGTGTACTTGCCGCCGGGCGTCTCAAGCATCTTCTTGTACTCGGCCACGCCCTCGGAGTTCAGGCCCATCTCGATGAGCGTCTTCGCGAGACGTGGCACGGAGTTCTTCGCGTCTTCCGAATTCGGGAAGTCGCGCTGCAGGCGCGCGAACGCCTCCTGCGACTTCTTCATGTATTCGGCGGACTGCTCCGCGTCCTTGGCGTCCGCGGCCCTCTTGCTCTCCGCAGTGTAGATCGTGCCGATCTTCACGAGCGTCTGCGGCGCGTATTTCCCCTTGGGATAGACTTCGAGGTACTTCTCAAAAGCCTTGATCGCCATGGCGCGGATCTTCGGCAAGTTCTTCTCCTCTACGTGTCTCATCAGACGCTGCCAGCTGGCACCCTCGAGGATGATGGCCTGCTCGCGGCGCAGGACATACTGTTCCCGCACTTTTTCGTCAAGTGTCTTGCCCTCGGCCTCCAGCGTCTTCGCCAGGTCGGCTGCCACACTGCGGACATCCTTGATCGAGCCCACGACGCTGCCATAAGCCTTCTTGCGCATGGTCCCGGCAACAGCCACGTCGTTCGTCGCATCGGCGGCGTCAAACGCGGCAAACGCCTGCTTCTGCTGGATGAGCGCAAGGTTCAGCTGCGCCGTGGTGCGCGCACTGACCTTATTCGTGGCCTTGATGAATTCGCGAAGCCACTTTTCCTGCTCCGCCACGTTGCCGGTCTTTTCGTTGCAGGTGGCCAGGTACTGGAGCGCGTCCACGGCGTGGGGCGACTTCGGGTAGCGCTTGACGAGCTGCTCGTAGAAGCGGATCGCCGTGCCCCAGTCCTCGGACGTGTACGCCTGCGTGGCGAGCGTATACGACATCTGCGCCGCGTTGTAGTGGTCGGGATAGTTCTCGAAGAAGGCGTCGTAGAGCTGCTGCGCCCGCGCAAGGTTCCCTAAGTCCTTCTCCTTCGCCGCGAGGCGCAGCGTCTCGTTGCCCGCAAGGCGCACAAGCTCCTCGGATTTGCCCTTGAACTGCGTGGACACGAAATCCTCGGCCTCCGTCGCTAGCTTCGCAAAGTCGGCCTGCTCCGGCGAGCCCTTCTTCGCGTTTTGGCGCAGGTTAACGTAGCAGTCCGCCAGCACGCCGCGCGCGCTCGCGGAATCTTCCGTCTCCTCCTCCAGGTTTGCAAGGATCTTCTTGTAGGCCTCAACCGCCTTGGCGTAATCCTGGCCACGGTAAAGCTCGAATGCGTCCTGATACTTCCTCTTGCGCAGGTTGTTGATCTGCGCGGCCGTGATGTTCGACTTGATTTCCTTGTTGTAGCGCTCCTTCACGAACTTCTCGATCTTCTCGGTCAGTTCTCCCGCGTCTGCGGCCCAGGTGGACTCCTGGTATTTCGCGCACACGTTGATTGCGTGGTTGTACGCACCAAGGCCGTTGCGCTTGCCGTTCTTGCCGCGTGCGCCGAAGAGCGAGTCCTTAATCAGGTTCTCATCTGCCTTAGGCTTCTTTGCCTCGGCCTGCACGCGGTCCCACAGCATCTTCGCAAGCAGGTAGCGGCACTCGGGCATCGGGCTCGCGCGCACGTAGCCAAGCTTGCCCTGGGGGTCCTGCTCGACGAGGCTGTTGTGTATCTCGCTCAGCTTCGGCATGTATTCGTTCACGAGAGCCTGCGCCTGGGCGGGATTGCCGCGCAGCATCTCGATGTGCGCCCTCATCGCGATCGCCTTGCCGAACACGAGGATGAGCTCGCTCTTCCAGAGAAGCCTTTTCACGAGCGCCCCTGCCTGCGCAATGTAGTCGCTGCGCTTCTTTGCCTGCTTGTCCTTCGGGTCGTCCGGGATTTCCTCGGCGAGACGGAGCAGGAGCTCCACGTCCTCCATCGCCACCGTGCACCAGGTCTCTCCTGAATCGGGCAGATTCGCAAGAAGTCTGCCGTACATGCGCACGGCCTCGTCGTAGGCCCTCTCGCGTACACACATCTGCGCCCAGCGGAATCCGCTTTCCACGTAGAAGTCCAGGATGTCCGCCCCCGGCTTCGTGACGGCCTTGAAGAACTCTCCGTAGATACTCCGGCATTCCTTCATCATGCCGCGCGCGTAGTAGGCGTCCGCCATAGAGAGGCGGAGCGCCCAGTACTCGCTCTCCTGTCCCTTCTTCCCCTTCAGCGAGTCGACGACCTTCTGGACGGCGTCGAACTTGCCGAGGCGCAGGTCGCCCTGCAGCTCCAAAACCCTCAACTTCGGTCCGGCGTTGGGCCACTTTTTCTTCGCGGCCGCAATGACCGACTCGGCGAAGTCGGGCATGTTCGCCTCGACGAGCGCCTCGATGAATGCGATTTCCTCCGTCAGCGCGGGGTCGGCCGCTGCGGCATTCGCGGCCCCCTCGTCCTCGCCGTCTACCGCCGCCGCAGAGGGCAGACAGGCACATGCGACAGAGAGCGTCACCGCGCAAGTTATGGTATGGCTCAGTTTCATGGTGTCAAGTATAGAGGAAAAAACGCGCCGCGTCAAGTGGTGGTGACAAAAAAAAACGGGAGCCGAGCGGCTCCCGTCTTCCAGTCGCGACGTATGCGATTACTTGTCGTTGAGCGCCGCAACGCCGGGAAGGACCTTGCCCTCCAGGTATTCGAGCGAAGCGCCGCCGCCGGTGGAGATGTGCGTCATCTCCGCAGCCTTGCCGCTCTTCTTCACCGCGCTCACGCTGTCGCCGCCGCCGATGATCGACGTGCCGCCGTTCGCCTTGACCGTGGCGACCGCGTCGCACACGCCGAACGTGCCCTTCGCGAGCGGCGCGAACTCGAAGCAGCCCATCGGGCCATTCCACACAACCGTCTTGGCGCCCTTGATCGCATCGGAGAAGAGCTCGACCGTCTTCGGACCGATGTCGAGGCCCATCCAGCCGTCGGGGATGTCGCCCTCGGCGACCTGCATCTGGATGTCGGAGGCGTCCTTCTCGGCCGGGAACTTGTCGGCAATCACGTTGTCGACGGGCAGGAGGAACTTGACGCCCTTCGCCGCCGCCGCGTCGAGCATCTCCTTCGCGTAGGCGAGCTGCTCGTCCTCGCAGAGGGAGTTGCCGACCTTCATGCCCTGCGCCTTCTTGAAGGTGTAGGCCATGCCGCCGCCGACGATGAGGGTATCGACCTTGCCGAGGAGGTTCTTGATCACCTTCAGCTTGTCGCTCACCTTCGCGCCGCCGAGGATCGCCACGAACGGACGCACCGGGTTCTCGACCGCGTCGCCGAGGAACTTGATCTCCTTCTCAAGGAGGAAGCCCGAGACCGCCGGCTGGAGGTAGTCCGCCACGACCGCCGTGGAGGCGTGAGCGCGATGCGCCGTGCCGAACGCGTCGTTCGCGTAGACGTCGCCGTAGGAGGCGAGCTTCTTCGCCATCGCCTGGCGCTTCTCGTTGAGCTCGGCCTTCTTCGACTGGTACTCCTCCTCGGTGAGGTGGATGCCCTTCTTGTCGTCGTCCTTCTTGACCTTGCCGTCCTCGGCCTTGTAGAAGCGGGTGTTCTCGAGGAGCAGCACGTCGCCCGGCTTGAGCGCGGCCACTTCCGCATCGGCGTCCATGCAGTCCGCCGCGAACGCGACGGGCTTGCCGAGCAGCTCGGCGAGATGCTCCGCCACGGGCTTCAGCGAGAACTCGGCCTCGTAGCCCTTGCCCTTCGGACGCCCGAGGTGGCTCATCAGCACGAGGCTGCCGCCCTGCTCGAGCACGTACTTGATCGACGGCAACGCCGCCACGACGCGCGTATCGTCCGTGATCTTGCCGCTGCCGTCCTTGGCCATCGGGACGTTGAAGTCCACGCGCATCAGGACGCGCTTGCCCTTGAGATCGACGTCTCTCAGAGTCTTCTTGCTCATTTCGCCGCCTCCGCAGCCTTGGCCATCTTGTTCAGCTTAAGCTGGGCGCGTGATTTCTTGCGGTCGGCCGTGTTCTTCGTGATGATGCCCTTCTTCACGGCCTTGTCAAGGCCGCTCACGAACGCCTTGAACTCCTTCTCGGCGTCCTCCTTCTTGCCGGCGTCAGCCGCCTTGAAGAGCTTCTTGTGCTCGGTGTGCAGACGCGCCTTGACCGACGTGTTACGGGCACGGGCCTTCGCGTTCTGACGGTCGCGTTTACGGGCGGCACGGCCGCCTTTGATGTTCGCCATTGTAACTTTACTCCTATTTCGGGAAACAAGTGAGCGTATATTGTAGCGAAAATATGGCGCGTTGTGAACTGGAAAAATGAAAAAAGTTTAAAATCGCCCTTGCAAGCCCCGCCGAGATTTAGTAAACTATCCACCGTTTTCAACCAAGCCAGGTTAGCACAGCTGGTAGTGCGGCTCATTCGTAATGAGCAGGTCGGCGGTTCGAATCCGTTACCTGGCTCCACTAGAAAATGCGTTTCGCCCAATAAAATCAAGGGTCAAACGCATTTTCTGTTTCTAGGGGACATTCCCTAATCTCTCCTAAAATCCCCTAATAAGATGTGCGAAAGAGTAAGGAATCATCAAGGGGCGTTTTTGCGTGGAAAGCCCGTGAATAAAGGCCATCCTCATTCTCCAAGCCGCCCAAAGCACCCTTGATGATTGCCCTTGATGGTTGTTTGGCGGCTATTCCCCGTGGCATGTGCCCCGCTAGTCGCCAGTGTCGGCCACTTCCATGCACCCATAGGAGAGGCGCGAGGTCAATCCTTGATGATTGCCCTTGATGATTGAACTACCACTTTACCATTGAACTACCACTTTACCATCGTGCACGTGCGCGCACACATGGCGCACGTGCGCGCGCGGGAACACTATGCGGCTACCTATGTCTTTCAGGTCGGACATACGAATCCATGTCGAACATCGTCGCCATCAAACCGTCGTCCGCCCAGTAGCCAGATGGAAGTCCGAACATGGGGCACTCCCCCATCCGCTATCCACTGGTGCGAGTCCTTGCCGCTGAACAGCATTGGTCTCCCAAGGCAATCTCCAACGACAAGTCCCCGTAACACCTGACCTCTCTTTTCATTTTTTGTCGTGAAATTTCAGATGACACCGAGGACATATAAATATGTATTTGATTAGTGCTTTCGTTTCGGCATTTCGCTCGGGGAGCGAGCCACCGCCTGTACATCTTTCGCCACAATGGGGACAGACGTTAGAGTAAAATCTTATACCATAAGCTCCCTCCATAGCCTCGTATAAGTCACTCTTGTCGTCCGGAGGGTTATATTTTTTCAGCATCATAACTACCGTCTCGTAGCGTGTATTTTCCTCGTAGCGTGCATTCGGCTTGTCACTAGTATCACTCCCGATAGTAGGGGCTACGTCAGCGGGCGTATTAGGCGTGCCGCTATAACGGCCAAGAATGAATACAGCCGTGAGCAGTACTACCATGCAGGCGGCACAGGCGGCAATCCAAATGGTTCGCTTTGTTTTCCGAGTACGTGATTCGGGAGGAGCGTCGTCACCAGTTGCGGGCGTGCGTGAATTCGGATTCTGGTTTGGTTGTGAAGTTACCGACATTGTTCCCGCGCTTTGTACTTGGGAAGTCTCACCTATGACAAAATCCTTACCGCATATCTCGCATGAAACATGGTGGTGCATATCACGGTGCGTAACTTCATACTCCGTGCCACAGTGCGGGCATTGAATATTCACTACCTTCGCCAACCTTCGCAGACCTCCGCCGTTGGCTTTGGAGTTAGGCACAACGATTCCTTTTGCACAATGGGGACACTCTACGACCTGCCCGCGATAGGATTCATCTACGGACACTGCGTTTCCGCATTGCGGACACTTGAATTCAAAGTTCATCGTCATACCTCTCTTCTTCCACCGCCGCCGTCGGGGAAGTCCCGTGTACGAAGAAATGGGGTGTACCTGTTACTCCCCATACACTCTTGCAAAGCCCCGCAACGGGCAGACACAATGCACGGGTCGAGTACACCCCGTGAAGGGAATGACCACCCTGTGCCGTTTGTGTCTTGAAAATGTTGCGGTATTTTGCAAGAAGCGGCTGACCCACTTCTGCGCTCGGCGGGATTTCTCCCCCGCTTACCTGCGGAAGTTTGGTTTTCAACAGTCTCACGACTGTTTCCAACGGCGCAAAGTATATCATAAATCGCCCCCGTTGTGTGGTGCAAAGAGTGTCCAGATGATTCCACCCGAAAGAGCAGAACGTTTAGAGGCTAGGTCATATTCCCTCATGTAACCTTAGCGGTTACATCAAACCTTCTACCTTTCGGGCGGCCTATGCGTAGTAGGTATCATCGGCAAATGACTTACCTACCTACCACCCCTATAAGGGGGGGTGGTAAGTGGTAAGTACTACTTGCTATGCTTATCGCGGTAATTACCGTGGTATGTCTGACAAGTCTATAAGTGCATCTGTTCTGGCAATCCGATTATGTCCCTGTTACCATGGTCCCCTTTCCGTTTGATGAGTTCGCTATGCGCAATACAACTGTTGATGAGCTTGCGTGCCAATGTCTTTTCTGCGATACCATTTTTACGTATCGCCCTTACAAGTGCCTCACCCGATTCAAAAGGTTTCCCATTCTCTCGGCAGAGTTCCAAGACCTTGTCGCACTTGGCATTGCGACGCCTTTTCCGCATCGGTTTGATTGCCGCTAATTCTTCGGGAGAGACTTCCCGCCAGAACATCACATCTGAATGTGCAACGTGCTTGACGAGGGTTGGATTCCCGCCTGCGTCTTTCCACCCTAGCCGTTCGCCGCGCTTCGCCGCTATGAGGTCAAAGTAGCCCGTCGTGCTTTCTTGTGGGCCTAGTGTGAGAATTGCCCGAGCCCAGTTCGTCAGTTCCGCACCGCCCGCTCCTGCGTATGCGGCAGAACTTTCACGTATCCATTCGTGTCGTTCCCTGCCGTTTGATGGAATCTTGTTTGTGTGATGTACGATGATACAAGCACACGGAGCAAGTGGATTCTTCAAAATCGGATCGAGCTTATCGCGTAAAAGAGTGGAAAGGTTTTCGTTCTTACTGATGTCACAGTTCGCGAATGATTGCAGGGGCATTAATACTATCAGGTCTGCTTTATCTCGTTTCTGTGCATAGGCAAGGAAGGCAAAGAACTTATCGCCCGTGAGTCCTGTTACATCGTGATAGGTGATTTTTGAAAAGGCTTCGTCGATTGCCTTATTCGTCCACTCTGCACTAGCAAAACCTCTCCGTAGGTGTTCACGGAACTCCACCACTTCGTCCTCGTCGTCCTCCCATTGATAGACGGCGATTCGCAAAGGTCGCAGGGGTACGATACCTAGCCACGGACGGCCAATGGCGAAACAGGCCGCAAACTGTGTTGCGGCAACAGACTTGCCCACACCAGACATGCCGACGAAAAGCGCACCGCCGCCCTTGCGCAACCATCCGCCCTTAAACAGGGCGCGGGGGTTCTCGTTCTCAGGCACGGGGTCGGGGAAGTCTGCAAGGGCACGGCGGTGGTCGTAGCGAGCTGCTAATTCCTCCGATGGTGTCATTGCGCACCTCCTACCTGCACGTTCGTGCCGTAGAGGTGATAGACGAGGGCGGAGTAATCTTCGCACACCCGCATTGCGCCGCGCTCCGTCACGACGATTGCGCCGTTGCCGTTGCGGGTCGGCCTTACTGTTAGAATGTTCGTTCTGGGAATCCGAATCTGTTTTGTGAGATAAACATATTCGTTGTCGATAGCGCCGAATGCCGTTCCTGCTAGTTGATGTCTGTTAGTTTCGTTTGTCATCGTCGTTAACTCTCTGTATTCGTCTTGGTTTTTCATAATGTTTCGTTCCTTTCGTCACCCCCTGGCCGACACCTTTCCCGAAAGCAAGGCGGCGACCGATTCGCCCGTATATGCTTGCGCACGTTTGCCCCCCGTGCCCGAATAGATAGGTACGAGTAAGCCGCGCTGTGCGTAACCCGTGATGGTCTTACGGTTCACACCCAGAAGTGCGGCGACCTGTTGGCGGGAGTATGCGCGGGGCGGCGGTTCGCCCATCATTTCACGGAGCCCTTCGCCATTCAGTTCGGCGAGAGCGGCTTTCACCTGCGCACCGTTGATTGACGGGTCGATTGCGCATATTGCACGTATGGCGGTTTCAGTGCTTTTCAGCATTTGTTGTCTTTCTGCCGCTCACATCTAGTTGGCGCATACGTGGGTAACACCGTGCCACCTTGTCCGTTGCGCTTTTCTATTGTGTGCGACAGACCCCCATTTCCCACGGGGTGAATTTTATCCCCATGAATTTACACTGTCATAAAACAAGAAGAGCGCAAATCCCTAAGGAAATGCGCTCATGATTTTCTTCGTTACCCCCTTGACAAAAAAGCAAATCCCCAAAAAGTACCACTATATCAGGGTCTTCTTCGCCGCTTTTCGGCATTGATTTCCTTCAGTTCTGCCTTCAATGATTTTTTCGCTCTTTTTCGTTCGTCCTCTGGTCGTTCCATACCC
>CADCOC010000003.1:0-69568 GCA_902802945.1 uncultured bacterium | reverse complement strand
TGGTCGTTCCATACCCGTTCCCCATCGAGAAGATGTTGTTTTAGAATGTAGTTCAGCAGCTCTTCGTTCAACGGTTGACACATTGTAGCGGTATCGAGCCTTCAGATTCCGCGCATAAGCGCAATCGGCAAAACAACGGTCTCCGTCCTTGGCTTCCTCAAAAACGTAGTCCAAGGCTCTGCGTTTGCTTTTTCGGTCCGGAAGTGAACACCAAATGTGATTGACAAGTCGCGCCATGTATTGTAGCGCATCTGCTTTCTTCGTTTCTGGATCAAGGTCGGACAACAAGTCTGGGGTTTCAAGTTTGGGTTGTAAGTCATTAAACATCTTTGTGATTTCTACCGCACCAACGGCAGCACGTTCGGCGGCGGTTTTTGTTTCCTCTGCAACAGTCTTAGTCGTTTGCACTACATCAAGAATGTTATCAAGCACGCCCTTCAGATTTTGACCGAGTATCTGATTCGTCATTCTCAACAGGAGTTCCGATTTCTCTGCCGGTAGTCGTGCAATGGCTTCTTTATATGTCATGTCCCCAAAAATATTTCTATAGGCATCTATCTTACCTCCCCAGATTTTAGGTACATCAGGGTTCCCATCTGGTACAACAATTCCCGCATACAGCAGCGCACCTCCAATAAGTGCGGCCATAGTGGAGAAGTCCGCGAATAGCTCATCAACCAGCAAGAATGTGAATTCGTTGTTCTCAGAAAACCTATGCGCGACGGAAAATCTGTAGAACTCTTCTATCTCCCATATTTTCCAAGTACTCATTACATGCTCTTTGAAGTCCTGAATGGCATCGATTGTAAGTTCGTCTTTACGATATGGGATTTCCAGACGGGCAAACACCTCGTCATACATTTTAGACAATCGTTGTTCAAGATATTCATTATGTTTTCTCAGCAATGACTTGAATTGCGGGCTAAACTCTTCAAGCTCCCGTAATTCAAACATATGAAAATCATTTCCTTCAAATGTTTCAACCTTCCCAAAGCGTATGGGCATTGAAGTGCCAGCTCCCGTTTTCCCTAACGGTATCTTAATGGTTCTGGCGTGTGATTGCGGCGGTTGTGCGACCGTGTTTTGGGGCATCTGCTTCTTGCTTGACATGGCTCAATTCCCTTTCGTCTTTTCGTTGTACAGTTTGAAGAGATGGGCGACGATTTCGGGTTCGGGCGTGTCGGGCGCAAGGCCGTAGGCGGCAAACACGGCGCGGTCGTTCGCTTCGTGTGCGGCGCGCAGGTCGGGCGGCATAGCAAGCGGGTCGTAGAGGTCGGCAAGAGTACAATCTGGGTGTGCCGCCCGTGCGTCGAGAATCCCTTGCGCCGTTGCGGAAATCTTCTTGCGCATTTCGTCCGTCATGGTCGGCCACACGAAAGAGTTGTACACTACCTTCGCGGAATAACGATAGTCACTTTTCAGCCGTCCGCAAGTCACCCTCGTCCATGCCATGTGGACTCGCGACGTTATTATCCCGAAGTCGTCAAGCGTGGCGTTCTCCATTACAAACAGCATATCGCCTGGCAAGACTTCAGGAGGAAGCATGTCTATGGGGATGTATTTACGCCTTTGTGATGAGACTTTTGGAATGGCAACATACGTATTCTTTGGCTCTCGCACATCGTCGAACAATGAAGGCGTCTCTGCTTTTCTGCGAGACGAAAATCTCGTACTCTCGCAATACGTTCCATGATTTGAGGACAACTTCGTATGAGTTTTGGACTTGCACCATCAAGCCAAAGACAATACCTTGGTTTCCGCTGAATAAAATCACTCCCCATCATGTAGGGACGAATGAGTGGTCCTATTTGCGGTTCGCGGGAAAGTAATTCAGCTCGTTCGTTTTCATTCAAAATAAGATTACCATCGTCTGTCGGTTGGCAACCTCTAACAAGAGGCGACACCGCGCAAAGCGGTTTGTTTCTACTTTCAATGTAGGCATCTTCGGCGTCCATGAGGTAGCCGTTTATGTGTTTGGCGGGAATGACCTTGTCGCCATCGAAAATAATCTTGGGACATGACACCTTTGCGCCGTTGGCGTGGAATCCGATGATGACACAATGGACGTGCGCTTTTTCCGTTGCTTGATTGTCCCAAATGAACGTGCGGTGCGCAAAGTCTATTTCGCAGTTGAGGTCTTTCCAGAGCGGCGCGACCTGTTCGCCCTGCGTGATGGAGTTGGTGGATACGAAAGCGCACCTTGTGTCCGTGCACTGCATGAGGGCGGCGGCTTTCTTGTACCAGCAGCAGACGAAATCGAGGAACTTCGCCTTGGGGAAAAGTGCGGCCATGTCGGCCTTGCTTTCGGCGGTCATGCCGGGGGATGAGTAGCCGAGGAAAGGCGGATTCCCGATGATGAAAGATGTTGCTGGCCAGTCGGTGCGGAGGGCGTTGCACTCCACGATGCGGGCGGTGTCCTTGAGCGGGAGATAATCGGGTTCGCGGTGCAGTATCTCCGCCGTCTCCTCCATCATCTGCGATTCTGCAATCCAGAGCGCGGTCTTGGCGACGGCAACGGCGAAGTCGTTTATCTCCAAACCGTAGAACTGCGCGATTGAAACCTTGATTGTCAGGCCGAGGTCGAATTCGCCTTGTCCCTTCTGGAGCGCGGCGATAATGCGGTTCTCCAATCGGCGCAGACAGATGTAGGTCTCCGTGAGGAAGTTGCCAGAACCGCAGGCGGGATCGAGGAACGTGCGTGAGGCCATTTCGGCTTGCAAGGCGAGAAGCGTGCGCTTGTCGCCTTTCTTGATTGCGGCTTCCACACGGCTTGTAAGGTCATTGAGGAAGAGCGGGTCAATGACCTTGTGTATGTTTTCAACGGAGGTGTACACCATGCCACCGGAGCGGCGGGTGACAGGGTTCAGCGTAGATTCAAAGAGCGCGCCGAAGATGGTAGGCGTAATGTCGTGCCAGTCGAATTGTGATGCGCCGATAAGGAGTTGGCGAAGGTCGTCCGTAATCGGGGGAATCTCGCTTTCGGCTGCATTGTGGAACAGTCCGCCGTTCGTGTAGGGGAAGGCGCAAAGTTCGGCGTCAAGGTAGGGGTTGCGCTTGTCGGTCGGCGTGTCGAGCGTCTGGAAAAGGCGGATGAGCCTTTCGCGCAAGAATAGCGAGGGGGTGTTCTCCAAGAGACGGCGGAAACAGTCTTTCGGGAAGATGTCGGCATCTTCGGCGTAGAGGCAGAACACAAGGCGGACACACAAGCGATTGAGGGCGGCGAGGTGTTCGGGTAAGGGCTCTTTCGCTCCGCCCGTGTATTGTTTCAAAAGGGCATCGTAGATTTCAGCCACGATGCGCCCAGCCTGAACGGAGATTTCAAGCTCGCGGGGGATGGCCTTTTCGGTCGGGTTGATGAGAAAGGCGAGACGGTGAACCTCTTTCGGGAGATTCCCAAGCGACAATCGCAACGGCGGCGCAAGCGGTTTGGTGCGGTCGTAGATTCGCCATTCGTCAAAGTTGCATGTGACGATCCAACGGGCCTTTTCGTCAAAAGGGCGGGCGTTGTCATATTCCACCGCCTGGTCGTATGGCGTCTTGCCGTCGTGACCCGCCTGCGGCTCATCGAGGTTCACACCGCGAGACTTATGCTCTATAAGTACACGGGTTTCGGGAATCCATGCGTCGAGGAACTTTGTCGTACCCCGCATAGGGACGGGCACTTGGTACTGAACACGGGCGGCGACATCCTCCACCCCAAGCACTTCGGCAAGGAGGGTGTTCCAAAACTGTTGGTCTTCGCCCTTCTCGCTCCCTCGGCGGAAAGTCCATTGTTCGACAAACTTACGAGCTGCTTGTTTCTGGTTCATGGGGGCTCCTATTTTGGTGAGGTTCAAACAACATTGACGGTGTTACGGTTTTCAGCAATCCATTTTTCGGCACTCTCGCGCTCTGCCACCGACAATGCAAGGAAAGCCGCCTTAAAAGCCTCCAGTCGTGTTTTCTCGCCAGAATCGGCCAACGGTAGCACCCCTGCCGTCTCGCGCCCTGTGGGGCTTGTAGCCGCTTCCATGGCGATTACCGCTGGATCAGTGAGGTCGGGTAGGGCAAGTGCGCCCGCACCATCTTCATGGGTGTAATAAGCGGTCATGTTCGGCGTGGAATGTCCGCCCAACGCCTGCCGCTCACGAAAAGCGACACCCGCCCTTTTCAGTTGTGTCAAACAAGAATGTTTCAGGGAGTGAAAAGTTTTGTCGGCACGTGCCCTAAGACCATCGTTTGTCTTGAAAGAGGTCTGTATTCCTACAGACTGGAACAGTTGAATCACCCGCCGCGACACTTCAGCCGCGCCTGAATCACCTTTTAAGTAGAGGTTCGCCAATTCTGGCATGAGGTAGCCAGTCGATGGTGCCTTCTCTTCGGATATAATACGGGCGAGGGTGGGGTGTACCCGTGTTTTGGTCTCTACATCGGTTTTCGCACTCCGTGTAACAATCAATCCGTTCACACGGTCTATCTTACCCCAGTCCATAAGGACACTATCACCAAGGCGCAAGCCCGTATAGAAACCGATGGCAATCAATATGCGCATTTCGCCTTTTGCCATCATGAGGAGTTTTGCAAGCTCCTCCAAGTTGAGGTCTTGCCGCTTGTGGGGACGGTCTGCGTGTTTGAGTTTTATGCGGCGAATACCGCGCCCTGTGGCCTTGTCCCATGCAAAGGGGTTTTCGCCAAGTTTGGACTTCCCCTTCATTTCGACTGCAAGAGTCCGCCAAATAAGGGCAAGGGTGTTCAAGTGACGATTGAACGTTGAACCCCTCACGGGTCGGCGTATTTTTAGCGAAACAAGATGCCGAGCCTTTTGAATCTCTATCGGTTCGGCATCGTCTCCGCAATCCCAAACCCCGTCAGGTGGATTCCATGCGAAAGCCGCAAGCGTCTTGCGGGCTCTACGGTATTCCGCCGCCTTCGTTTCGTTGGTAGGAATCTTTGTGAGGTCATGCGTTTTTGAATAGCAGTTAAGAACCATACGAGCCGCTTCTACCGCTTCACGAGTTTCTGGTGGTGTTCCTGCAAGTAAAGCTCGCGCATATTCACTGCCTATGTCCGGTGACACATTCCGCAGTTCCTTTGCTTCGGGGTGTGTTTCCGCAAGCCATGTACAAAAATCACAATACTCCTGTTCGTATGAGCTCAATGTGCTTGAACCGGAACGGGGGCGGCTTTGTGATTCAAGGTAGGCAGACCAAGCGGCTTTGGGGGTAAGGGCTGGCAGCGAATCCTCATACTTTCGGATTTCCGCTTTCTTGCCGTCAAGTTGAGCGATAGCCGACTCCATGCGGGCGGCGTCCGTCTTGGCTTGATACGGGTGAACAAACTCTGCCAGTTTCACCAAGGCTGCGCGCTTGTCCTTCTCGCCTGTTGCACGGGTGTAGGTGTGTCCGTCCACTACCCAACGGGCGCGCCACAGTTTACCATCAAGATAAACCGTTCCCGTGCCCTTTGCCCTGCAAGCCGCTTTTTTGCCCATCTCGTACCTCGTCTTTCTGTTAAAACGGGACACAAAACCCTATTGCGTCCTAACCGCCCCTATGATACCAAAACCTATGATTAGATGCAAGAATAATCAAGACAAAATCAAGGCACTTTCATTTTTCCCAATAAAATGCAGATTTCGGCTCATTCGTAATGAGCAGGTCGGCGGTTCGAATCCGTTACCTGGCTCCACTTCAAAGATGCGTCTCGCCCAATCAAGGGTGCGATGACCCACCCCAAGCGTTCTGTGATCGGCGAAATCTTCGCCGATTATCTTATACCGGGTTGACGGCAGCGGGAGCGTTTGCTACACTTCACGCACGCAACGGAGAAGTCAATGCCGCAGTTTCTTGAAAAAATAGCCGAAGTGCTGGAAGTGCCGTCCGTCACGCCGGAATACGCGTTCCGTTCGGCACCGGGCTGGAGTTCGCTCATGGGCTTCGCCCTCATCGTGCTGCTCGAACAGCAGTACCACGTCACGCTCACGGTGGATGATTTCATGAAGATCGAGACGGTCGCGGATCTCGCACGCGCCGCGGGGGTGGACGCATGAGCGGCGCCTGCACCGTCGTGACGGGCGCCACCTCCGGCATCGGCGCCGCCGTCGCCGCCCGCCTCCTCGCGCGCGGCGAAAACGTGGTGGCCGTCGCGCGCCGCGCAGAAGAACTCTCGCGCCTCTACGGCGCAAACCCCCACGCCCTCTGCATGGCAACCGACCTCGAATCGCCCGACGCCACCGCGCGCGTGGCCGCCGCCGTGAAAGAGCGTTTCGACGCCGTCCGCGGTTTCGTCCACGCCGCCGGATTCGTCGCCCCCGCCCCGCTCGGACTCATCCAGGACGAGACGGCGCACCGGCTCTTTTCCGTCCACGCCCTCTTCCCCCTCCAGTTCCTCGGCTGGCTCGCCAAGCGTCCGAACCATGCGGACGGCGCGGCCGCCGTGCTCGTCTCGTCGCTCGCCGCGCACGAGGGCGACTGCGGCAACGCCGCCTACGCCGCCGCCAAGGGCGCGGTCGAGGGGCTGCTCCGTCCCGCCGCCGCCGAACTCGCCCCGCGCGGCGTGCGCGTGAACGCCGTCGTGCTCGGCGTTGTCGACACGCCGATGGCGCAAAACTCCTGGATGGCGCGCTCCACGCCAGATCAGATCGCCGCTCGGCGCGCGCGTTACCCGCTCGGGTTCGGCACGCCGGAGAAGGTCGCAGACGTGATCGACTTCTTCCTCGGCGAATCGTCCGCGTGGATCACGGGACAGTGTCTCGTGGCGGACGGCGGACACCAACTGACCTAACGGGAGACGGCATGAAGAACCTCGTCATCATCGGAGCGGGCGGATTCGGACGCGAACTCTTCAGCGCGGCGCGCGAGGCTGTCGGCTTCGGCGAGCAGTTCCGCGTGAAAGGCTTCCTCGACGCGAACCCCGCCGCGCTCGACCGCTTCACCGGCTACCCGTCCATTCTCGGTTCGCCCGAAGACTACGCCGTTCAGCCAAACGACGTGTTCATCACCGCGCTCGGCAACATCGCCTCCCGCCGCCGCTGCGTGGAGCTGATCGAAAAACGCGGCGGCACGTTCATCTCCGTGATCCACCGCTCCGCCTCGCTCGGACAGAACGTCACCGTCGGCCCCGGCTCGTTTATCGCGCACAACGTGGTGCTCACGGTGGATATCGCAGTCGGACGCCACGCAGACATCTTCCACGGCACGGAGATCGGACACGACTCGTCCGTGGGCGACTTCGCGCACGTCTACTCGCTCTGCTCGATCGGCGGCAACGTGCGGATCGGCAACGGCGCGGCCGTGTATCCCGGCGCGCGCATCGTGCCCAACCGCACCATCGGCGAAAACGCCGTCGTGGGCATCGGCAGCGTGGTGCTGCTCAACGTCCCCGCCGGGACTACGGTGTTCGGCAACCCCGCCGCCCCGAAATTGATACCTTCGTAAAAGGCCTCTCGGCCGCTCAGTTGTCCCTCGGCGCAGGGAGATGCAGGGCCTGCGCAACGCCTGCGGAGAAGGCCTTCCCCATCGACATCATGCCCCAATCGTTCGGATGGCAGCCGTCAACGGTGCCCTCCAGGTCGCCGATGTACATCTTGTCCTTGGGAAGATACACGAGATTCGTCCAGCCTTCCGCAATCAGCTTCTCGTAGAGCTTGCGGATGAACTTGTCCTGGCTGTTCTGCGGACGGCAATACACGTCGCAGCGCTCCGCCATCACGATCGGCACGTTCGGACGCTTCGCGCGCAGGTTGCGTATGAACGGCTCGTAGTTCTCGTCGACGTTGCGCCCGCGCCGGTTGTTAACGTCATCCGCCTTCGTCATCCCCATGTTCCAGAGGCAGTCGAGCACGTAGCAGCTCGCGTCGATCGCCGCGAGGTGCTCGCTCATCTCGTACTCCATCACGCCCGACCCTGAGAAGCCGAGATTGACGACGGGCACATCGAGCGTGCGGCCCACCACGTTCACGAACGCGAGGCCGGGACGCGACGCGCAGCCGCCGTGCGTAATCGACGTGCCGTAGAACACGACGGGCTTCGACGCGCCACGGTGCGGCGGCGCGGACGAAATCTTCGCGTTCGGATCGATGCCGAGGGAGAATGACTTGACGCCGTTGTAGAGCGGAAGGTTCACGAGGCACGGCGTGCCGGGCGTCCAGTCTATGGTAAGCGAACCGCCCTTTGCGTTGGTGATGCGTCCCGTCTTCACGTAGCGCCACACGCCGTCCGGCGTCTGCTGATACACGTCAATCCCGCTCACGCCGGTCGAGGGCATGTGGTCCATCGACAGCCCCGCCTTGTAGGGGACCCACTTGAAGTGCAGCTTCTTCGAGTCGGTCGTGAAACGGAACTGCATACCGGCCGTGTGGTGCCGCATCGCCCGCACGCCTCCGTTCACTTTCGCCGTGACGTTGGAGGGAAGGCGGTCGTAGTAGTGGTCCACGTTGTCGAACGCGCGCCCTTCGATCGGCAGGAGCTTGCCGTCGATCCAGCGCACGCCCTTCTCCGTGACCGATTTTTCCAACGCCATGCGCGGGTCGTACTTCACGGCGTCCGCCACTGCGGTCAGCGTGGCCAGAATCGCGGCCGAAGCCACCAGGGTTCTCTTGAGGTTAAACATTTCTCTCTCCTTTTTTAGTTCTTCCATCAATGAAACCCGTACGTCGAGCACAGGTCAATTTCGGGATATGCGCGCAACCACGCGCGAGGCGCCGAGGTTCTTGAGTCCGAGCGCGCAGAGCAGACGTCCGAAGAAGTGGTTTGACTCAGTGCGTATCTCGCGAATCACGAGTCCACTCTTCGCGCAGAGCGCACGGAAATCCTTTAGTGTCACGACGTGGATGTTGGGCGTGTCGTACCACTCGAACGGCAGCTGCGGGTTCACGGGCAAGTGGCCACGGAAAAGAAGCAGCAGGCGGATGCGGTACGATGCGAAATTCGGGAACGAGACGACGGCCTCCTTTGCCTTGCTGAGAAGCCGCGTGAGGAGTTCGCGCGGATACTTGACCGTCTGAAGCGTCTCAGAAAGCACTGCAACGTCGTAAGCGCCGTCGGGTATGAGGTCAAGTCCCGTATCCGCGTCGTCGAAGAGCACGTCGAGTCCGTCACCGACGCCGGCGGCGATCTTGTCGCCGTCGATCTCGATGCCCGCGCCGCGCACGTGCTTCTCGTCTCGGAGAAGATGGAGCAGCGAACCCGAGCCGCATCCGACGTCCAGCACGCGCGCGCCGTCCGGCACGAGCGCCATCACGGACGCGAGCGCCGCACGTTTCTCCGGGTAGATCGTGCGTGACGCATCTCCGAAGAAACCTCCCATCAGCTTGCTGAGCTCCTTCGTGTGCGTGAGGAAACCGTCGTGGCCCACTTTGATGTCGAGATGCGCGTAGCAGACGGATTTCCCCTGGCGCAGCATGCACGAGGCGATCGTGCGGCTCTGCTCCTCGGAGAAGAGCCAGTCGCCGGAGATGGAGACGAGCAAGAGACGTGACGTAATCCGCCGACACACGTCGTCGAGCGAACCGTATTTCGCAGCCGCGTCGTAGCGGTCCATTGCGTGCGTGATCTGAAGATAGGAGTTCGCGTCGAAGCGCGCGAGGAACTTGCGCGCCTGGTACTCAAGGTAGCTCTCGATCGCGAAGGTTGTGCCGAAGCGCGCGGCGTGTTCCTCCAGCCATTCCTTGCCGCGCCTGAGCCAGTCCTCCTGCTGTTTGCGCCCGAAGCGCCGGTTGAGGAGATCGAGGGAAAGGTAGGTGATGTGCGCGACCTGGCGCGCCTGCGCAAGGCCCATGCGCGGACCTGGGCCGTCGTTGTAGTAATCGCCGCCCTTCCAGTCCGGATCGAGCGTGATCGCGTAGCGGCCCACGATGTCGAACGCGAGCGCCTGCGCGTTGAGCGCCGCGCCGGAGGCGATCATCACCGCCTTGTCCACTTCGCCCGGATGCGCGGTGATCCACTCGATCACCTGAATGCCGCCAAAGCTACCGCCGACGAGTCCCGCGAGGTGCGTGACGCCGATTTCGCGCAGGAACGCGCGGTACACCTCAACCGTGTCGCCAATCGTGAAGCGAGGGAACGACGAGCCGTAGGGACGGCCCGTGGCCGGATTCGTTGAAGAGGGGCCGGTCGTGCCTTTGCAGCCGCCGAGCACGTTCGCGCACACAACTCGGTAGCGGTTCGTGTCGATGGCCTTACCCGGGCCGACAACGGAATCCCACCAGCCGCTTGCGGACTCCTCGCCGGAGTGGCGTCCGGCAACATGCGCGTCGCCGGTGAGTGCGTGGCAGATGAAGATGACGTTGTCGTTCTCGGGGCGCTCGAGTCCGCAGCTTTCCCACGCCACGTCGATGCGCGCGAGGGTGCCGCCGTCCTCGAGGCGAAAGCCCCCGGACGGCAGCGTGAGCGTCGTTACATGAGGTTCGACGACCCCGACGGTCTGGTGTTCCGCAGCTTCCACATCGGCGTTACTTCGAGGTTCCCTCGGCCGTGAACTTCGGACGGCGGCCTTTGTAGAACCACATCATGATCGGCGTCGCGATGAACACAGAGGAGTAGGTACCAGCGACCACGCCGATGAGCATCGTGAGCGCGAAGTCGAAAATCGAGCCGTCGCCGAACGCGAAGAGCGCGAGCACGGCGAAGAACGTGGTGATCGAGGTGATCACCGTACGGCTCAGGCACTCGTTGAGGGCGCGGTTGCAGAGGTCGATGAACGTGCTCTTCTGGTCGCGGCGCAGGTCCTCGCGGATGCGGTCGAACACCACGATCGTGTCGTTCACCGAGTAGCCGATGATCGTGAGGAGCGCGGTGATGACGAGCAGGGAGACCTGACGTCCGCAGAGCGAGAAGAGGCCGAGCGAGATCAGCGCGTCGTGCGCGAGCGCCACGAGGGCGCCGAGGCCGAAGCCGAACTCGAAGCGGAAGGCGACGTAGATCAGGATCGCGCAGAGCGAGAAGATCACGGCCCACGTGCCGGACTTCTTGAGGTCCGCACCAACGACCGAACCGATTTCGCTGGCGTCGCGGATCTGGATGCCGGAGTCAGGGAACGCGCCCTGGAGCAGCTTAGTCACATGGCCCGCCACATCCGTGACGCCCTTGTCCTTCGCATTGTCGGACGTGTAGCCCGTCTTGACGAGGAGCTTGTCGGCGCCCTGGGTCTGGATGACCGTGGCGTTGTCGAACGGGTCAAGCGTCTTGCGCACGTCGGCGACCGCAGGCATCTTGCCGTCCTTCACGTCAAACACGATCGAGGTGCCGCCCGTGAGGTCCACGGCGAGAACCGACGCGGGCTTCACGGCCGCGCGGATGCCGAAGATGGCGATCGAAATCACAACCACTGCGGCGGAGGCGATAAGCGCGGTCCTGCCGATCTTCACGAAATCGATGTTCGGAACCTTCTTGAAGATGTTGAGCATCTTGAAGGGCTTCATGGAATCGGGGTTCGACGTCTTCTCGAACACGAGGCGCGTGACGACCACTGCCGTGAACATCGAAATGACCACGCCAGCCGTGAGGGTGATGGCGAAACCTCGCACCGGACCCGTACCGACGATGAAGAGGATGATACCCGTGACGATCGTCGTGATGTTCGAGTCGAGAATCGCGGTGAAGGCGCGTCCGTAGCCGTTCTTGATTGCGGTACCGACGGAGACCTTGTTGGCAAACTCCTCGCGGATGCGCTCGAAGATGATCACGTTCGCGTCCACGGCCATGCCGAGCGTGAGGACGATGCCCGCGATGCCGGGCATCGTGAGGACTGGCAGCTGGAGCGAACCAGTCGCGCCCATCGAGGCGTCCTTCGCGAACACGCCGAGCACGTTCGCCACGATAACGAGCGCGGCGGGGAGGAGGACGATGTCAAGTAACAGCGCGACGTCGGCAATCAAGCCGGCATACCAGTAGTAGACGAGCATGAATAGCGCGACCAGCGCAAAACCGAGCATGGCGGCCACCATGCCGGCCTGCTTCGCGTCCTCGCCCACCGTCGGCGAGACGGACTCCTCGGCGAGCAACTTGAGCGGCACGGGCAGCGCGCCGGCGTTGAGGTCGTTCGCGAGACGCTGCGCCTCCGGTATGTCGAAGCTGCCGGAAATCTGTCCCTGCGTCTCGATCTCGCTCTGGAGAACCGGTGCGGAAATGAGCGTGCCGTCCAGGATGATCGCGAGCTCGCGGCCGCGGTCGGTGGAGTTCTTCGCGCCATGGGCGATGTAGTTGCGCGTGAGTTTGCGCATGAGGTTGCCGCCCTTGCTGTTGAGCTTGAAGCCGACCACGGGACGCCCCACCTGGTCACGCTCGACGCGAGCCGAGACGAGGTACTCGCCCGTCAGCTCCGTCTTGCGGCTAACGTAGTTCGGATGGTAGGAGCCGTCCTTGCCCTTCTCCAGCATGAACTGGTAGCCCTGCGGTGGCTTGCCGAAGGAGCTGAGGCGCGTCTTGTAGCCGGGCCGCTTGGCAATCGCCACATAGTTCGTCGCGCGGGCGAAGCCCTCGCCTGCCGAGCTGAGCACGTAGCCTTCGGGAATCTTGCCGGACGACATCAGCTTGCTGGCGAGTTCCTGGTTGCGGGGATGCGTGAGACGGAATTCAAGGTAAGAGGCGCTCTGCAGCGAACGCTTAGCCTCTGCGCGCGTGGCGTCGTCAATGCCCGGCAGCTGCACGAGAAGGCGATGGCCCTTCATGCCCTGGATCACGGGCTCGTTCATGCCCATGCCGTCCACGCGGCGGCGCACCACCTCTACGATGCGGTCGTCGCAGCCGGCCAGCGCCTCCTCGACTTTGGCCTGGATGGACGCCGTGTCGTTCGTATCCGCGACCTGTGCCATCACGGATTCACGAAGCGCCTCCTCGTCCACGCCGAGGGTGAAGGACGTGCCGCCCTTCAGGTCAAGCCCTAGGCGAATCTTCTCGCCCAGCGGCGTCGTCACGCAGACGGAAAAGATCGCAACGGCCAGCAGAACCAGCCATTTCCAAGCGTTTTCACGAATCGATGAATCGAAACTCATTTTTTAAACCTCATTTGTCCTTAAGAAACGGAACGAATATTATAGTATATCGGCGGCGGATTGACAAGGGGGAACCTTCAAAGTAATGAAAACTTCTTTTTCGGGCCCCTTCCAGGGGGTATCGGCAAGGTTTTGCGGCATTTGACCCAGTCTAGGCATTAGGCGTTTGGGGAACGGCCGACCAGCCGTTCCATGCGTTCATCGCCGCCTGGGGCGTGGAAGAGATGATCGCCGCCACCGCTTGTACGGCCGCCGGCACGACCTTGTCCATGACTGCGCGCGTGTCGGGATCGAACTTCCCGAGCACGTGTCCGATCACCTCCGACCGGTCGTGCGTGTCGCGTCCTACGCCCACGCGCAGACGCGTAAACGCCGACGTCCCCACGCGCTCGATGATACTCTTGAGACCGTTGTGTCCGCCCGCGCTTCCGCCCACGCGGATGCGGATACGGCCCACGGGCAAGTCAATATCGTCGGAAACGACAAGCAAATCCGCCGGCGTCGCGTTGTGGTAGCGCACGACGGGCGCCACGGAGTCGCCCGAGAGGTTCATGTACGTCATGGGCTTCAAGAGCAACACCTTCTGCCCCGCGAACATCCCCGTGGCGAGTTCTCCCTTGAACGACGCCGATGCCTGCCACGTGGCGCCAATCTCCTGCGCGATGGCGTTCACCACCTCGAAGCCAATCGAGTGCGGCGTGTTCGCATACTGTGCGCCCGGATTGCCCAATCCTGCAATGACTTTCATCGTTACTCTTTCCTCCACCCGAACACGGCGCTGCCGCTGCCGGACATCTGGACGCCCTCCAGCCCTTCCGACTCCATCTCCGCGATTGTTTCGGCAATGACTGGATAGAGCCGACACGCCGCCGGCTGCAAATCGTTTCGGCACTTCCCGCGATCCTCTTCGCGAAACTCCGCATATACCCGCGCCGTCGACGCATTGACATCCGGAATGCGCAAAACGAAATTTTCATCGAAAGGCCGCGACAAGCGCGGCCCTCCCGCTGGGGTGGCGGGCCTCTGTGCCCGCAAATATGATGCGGGCGTCTCGCCCGCATCCCACGCCCTCACCCTCTCTCCTCTCCCTTCCATCATCACCACACCCCCCAACACGAGCGCCGGAACATCCGACCCCACCTCCGCGCCAACCGCGCACAAACGCTCCGTCGATAGCTCCAACCCCCACAGCTCGTTCAGTCCGTTCAGCACGACGGCGGCATCCGCCGAGCCGCCACCCAGCCCCGCTCCGGCGGGGATGCGTTTGACGATGCGGATGCGCACGCCGCGCGCAACGCCGCACGCCTTCTGCAAGGCGCGCGCCGCGCGCACGGCGAGGTTCTTCTCCGGCGGCACGTCCGGTATCTCCAGACCGTCACCTACCATCTCCACCGACACTTCGCCCGTCGGCGCGTCCTGTAGCTCCACGTCGTCATGGAGCGGAATCGCCGCGACGATGCTCCGCAGTTCGTGGTAGCCGTCGGGACGCGTCCCGAGCACCTCAAGCGTGAGGTTGATTTTGGCGTGTGCTTCGATTTGCATGACAACAGTTCTAGAGGATTTCGCTGTGTGGCAGGGTACCGACGATCGGGCGTGCGTAGGCGAGGAACGCCTTCGTGACGTCGTGTCCGTTCGGCGCGATGAACGCGTCCGGCACGCTGCGCGTGTACTTCGCGGCGTTCGCGACGGGCTGCGCCTCGAACGTGACGGCATACTTCGCGCCCGGCTTGCGCACGATGGCGATGGTGCCCTTCGTGAGCTTCCCCTTCAGCGCGGCCTTCACGGCGGCGGCTCCGGCGGCGCGCGCCTCCTTCTGGTCCGTCTTCGAGGCGATACCCGGGAACGAGCGCTGCAAGTAGCCGAAGGTGTCCGCGCGCACGCGCGAGACGCCCGCCTCGGACTTCAGGTGCTTCGCGAGGAAGTCGCCGAGCGCGCCGGTGCCCGAGAGCTGGAGGTTGCCGTGGGAGTCGCGTTCGCCGCCCGCGAACTTCTTCGCGAACAGTTCGCCCTGCGCGTCGCGGATACCCTCCGAGACGGCCACCACGCAGCGGCCTTCCTTCTTCATCACGGCCTGCACGTCCTTCACGAACCCGTCGAGCGAGAACGGACGCTCTGGCAGGTAGATGAGGTGCGGACCGTCCCCGCGGTTCTCGCGGGCAAGCGCGGACGCCGCCGTGAGAAAGCCCGCGTCGCGTCCCATGATCACGTCGATCTTCACGCCGCCGAGCGCGCGGTTGTCGAGGTCATCGCCCTTGAGCGCGCACGCCACGAACCGCGCGGCCGAGCCGAAGCCAGGCGTGTGGTCGCAACTGCGCAGGTCGTTGTCGATCGTCTTGGGGATGTGGTAGCAGACGAGCGGATAGCCCTCCTTCTCGGCCTCCTCCGCCACGATGCGCGCGGCGTCGGCGGAGTCGTTGCCGCCGATGTAGAAGAAGTAGCCGACCTTCCGGCGACGGAACGCCTCGAAGATCTTGCGGCAGTCGTCCGCCGACGGCTTGAGCCGACAGCTGCCGAGCGCGGAACTCGGCGTGTCGGCGATGGCGTTCAGCTTCGCGACGGACGGCTTGCGCAGGTCCACGTAGTCGCCGGCGAGGATGCCGGCGATTCCGTGGCGTGCGCCGAGGATTTTGCCAATGCCCTTCGCGGCGCGGGCGGCCAGCACCGCGCCGACGAGGGACTGGTTGATCACCATGGAGGGACCGCCCGACTGGGCGATCACCATGTTCACGGAGGACTTCGCCTTCACCGCTTACTCCCACTCGATCGTGGCCGGGGGCTTCGGCGTGATGTCCCACACCACGCGGTTGGCGCCCTTGACCTTGGTGGCGATCTTCTCGGCCACCTTCGTGACGAACGCGAACGGCAGCGGGACGACGCCGGCCTTCACGAACTGGCTCGTGGAAATCGCGCGAATGGCGATCACGTAGCCGAACGTGCGCGCGCCGTTCTTCACGCCGACGCTCTTGACGTTCGTGTTGATCGCGAAGAACTGCTGGGCCTTCTTGTCGAGGCCGGCCTTGTGCATCTCGTCGCGGAAGATGAAGTCCGCCTGGCGCAGGATGTCGAGCTTCTCCTTCGTGAGCTCGCCGATGCAGCGCACCGCGAGGCCCGGACCAGGGAACGGCTGGCGCATGACCATCTCGTCGGGGATGCCGAGCGCCTTGCCCACCTTGCGCACCTCGTCCTTGTAGAGGTACTTGACCGGTTCGACGAGCCCCTTGAAGATGATGTCCTTGGGAAGGCCGCCCACGTTGTGGTGCGCCTTCACGGCCTTGTGTCCGCCCACGCCGGACTCGATGATGTCGGGGTAGATCGTGCCCTGGCCGAGGAACTCGATGTCGCCGAGCTTCTTCTTGAGGTCGCGCGCGACGTCGGCGAACAGCGTGATGAACTCGCCGCCGATGCACTTGCGCTTCAGCTCGGGGTCGGTGATGCCCTTCGCCTTGTCGAGGAAACGCTTCTCGGCGTCGATCTGGATGAGGTTGATGCCGAACTTGCCCTTGAAGACCTTCTTGACCTCCTTCGCCTCGTTGAGGCGCATGCAGCCGTGGTCCACGAACACGCACGTGAGGTTCTTGCCGATGGCCTTGTGGAGCAGCACCGCGCACACGGAGCTGTCGACGCCGCCGGACATCGCCAGCAACACCCTCTTGTCGCCCACCTGGGCGCGGATCGCCTCGATCTCGGCCTTGATGTAGGCCTTGACGTTCAGCTTCTTGCCGACTTTCGCGGCGCGTTCCTTTTCTGCCTGATTCATCTGTTTTTCCTTTTCCTTGAAAATCACGGCATACTGAGGCAACCCGCGTCCCGCCGGTCGCGCCACGCGCCGCAACGCCGAAATGATACCAAAATCCCCCTCTCCGCGCAATCACAGAAAAAACTTAAGAAACTTAAGGCAACTTAAGGCCAATCCGCGTGTCGGTGTCAATAGGTCTCTGACTTTTTGTCGTTGCCGGGGTGCATCTCGGTTTTTCACCTTTATGATTGGCTCGAGGTGCGGAAGTACTCATTCAGAATCTTCGGACCAAGTTCGTCGACGAGTTCGTTGGTAAGCACCTTGACAACGGGTAGTCCGTTCTTGTCGACTGAATTATCGGGGAGGTCCGGAGCCTTGCCGTCGGCGATGAGGTCATACACCCGCGCCTCTTCGGCCGAGACGGCATCGCCCTTTGTCAGGTGTTCGCCCTCAAACTGGACGAGATGCTTTCCTTGATCCTCGATGCACGACGGCGTTCGCACCCGCCACCGAATCGTCGAACACCACGTTGTCGCCGGGGAACAGGACCGTTTCCGTTTCGTTGCCCTCGCCGTCGAGCGTCACGACGCGCAGGTCGGAGGAGCCGTCCGCGAACGTTCCGCTCTTGTAATAGACCGTACCAGCCGAACGGTCGGCGGCGGCGTCACCTTGCTGTCATCTTGGCGCGTCTCTGGCGTATTGGACCTTGTCGAAGGTCTCCACGACGATTGCGGGCGGCTTCCCCCTGTAGTTTTCAAGGTCTTCCGGCGTCGTCTCGCCCGAAAGGACGCACACGAAGTCGACGCCCGCGTTGTCCGCGATCGCCTTGTCCGTGTAGAGCCTGTCCCCGACGACGGCGATCTCCTCCGGCGCGTACTGCGCCAGGACCGGCGCGAGCAGCGTGGGCGAAGGTTTCCCGAAGACATGGCTCGGCTTCATCCCGTTGGTGGTCTCCAGGAACTTCATCATGCCGCCGATGTCGGGTATGGGCCCGTGCTCGCTCGGACAGCAGTTGTCCGGGTGCGTCGCCACGAAATCCACGGGCGTCTGGTTCTCCGTGCGAACCGGGCACATCGGGCTTGGCGGCCAGTTCCGCATGTTCCAGAGGCCCGTCGCCTTGGCGAGCTTGTCGTACGTGAGCTCCTTGTCGTACGTGAGCGCGATCAGCTCGTTCGCCTCGGGATCGTATTCAAGCGAAACGCCTGCGTCCGCGAGGCGTCCGGCCATGTGCGCCCTGACCCTCTCGCTCGCGATAAGATAGACCGACCTGTACCCCTTCTCACGGATGTACGCCTCCAACGTGATGAGGGGCGTCAGAATCTGGTCCTCCGTCACGGGGATCGCCGCGCCGGAAATCTTCTTCATGTACTCGTCGGGACACTTCGAGGTGTTGTTTGTGAGGTAGAAGAACCTGAATCGCCCGCTGTTCGTGCTTTCGATGACGAAGTCAACGGCCGGCTTGATGGGGTTCGGCCCCATGAACAGCGTCCCGTCAAGGTCGCAGACAAACGCCTTCTTTTTTGTTATGTCGAACATGATGCCTCCTGTTGCACGCCGATCCACTCGCACATGCCGTCGTCGATCGTGAGACTGACGTTTTTCTGTTTAAAGTGCATTGAGACGTACATCCTGCACGACGGCAGGTGGTGCTAACAAGGTTATGCTCATGACAGTGTTTCCTTAAGTGCGAATAGTATAACACATACGTGCGACCACCGTCAACGGACTAAATTACGCAGTAGCAAAAACAATCATAATAAGGCAATGCGGCTTCGCCAATGTCTCATCGTCTCACGTCTTAGCTCGTCTCTCGTCTATCGTCTCACGTCCGCGCGCACACGCCCACTCCGCCAGCGGCGGTTACGTGCACGGTACGTCAGTTATTGCGATATGTGAAATAGGAGCGTGAGGCGTAAGATTACGGTGCGGAGTGAAGAAAGCCCGTTTGGCGCTTTCAGCGCTTTTCCCTGTTCTGCATGAGACTCAGAATGTAGCGATGCGTGCGGCCCACGTCTTTGAGGGCGCGTTCCCGCACCTGTGGAGTCTTGAGCGACTTAGCCGCCTCAAGGGCGCGTTCCGCCGCCGCAAGCGCCTCGTCAAGCGAGCCTTGGCGTTGGTAAACCACAGCGAGATTGTTCCAGGCGGACACGTCGTTCGGCTCCTTCTCCACGCATCGACGTAAGTAGGAGGCGGCCTTGTTGTACTGCTCCTCCTTGAGGTAGCTCATGCCCATCGCAAAGTTCGCCGGAGTATAGTCGGGATCGGTCTGCAACACCTTCTGCGCGTACTGCCGCGCCATAAGGAAGTCGAGCCGCTCCAGTCCGATGCGCAGCGTCGGGCTGCCACTTCTTGCCGCCGTGGCGGATGGAGATGTCGTAGGAAGCAAGAATGTTGGGTGAAGCGGCCGCTTCTCTTGCGCTTGGACCAACCTTGGTGGATCTTGCGCTTCACGTCGTCGGGACGCGCACGTTCAATGGACACTTCCGCCCATCCAGGATATCTCGTCAAGAAGCACCACCGTCCTGTGACCGGATGACAGAAGTTCGTCCAGCTGGGAAAAAGCCAGCGCCCATGTAGAAGCAGGAACCATATCGCGACTGGCATATTCGGCGACCTTCTCGCAGAACCGGCGACGCTGTGCAGCGTCGGTCATGCCCTTTCGCGGTGGCAATCCTTCGATGCGAATGAATGTATCTGCGCTTCTGGACGCAAATTCCTCGATTAACGTGGACTTCCCGATGCGGCGGCGTCCTCGACACGTCACCAAGACACCGTGGTCGCGTCCCCACAGTGCCTCAAGATCCTTCAAATCTCGCTCTCTACCGATAAACATTCATTTTCGCTGTTGGGAGTTTTGGAGTTTAGGAGGCTTGGAGGATTTTTATAATCTCCTCCGAAACTCCTAATCTCCCAGCAGCGAAAGCAATAAAAGTTATCCTCATGTTCATTCCTGCGCGGAGCGTAGGCGGGAACGGGCGTGCGATTACGGTGCGGAACGTGAGTGGGAACGGGCGTGCGATTACGGTGCGGAACGTGGTGGGAACGGGCGTGCGATTACGGTGCGGAACGTGAGTGGGAACGGGCGTGCGATTATGGTGCGGAACGTGGGCGGACGTGAGACGATAGACGAGAGACGCGATGGGACGTGAGACGATGAGACATTGGCGAAGCCGCATCGCCTTGTCGTCTAACGGCTGCTAGTCTCGCGTCTCACGTCCCACGTCTCACGTCTCTCGTCTCACGTCTAGCGTCATCACATGCTTTACCTCCTGCTCTCCCGCGAAAACTGCTAGCTAATGCTTGCGTGGCGGAAGGAGGATATGGTAGAATAGCACCCATGCAACAGAAAACTATTTAGGAGGAAGCCATTAAAAGCCCGTAACTCACGCTTCGCACGGGAATGTAAATGAGGATAACTCTGATAATTGCTTTCGCTACTTGGAGATTTGGAGATTCGGAGTTTTGGAGAAGACTAAAAATCCTCCAAGCCTCCTAAACTCCAAAACTCCCAGCAGCGAAAGCAAATAAGTGTAGTCAAAAGGAAGTTGTAGACAAGGAAGCCATGCAAAAGGAAACGCGTCAGATACGTATACTCGCTTTGGATCTTGACGGTACGCTGCTCGACTCGGAGAAGCGGCTGTCGGAGGTCAACCGAAATTCCCTCGCCGCTGCTGCGGCAAAGGGTATCCTCGTAGTGCCCACCACGGGACGCTTCTTCGGCATGATGCCGCCCGCCGTGCGCGACCTCCCCTTCGTGCGCTACGCAATCACCGTCAACGGCGCGCAGGTGTATGACCGCGAGACGGATACGGCCATCGTGCGCGAGGAGCTTCCTCTCGAAAAGGCGCTCGCGATTATGCGTTACCTCGACGGTTTCGACGTGATCTACGACTGCTACCAGGACAACTGGGGCCGCATGACGCAGGCGATGCAGGAGAAGGCTGAGGAATACGCACAGTGTCCGCACTACACAAAGATGATCCGCGAGTTCCGCAAGCCCTATCCCGACTTGAAGAAATACCTTGCAGGACAGGGGCGCGATGTGCAGAAGATCATGCTCTTCGCGCGCGATCCGGCGGTGCGCGACGCGATCGCGGCCGACGTCAAGACGCATTTCGACGGCCTAGCCGTTTCATCCTCCACTTTCAACAACCTTGAGTTTAACGCTGCCTCCGCCCACAAGGGACGCGCCCTTGAGCGTTTCGCCGCGCATTTCGGCTGGACGCTCGACAACTGCATGGCGTTCGGCGACGGTCTCAACGACCTCTCAATGGTACGCATGGCCGGTATCGGCGTGGCAATGGCGAACGCCGCTCCGGAGGTGCTGGCTGCCGCCAACTATGTGACGCTTTCCAATGACGAAGACGGCGTGGCCGAAGCCCTACGGCATTTTGCTGTAGTAGGGTAATTTCACGCAGAGATGCAGAGAGGCGGAGAGCGCAGAGATTCTTCCAAATAGCCTGTTGCTTAAGTTTCTTGCTTTCGCTATTGGGAGATTAGGAGATTGGGAGGAAATTATAAAATCATCCGAGCCTCCGAAACTCCCAGTAGCGAAAGCAAGAAGATTTTTCTCTGCGCTCTCAGCCTCTCTGCGCCTCTGCGTGAGATATAACGTGGAGTGGTAAATCGAAATGAGGAATTTAGGTTAACTTTCTTGCTTTCGCTATTGGGAGATTGGGAGGAAATTATAAAAATCCTCCGAGCCTCCAAAACCCCCAGTAGCGAAAGCAAGAAGATTTTTCTCTGCGCTCTCTGCCTCTCTGCGCCTCTGCGTGAGATATAACGTGGAGTGGAAAATCGAACTGAGGAATTAAGGTTAACTTTCTTGCTTTCGCTATTGGGAGACTGGGAGATTGGGAGGAAATTATAAAAATCCTCCGAGCCTCCAAAACTCCCAGTAGCGAAAGCAAGAAGATTTTTCTCTGCGCTCTCAGCCTCTCTGCGCCTCTGCGTGAGACTTCTAACCAAGATGCTATACCTCATTTGAGATTTTTGAACAATCACGTCTCAGGCGCGCCGAGGTCTTCGATCTGGACGGAATCTAGCGCGGCCTCTTCCTTCTTGGCGTCGTTGAGGGACTTCACCCATTTCAACACCTGTGCTACGGGTTCGACTAGCGCCAGGGGGACAAACTCCTCCACCTTCGCCTCGGCGTAGAGGCGGCGGGCGAGCGGCACGTTCTCTGTAATCGGGATGCCCTCGTCCATTGCAGTGCGGCGGATTATCGCCGCCACCTTGTCCGCACCCATGACCGCGATCTTGGGGAGCGGCGCCTCCTCCGGCTTGTACGAGATGGCCACGGCGATGTGCGTCGGGTTGGTGATGACCACGGACGAATTCTTCGTGGCCTTCACGGGGTCAGGGCCGTTGAGAATCTCGTCTCGGAACTGGCGCTGCGCCTGCTTGACTTCCGCGGAGCCTTCCATCTCCTTATACTCGCGCTTCACCTCGTCCTTCGTCATCATCATCTGCTTCGTGAAGTTCTTCTGCTGGAAGAGGCGGTCCACGACGGCAATCACGATGTAGCCGAAGGCTGTGTAGCCCGCGAGGCGCTTCATGATCACGGCAAGGCAGGGCATGATGTCGTCGATCGTGCCGTAGCAGAGCGTGAGAAGCTCGGGATAGGACGCAACGATGAGCTTCCAGATGAGGTATCCGAGGAACGTCACCTTCACGCAGTTCTTGAGGAACTCAAACAAGTTCTTCATCGAGAAGATGCGCTTGAAGCCCTCGACAGGGTTCAGCTTGTTGAGCGAGGGTTTCAGCGGCTCAAACGTGAAGAGAAAGCCGACCTGACACAGGTTTGCGACCACGCCCACCACGGCGGCGACGCACACGAAGATGAACGAGTGCTTGCAGATAACAGTGACCGCGTTCACCCCCGCCTGCCGCACCGCGCCGTCCACGTTCTGCGACGACAAGGCACGGCCGATGAACGTGATGAGCTGTTCAATGTCGTCCATGAGCATCGCGGCCAGCATGGCGGTGAGGTACATCAGCACGACGAGCAGCGCAGTGGATACGACGTCCTTGGACGTGCAAACCTGCCCCTTCTGACGTGCGTCGCGAAGCTTCTTCGCGGTGGGCATCTCGGTTTTCTCGCCGCCCTCGTCCGCCACTTCAGCGCCTCCTCATGCAGACCGTCAGGACATTGCGTCCGTCGCGCCGCTCGTAGTTGACGAACTCCGCCATCTGCTTGACCATGAATATGCCGAGACCGCCGATCTGGCGTTCCTCGGCCGAGGCCGTCACGTCCGGACTGGGCTGCGTGAGCGGGTTGAACGGCGTGCCTTCGTCCGAGAACACGAGCGCGTAGCCTGTCTCCGCGCGGCGGTACGTCAGGTCGAAGGTCGTCGCCCCGGAGCAGCGCACGATGTTGGAGGCGATCTCGTCGATCACTATCGCAGCCCTGTGGTCGTCGCAGAAGCCCCTCACGTAGGCGGCGGCGGCGGCGAGGCCCTCCGTGGTGGCGGCGAACGTGCGTCGGGCGCCGTTGAAGCCGATCGCGAGCATCGTGATGTCGTCCGCCTGCGGCTCGCCCGCCGCGAACGCGTTGACGGCCATCTCCACCACGTGGCAGGCGGCCTTGGCGTCCGCGATGTCGGTCGCAAGCGCGGCGGCGAGGCGTTCCTCCCCGAACAGCTCGCCGCGCGATTGCGCCTCAACCACGCCGTCCGTGTAGAGGAACAGTCCGTCGCCCGGACGGAGAAGGAGCGTGTGCGGCTCGTAGGCCATGCCGTCGAGCGCGGCGAGCGCAAGCCCCGAGGTGTCGCGCACCCATTCAAGGCCGCCGTCCGCGCGCCGAATGATCGGCGGGTTGTGTCCGCAGTTAACGTACTCCACCACGCCCGTCTCGAGGTCGATCACGCCGATCCACGCTGTCACGAACATGTTCGCGTCGTTGCCCTCCGCGAGGCGGGAGTTCACGTCGGCGACGGCCGTGCCCAGGTCGCCACCGCGCGACAGGAGGTCGATGAGCGTTGTCTTCGCCCGCATCATGAACATGGCGCCCGGAACGCCCTTCCCGGAGACGTCGGCCACCATCATGGCCAAATGGCGTTCGCCAACGTAGTAGAAGTCGTAGAAGTCGCCGCCCACCTCCTTCGCGGCGTGCATCCTCGCGTAGATGTCAAGACAGTCGGCGATCGGCGGGAACGGCGGGAACACGCTTGGTAGCGCGGCGCTCTGGATGGACGTGGCGAGCATCAGCTCCTTCTGTCGCCGGGCCTCCTCCGCGAGACGCGCCTCCTCGGCGCGTTCGCGCAACGCGACGGCGCGCAGGCCCACGGACGCGGCGGCCGCGATCAGGACGAGCAGGATGAACATCATGGTCCCCACGGAGACGTTCCTCGCGTGCAGGATGTCACGCATGGGCACGACCACGAAGAAGACGTGTCCGCTCTCCGGCAGGGGGACGACCCGGCAGACCGCATCCTCGCCCGCGATCTTAGCCCTAAACGACTCGCCTTCACCCTTCTTGAGCATCCACGGCTCGAAGCCGAGGTCGGCGACCATGATCGGCTTCCGTTCAAGGCCCGGGCGGAAGCGTATTTTCGGGTTGCCGTCGGATATCACCTCGCCCGTCTTGGCGTCGGCGATCACGTAGTAGCCGCCATCCCCGACATGCCAGTCCACCGCAGTGTCGGCGAAGCGCTCCTTCAGCTCCCGCGAAAGGCGCTCGAAGTCGAAGCCGAGCTGGAGATAGCCGTCCGGCAGACGCACGCCGGCGAACTTGCGGTAGGCGCCGTCTGCGCGCACGGAACGGCGCGGCGGCTGGGTGTACCAGAGGTGGTTGGTGAGAAGGCAGAGGAAGCCCGCGGCCTTTGCGGGGTCGGGATCCGTCCCCATCCAGTAGTTCTTCTGGCTGGCATGTGTGGTCGCGCGGATGACGCCGTTGCTGTCGGCGAAGTTGACCTCGTCGAGCGCGTACGTGCGCATCAGGGCCGAAACCTTCTGGGGGCTGGCCGCGGCCGACGCGACGGTCGGCAGTTCGCGCTGGATGCAGTTGGCGAGGTAGTAGAGAATCGGGTCCGCCCCCGCGAGCATCTCCTCACGCATGTCGTGCACGGCCGGACCCATCAGCGCCTCCACGCGCGCGCGCATAAGCCGCGTCTCCACCTCGCTGGAGACGAAATACGCGGCCACCGCCGCCACGCAGGCTGCGGCGACAATCAGCACCCGGTACTTGCGGTAGGCGTTCATCGAGGTCAGGCAAGCTTGAAGATTGTCGCGAATCCGGTGATCTTGAACACCTCCAGCACGGCGGGCTGCGCGCCGACGATCGTCATGCCGCCCTTCTTCGACATCGCCTTGTAGGCCGAGAGGAAAACGCGCAGTCCGGCCGACGAGACGTATGCGACGCCTGAGAGGTCGAGTACCAGCTCGTCCACGGCGTCAAGCACAAGCTCCGCCTCCAGCTGCGGCGCGGTCACGGTGTCGATGTGACCCGTCACGGAGACGGTCAGTTTGGTTCCTTCGGTTTTCTTTTCTATTTCCATATCTGCCTTTCACTAAACTGGCGCGGCCGACGCGAAGATGCGCGAGAGCGGTCCGAGGATGGACGATTCGTCCGTGTACATGAGCATGTCGATGATGTACCGCAGGTACACCACGAGCATGGCGACGCCGAGTGCGGACTTGATCGGCATCGACAGGAAGAACACGTTGAGCTGCGGGGCCGTGCGGTTCACGAACCCGAGGCCGATGGTGGCTAGGAACATGAGGATGATGACGGGCGCGGAGATGATGAACGTCGTTCGCATCATTCCGTCGAGGGTGTCCAGCGCGAATCCGGGAGCGTCCCCGCGCATGGCCGGCCAGTCGCCAAAGAGCGGCACCACGCCGTAGCTCGCGTAGATGGCGGCGAGAAACACGAGCACCGCCCCGCCGACGAAGAAGATGGTCGAGACGATCTGAGTGAAGAAGATTCCCGTGGTGGAGACCTGCGTGCCCGACAGCGGCGAGTAAACCTCGCCCATCGTCGCGCCACGTTGGTTGTCGATGAAGTTGCCCACGTTCTCCGCGACCCAGAACGGGATGGAGGCGAAGAACCCGATGAGGAACCCCACCAGCGCCTCCTTAAACGCAACCACGCAGAGGAACCCCGTGGAGAGCTCTCCCGGCGGCATCCACCGAAGCACGCACGGCACGATCAGCGCGGCGAAGGAGAGCGTGGCCGCGTTGCGCGCAACGCCCGTGATCATGGAGCTGGTCGTGGCGGGACAGATGGCGAGCGCGCCGCCAACCCGGGCGGCGGCCAGCACGAAGGCAATGATCATTCGGTGGAAGTCGGTGAACTGCATGGCGCTACGACCCCTCGAACCACACCACGCACGGACCGTGGAAATTCAGGCGCAGGCACTTCGGCGTGCGCGGCAGAAAGACATCGCGCGCGCGTAGGCGCGGACAGAACCCGGTCGGCGCGCGCCCGGTCCACGCCACTGCGGACTCCGGCTTCACGCCAAGGGTCTCGCCGTCCGCCACGACAACCCGCGTCGTCCGACCCTGCGTGGCCAGAACCGCCCATCCGCCCTCCAGGGCGGTGGTGCAGATCGCGCCGCGGACGGAAAAAGGCACGACGCGCAGCAACCCGCCCGCGCGGCGCGAGGAAGCGGGCGCGAGGAGCAGTTTCGCCGTGACAGCCGTCACGCGCTCGGCGAGGTCGATCCGCGTGAGGAAGGGATGCGCCCGGTCCCCGCACCACATCCGGCCGGAGAGCGACGCGCACCGGAGGCGTCGGCGGTCAGGCTGGAACAGACGCCGCCACCACGACACGTCCTCGCGCGGAAGCCGCTTCGGCGTGAGAGTGCCGGAAACGGCGGACGGCTGGAGTTCACCGAACATCCAGTCGCCGCCTTCCACCCGGGCAAACCCGTTTTCAAACTCCGCTTCCATTCGACTCGCGTTCCTCTTCGCTCTCCTCCCTTCGTCCCACCAGTATTTCGTACAGGCGCTGTATGCTCACCGCCTCGCTCATGACGTCTGATCCGTTCTCCAGCAGATTCTGCAACTTGTCGAGTTCCACGCGGTCCTCATCCGCAGCCTTTTCAAGCTCGTGTACGCGCATCTCGCCGAGCTTCTGGAAACGTTCCTTCAGCTCCGCGACCTTCGCCTTCACCTCCTCCACGTGCTCGGTCCTAGCCGAGCGTTTCGACGAGCCGCCCTTCTTCGACAACAGGATGTTGATTACATTGGTGGCCAACTGGTACGCCTTCAGGCACGTCTGCAGGCGCAGGAAGGAGTCGTTAAGCGCCGCCATCGAGGTCATGCTGGTCAGTCCCCGCGCCCACACGAGCGCGGACATGCGGAAAGCCTCCATGTCCTGCAGGAAACGCTCCATTTCCTCCGCGTCGTCCGCGACGTCCTTCACCACGTCGCGGTAGACGGTGAACAGTTTCGTTGCGGAGAACGTCGGCACTACGCCATTCACCCAGTTCTTGGCCTTCTCCTCCAGCGCTTGGGTGGTGAAATCGAGCACGTCGGTCTTGAGCTTGTTGAGCAGTTCGTCAATTGACTTGAACAGGCCTGGATCCGGGCGCTCTTTGCTCCCATCCGGCATCTCTATGCCGTGCTTCGCCGCATCGCGGAGCGCGGCCTGCGCCACGGTTATCTCGCGGAGAAGCAGCGCCACATCCTCGATGCTGACCCGCCCGTCGCGCGAGGCCTCGGCCCGAATCGAGTCAAAGCGGTTGGCCAGAGGCTGCAGCGATAGGCTCAGCTGCTCAATCGCACGGCCGGTGCCGTGCATCTGCAGCGCGATCTTCGGCAGCAGCTCCGCCGCGTACATTGAAAGGCGCAGGTCGTCGGAGTCGGAATCCAGCTGCGAGAGCTCGGCGACCATGCGCTGCACCTCGATCGCGCGGTTGTTGCAGCGCGTGATCAGGCCGAACAGCATCCCGGTCTCGTCGCCATGCTGGCTGTAGATGCGGCGAAGGCCGTCCGCAAGGTCTAAGAGCTTGTTGGTCGCCGTGCGGACCAGCAACAGTATGGTGTCTTTCAGCGCCTGCTCCTCCCTGGAGGCCGCGGCCCCCGGACGAAACGCGGCGGCGATCTCCGCGCCCGTGAACGCGCCTAGGCGCGCCAGGGCCTCCTCCGCCTGCTTACGCACGGCGTTCAGCGGCTCGAGTTCCGCGCGCAGCTCCGGATTCTCGTCGATGAGAGCTTGGAACTGCGCGTGCGTCACGCCCCCGGCGTTCTCCTGCGCCGCGCGGCGCAGCAGGTCGGAGAGCGACGCGGTCAGGTCGGAGGGCTTCAGCGCGATCGCCTGTTCGTTCAGGGCCACGATCATCCGCGCGGTGAGCGGCTTGGCGTTCTTTCCCAGCAGGGCGCTCTCGACCAGCGGGCGGCATCCCTCGCCGAACTGCACGACGAACGACTCGATGAAGTCCCGGCGGGCCAGTTCGATGTCCGCCGAAGGCCCGTTTGCGGGAACTGCCGACAACTTACGTCCGCTCAGGCCCAAGGTGCAGTCCGCAGGACGCGCCTCGCCTTTCTTCGGCGGCTGCGCGTCCTGCGAGATGAGCCTCTGCGCGTTCGAGAGATAAGTCTGGAATCCAACGATTGGCGGCATGGCGCACGCTCCTTAGACGAAGTTCGGCATCGGCGGCGGTGCGTAGGCGAAGACGCTGCGGAAGAGCTTCCCCAGCGCATCGTCGCGCGTGGAAACATCCGCCTCCGTCACGGCGTCGACCTCCTCCGTGCCCGTGAAGCCGGGAAACTCGCGTTTCGTGACGGTCACGGTGTTGGACTGGTCCCGCGTGGCGTCGTCCGTCGCCCGCACTGAGGCGGGCTGGAACTGCGTCTGCGCAGGGATTGAGTTCGTGTCAAGGCGGATATTCATTTTAGAGTTCCTTTCTACTTCTGCTATTTGCCGAGGCGTTAGATCATCTGTGTCATGTTCTCGACGATCATGTTGCCCGTGTCGGTCTTGCTCTGGATGATCGCGACGAGCTGGGAGAACAGGGCCTGGATCTGGTTCATGATCTGCTCCAGCTCCTCTTCGGACTCCTCGAGCAGCTGCTGGATGACGGCCATGTAGCGGTTGACGTCGGAAACCTCCGCGCTCGCCTCGGACGCCTTGTAGTTGAGGCTGGTCTGCACGCCGCCTGTGGCAGCGCCGGCGAGTCCCATCCCTATGTTGACGACCTGCGTGGCGAACAGCGCGATCTTCGCGGTGTTGGAGATCGTGTCGGCCGTTGCCTTGGCCGCGCTCACGGCGGACATGCCGATTCCGACGCCGGCCGATGCGAGGCCCAGCACCACGAAGATGGCCGAATAGATGCCGGCCGCCCAGGCTTTTGCGTCGGCCTTGCTCAGTCCGAAGTTTTTCTGCATGGATTCCGCCATCTTGTCGATGATCTTGTCCGCCGCGCCCGTCTCGCTCAACACGAGCTGCGTCACGGCAAGAGCCGCGCCTGCGATCGCGAAGCCGGCCGCAGCGCCGCCCGTGACGGCCGTCACCACGATGGCTGCCACGACTGCGACGATTGCGCCGAGCCAGCCGAGTATGCGGCTCGCCTTGGCGGCCTTCTCGGCCTTCTTGGCCGCCTTGATCGACTCGTCGATCTTATCCAGGCGCGTGCGGTGCTCCTTGTCCATGACGCCCTGCTGGTTCTCGATGCGGGCCCGCGCCATTTCGCTCTGGCGCTGGTCGTTGTCAAGCTGCAGGAACGCCACGAGCCTCTCGAGGTCCTGAAGGAGGGCCTTGGGGTCCTCGGGGTCGTCAAGCACGGGAACGCCCGTGGTGCCGCTCGCACCGGTCGTCTGCTGGGTCTGGGCCCTGTTCGTCGTCATGACCGTAATCGCCCGCTGGGCGAGGGAGGTGATCTCCCGCGTGAGGGTGGTCGTCTTGTCCTTGACCTTGCCGTCGTTGCTGCCGCCGGCCAGCTGCGCTGCGGTCTGCGTGTTGCCGATTGGCATACGCGCGTTCGGATCTATTGTCATGTTGCTCATTTGTTGTACCTCCGTTTTCTCTTTGCCCTGTTTACGCGCAACCTACGGAAAGGTTACGCCCCCGGTACAATTATCCTAAGATTTTTTTCTTCAGCGCCTCCGCCTTGGCGCGGAACTCCTTCGTCACCTCGTCCTGGCCGTTGCAGTACTCGAGCAGCGTCTCGAGCGAGGCGAGCGCGTCGTCCTTCTGCCCGAGCGCGAGGTAGCATTCCGCCACGTAGTACTGGGGCTTGGGGCCGTGGATGTCGAGCATGGCGGCCTGTACGTAGGCAGCCTTCGCCTTCTCGAAGTTCTTCTTCACCTGCTGCACCGCCCCGGCGGCCAGCCAGTACTTCGGCTCCAGGTGGTCGAACATCACGAGGAAGGAGAACACCTTCTCGGCGTCGTCGTACCGGCCCGTGTTGTAGAAGCCGAGCCCCATCTGGTACACTGCGTTCAGCTCGCGGGGCGTGATGCCCTTGAGCTCTCCAAGCGTCGCTCCGTCCTGAAAGAGCTTCTTCGCCACGTCCTTGATTTCATTGTCAAGTTCCTCGGCAAGTTTCGTGTTGGTGTTTTCGCTCATTTTCTGGTTCCTTTCTGTTGGGTTTTAACTGGTGAAAAAATGACTCCGTCGGTCAGACCGATTCAATGCGCTTCTCCACGATTTCATCGCGGATGTCCTCGACGGCCTTCTCCAGGGACTCGCGCACGACATCGAGGGTAGTGGGGATCTTCTTGCCCTTCTGCTCATCGTCCTCGACCCTCGCCTCGGACGGGGTCGCGTCGCTCGCCGAGATGGAGATCGCGGCCAGCACCAGCACGAGTGCGGGGTAGTCGAGCTTGGCGAGCAGGGCGGTGAGATCGTCGCTGTATCCCGTGATCTCCTTCTCCGCGTCCCTGATGTCCGCGTCGATCTTCGCGATCTCCGCCTCCAGCGTGGCGACCTGGGCCTGGGCGGCGGCGAGACGTTTCTGGGCGGCCTCCACCGCAGCCTCGTCGCCGGCCTGCTCGGCCGCCCTCAGATCATCCTGCGCGTCGGACTCCAGCTGGCGCTTCGTCTCAATCGCCTTCTTGCGTTCCGCGGACGTGGTCCTCTCGCGCTCGACCGCCGCCTCCAGCGCGTCGATCTGCATCTGCATCGCGCTGACCTGCGCCTGCTGGGAGGCCGTGAGATCCGCCATCGCGGAGAGGTGGCTCAGTACCGCGCTCAGCTGCAGGTGGGCGAGCTGGACCTTTTTGTCCTCCTGCTCTGCGCGGACCTGCGCCAGAAGCTTCTGAAGGTCGCCGGTGATCGCGCTGCTCACGCGCACGTTGTCGCCGCCGAGGATCGGACGCAGGACGCGCTCAGCGGCGGCCCCCACCCCGCCGCCTTCCGTCGACAGGTCGCGCGCCTGCGCCGTCTCTGCGATGATTGCGTTGCTAAGAGATATGTCCATTGTTTTTCTCCCTTCTTTTTGCAGTTTCTTAGGCGCGGATCGCCTCCATCAACGAATCGTTTTCTGCGGACAGCACGGCCTGCATGAGCTGGATGACCGCCTGGATGACCGTCTCGGCCTGCGAGAAGAGGTCCTTGATCTGGTCGAGCTGCTCGTTGTGCTGCGTCTGCTCCGCGCCTTCCATCGTCGCCTTGGCCTGCACCATCTGGCTGATCATGTTGCCGGACGCGTTTGCCATCTGCGCGAGGCTCATCTGAAGCTGCTGGATGCCCATCCAGCGGTTCATCATCTTCTGTGAGCCCATGTACTTATTGTCCAGTTCCATCGCGCGCTTGGCGAAGTCGTACTTGTTCTGCGCGACCGAGAGGTCGAGGTTCTTCGTGGAGTCGGAGGCGTGGTCGGCCTTCAACTTTGCCGTGTAGGCGCGCAGGTAGGTGTTCTCCTGCTTGAGGGCCGTCACGTCCTCGCCCAGTCCCTCCTTGGTATTGATCTCGACCTCGTTGGCCTTCAGCTGCGTGTCCAGCTTGTCGAAGAAGCTCTTCTCGATCGAGGCGCGGTTCTGCTTGGCCGCCAGCACCTCGTTGCTCGCATTGTCGTAGGCGTCCACCTTGGCCTGGATCTCCTCCTGCGTGGCGGGAGGCTGACGGTTGCGGATGGCGTTCAGCTCGTCGCCCGCCGTGTCCTGCGCCTGCTCCGCAGTCCGGAGGCGCGTGTCCGCCGCCGTGATGTCCCGGACGAAGTCCGTCTTTGCGGCGTCGAACTGCTGGTTCACCTTGTCAATGATGTTCTGCGGCGTCTTTGCCGTAACGGACTGGAGGTTCGCCTCCGCCGCCGCCGGGCTGGAGGCGAGCTGCGCCGTCTTCAGGTTTTCCATTGGCGTGTTCAGATTCTTCGCCGCATTGGTCTGCTGGTCGAACGCCTTGCCCTGCTTGTACATGGCCAAGCCGCTCATGATGCCCGACACGACGGCCGAGGCGAGGCCGAACCCGAGTGAGATGATCGCCGCGCTGCGGATGTCGGCAGCCTGCTGCTTGATCGAGTTCTGTACCTGCTGGTTCTCGACGAGACGGATCTCGCGCGACGTGTCGCGCTGCTTCTGGGCGACTTCCACCATGATGGCCATCAGCTTGTAGAGGTCGAAGAGCGCCTTGGACGTGTTCACGGTGTTCGCCGAGGTCGGATTCGCCCCCGAGGCGGAGAGGGCTGCCTCGAGCTTGGTAATCGCGTCTTTCAGCTGCGCGCTGAGCGTGCCGTCGGCCTCAATGGACCCGGAGGCCGACAACTCGGTAGCCACGGCTATGATCTTGTCCGCCAGCGTCTTGAGCGCTGCGGTATCCGGCGCCCCGTCGACCGTACCGAGGTTCGGAACGGACACATTCACCGACTGCGTATTCGTACCGTCGTTGATGGTAATGGTTATCTGACCTTTGTCGAGGTCAATCGTGCCGTTTTTGACGTTTCCAGTACTGTTCGTCTCAAGCAATTTTGCCAGATTTTCCCAGTTCTGAATGCCCTGGAGGCTGGTGTTTGTGTTAACGTTGATCATTTTGTTGCTCCTTCTTTGAAAAGTTGTTTGGTTGCCCCGTATACGCACCACCCAAGACAAGGTTACAAAATTTTTTCCAAAATTATTTTCAAGCGTAATTGCGCGAATCTGGGAAGATTTTTACCGGATAGCATCATGCGAACAGCTCCTGTAGCTTTTCAAGTGTTATTGGCTTGAGGAGGATTCCCGTGAAACCGCTTGCTTCGGGCTGGCCGCGCGCCTCGACGTCGGCGGTGAGGAGATAGACCGGGAGGCGCGAGAACCTTGCGTCGGCGCGGATGGCGTTCACCAGTCCGTAGCCGTCCATCTCCGGCATCCAGAGGTCCGAAAGCACGATGTCGAAATTGCCATTGCCCTCCAGCACAGCAAGGGCCTCGCGTCCGTTCTGCGCCATCACGACCTCGGCCACGCCGCTTTTCGCCAGCATGGCCTTGAGCACCGCGCGGTTGACGGGGGAGTCGTCCACGACGAGGACGCGGGACGGGGTATGCCCCAAATGCGCACAATCCTCCAAATGTTTTGCCGGTGGAGCGACTGTTTTGACGTTGGGGATGGTGACCGTGAATGTCGAGCCCTCGCCGACCTTTGAGGCGATCTCCAGTTTCCCGCCCATGAGCGCGGCGAGTCTCTGGCATATAGGCAGACCGAGTCCCGTGCCGTCGCGGTGGTTCCTGTCGGCCAGCTGTACAAACGGCTGGAGGATGCGGGCGATGTCCTCCTCCGATATGCCCTTGCCCGTGTCCGCCACCGAGAGCGACAGCGTGCCGTCCTGCCAGAGGGCGCGAACCGTGATCGTGCCGTGGTCCGTGTACTTGTAAGCGTTCGACAGAAGGTTGAAGAGGATCTGGCGGATGCGCTGCGGATCCACGCTGACCCACGGCATTTCCCCGATTTCGGTTTTCAGTGCCAGCGACTTGCGCTGACGTGCGACTTCGCATGCCGCAATGATTTCGCGGGCGAGCGTCGGAATGTCGGTCGGCTCCTCGACGATCTCCAGCTTCCGGCTTTCCAGCTTCGAAAGGTCGAGGATGTCGTCCACGAGCCGCAAGAGGACCTTTCCGCTGGAGCGGATGGATGAAATGCAGCGCGAGCGCTCGTCCTCGTCCCCCACGCCCCTTTCGAGCAGTTCAGAAAAGCCGATGATGGCGTTGAGCGGCGTGCGGATGTCGTGCGAAACGCTTGAGAAGAATAGGCTCTTTGCCTGAGTCGCCGTGCGCTCGGCTTCGAGCTGCGCCTCGTAGCTGCGCGCGAGCAGCTCCTGCCGGTGCATCTCGTCGCGTTCGTCCTCGACCACGAACACGTGCAGGAAGCAGCACCCGAAGAGACACCCGATCGAGTAGAACGGAATCAGCGGGTCGCAGAGCTGGATCAGGATCGCCGCCGTCATCGAGACTCCGAATGCGAACACCATCTTGTTGTGCCGGCGCGTCTTGCCCTCCGTGCGAAACACCTTGTGCAGCGTCATCGCGGAGGCGATCGCGTTGAACGCGGCCAGCAGCGAGAACGCCAGCTGGCGCAACGGCCCGGCGGTGTATACGCACTGAGAGTCGATCGTGAAGAAAATGCCGGTGAAACCGTTCATCAGAAGTGCGGCGATGAAGAACGCCATCATTCCGCGCCCCGACCACAACAGGTACGCACGCGCCTTGCCTTCCAGTTCCAGGTACGTGGCCGCGAAGCGCGTCCACGTAAGAACGGAAAGCGCCATGGCGACGAAGAACACGAACGTATCGGCGTATAGGACGCGCGGCCATTTAAACGCAGCGAACACGCCCCATAGGACGTCTGTGACGAAGAAGACCGACAGATAGACGAGGAAATGCCTGAACTCAAGCGCACCGACATGCGCCTTGTCGCTTGGCCTATTGACAAGCTGATGCCAGTTGATTATCAGGTGAACGCACAGCGCGATACCTGACACGATTGAATAGAAATAGTAGTAGAAATGGTTGTGCATGGACGTACCGTTCAGACGGACTCCTTCCAATTTCTTACTGATTCATTGCTACCGCACCTTTTTTCTGGTTGAAAACCAACGTATATTTTACCACGCCATCTGGCGGGAAACAAGCCGTAATCCAGAAAAAGCAGTTACGAATTTCACATCTTCCCGCTTTACAGTAAATGCTCGAATATGGTATTATATCCGCCCGTAAGATTAGAGCAACGGTAAAAACCTGTAGAGACCATATCAAGTTGGGCAATTATACGGAAAAGGAGTAAACCATGAAGGAATGCTGCAAAAAATACCTGAACGAACAGTTCGGGGACGACGCGGAGGTCGTGGACGCGATCTACGCCGAGTACGTCTCCTCCGTCGGTGCCAAGACGGCCGAGGCCGACGCGGCGCTGGCCACAAGCGCGTGGGACACGCTGGACAAGGTGGCGCACACCGTCAAGGGCAACTCGCTCGCCGCCGGCGACCAGCAGATGGCCGATGCTGCCATTGCGCTCCGCAGCGCCGCCAAGTCGCAGGATCGCGGCCAGGCGGCACAGCTCATCGCGGACATGAAGGCGCTCGCGGAACAGCTCTAAAGGCGATGTAGCCATGGCAAGTTTTGAGAGTGTAAAGTCGGCCCGCGCCACCCTTTTACGCTTTACACTTTTCATTTTACACTTTACACTTTTCATTTTACATTCGCTTTCGGCGAATGCCGAAAGCGTCAGGGTCGCGGACTGCGAGCGCGACCCCGAACTCGACTTCTGGGCGAAGGCTGACAACGACTTCTGCACTGCGGTGATGTCCGACGTGTTCAAGACGGCCGGCGTGGAGACCGTCCGCCTCGAGTTCGGCAAGGACCACATGATGGACGCGGCAACAGCCGACGTGATATGCTCCGCGTTCCGCACGAGCAAACTGCTGCAGGACTTCGACTTCCCCGTCCAGCCCCTTGGGCTGATGCACTTCGCGCTGTACGCCACGCCGTCGCGCGCGATGGAGCTGATGTCCACGAAGATCACGGAATGGCCGCGAATGCGCATCGGCTACTCGCCCGTGTCGCAGGGGCAGATTTCCAACGACGACCGCGTGAAGTACTTCGAGCACGCCCGCCTGTCGCCGACTTACGTGGAAATTCCCACCAGCGCCGGCGCGGTGAAGGCCCTGCACGACGGCGAGATCGACGCGCTCTTCCTCTACACGCCGTTCGGCAAGCGCCCGGAGGGGGTAGTGGAGGTCGTGCCGATCGGCTCGCGCAACGTGTACTTCGCCGTCAGCAAGAGGAACCCGCAGCTCCTGAAGAAGCTCGAAAGGGCTTACCGCGAATGCTACATCAACAACATCGACAGGTACGACGCCCTGAGGGAGAAGTTCCTCGGCGTCCCGAAGCCGGGCAGGCGCGTGCGCGTGGCGGCGTACAGCCGCGGCGACCTTTTCGAGGTGTCGCCAGACGGCGAGCGGTCGGGCGCGCTCGAAATGTGGATGAAGTCCATCGTCGGCCACACCCACTGGAACCTTGACTACGTCTATGGCGACTACGACCAGAGCATCGCGGACGTTCAGAGCGGCCGGCTGGACGTCGTGGGCGGCGTGGGCTTCACGCCGCAGCGCCGCGACACCTTCCGCTATCCGCACACGCCCATGGGGATGCTCCGCGTCTACCTCTGGGCCAAGCCGGACAGCCCGTACAAGCCCGGCGACCCGAAGACCTGGCACGGGATGAAGGTCGGCCTACTCGCCAGCTCGATCAGCGCGCAGCGCGCCCGCCGCCAGTTCGCCAACGAACCGAGCATCTCCTGCGTGGAGTTCTCGTCCGACCGCGAAATGCTCACCGCATACGCCAAGGGGACCGTTGACGCATGCGTGGACGTCGAGATGCCGGAGCTGATGAACGAGAAGGCTCTCCACCTCTATGCGTCGCATCCGATGTACATCTGCACGTCGCTTCAGCGCAAGGACCTTTTCGAGGAGCTGGAGAATGCGCTGGACAGCATTTGCGACGACTTCCCCAAGTACCTCCGCATGATCAGCGAGCGCCACTACGGCAGGCACAGCGACATGGCCGCGCTCTCCCTGGCGGAGAGCAACTGGCTCGCGCGCCGTCAGTTGAACACCTCGCCGGTCGTCATCGACTTCTCGCCCTGGCCCTTCCCCCTCGTGGACAAGCAGGGCAATCTGACGGGCTTAGTGGGCAACCTCTTGGACGAGATCAGCGCGCGGACCGGCCTCACGATAAAACTCGCGCCGCAGACAGACATCACGACCGCAGAGGCAAAGTTCCTCCGAGGCGACACGGACCTCTGGGTCCCCTATCCCGCAAAGGCGTCCGCCGCCACGTACGGCGCGACGTCGGTGTTCGCGGTCCCCGTGCCGCAATCCGCCGCACAGGATCTCGGCGCAGAAGACCTGTATCAGGAGTTCGAGTTGTTCGCACGGCCCAGCGTGCCGCAGGAGCTCGTGTCGATTCTGAACAAGGTCATGACGGGCATAGACCAGACGCATCTGCAGGAGATGTTCATGGCAGACGTGGCCGAGCGCCAAGTGGTACACCGCCTGTTCGGCATGACGAAGGACGAGCTTACGCACACCATAGCGGTCGTGGCCTCGGTCATCCTGGTACTGGTCGTCCTGTTCGGCTCCGTGATGATCACCATGCTCGTCCGCCAGACGAGGCGAGCCAACAAGGCCGCCGAAGTGGCCGAGGACCACGCGCAGGCGAAGACGCGCTTCCTCGCGATGATGTCGCACGAGCTGAGGACGCCGCTCAACGCCGTCATCGGCTTCGCCGAGTTCATGACGCAGAAGGACCTGGACGAGAAGCTCCGCGGGGAGTACACCGACGGCATGCTCCTGAGCGCGAACGCCCTGCTGGACCTCATCAACGACATCCTCGACCTCTCCAAGCTCGAGGCTGGCGCGATGAAGATGCGCTCGGGCGCATGCGACATCGACCAGCTCCTGCGGGAGCTTCCGGCGATCTTCGGCTACCGCGTGCGACGCCACGGCGTCAAGCTCCGGATCGACGCGCCGCCGCCGGAAGAGCTTCCAATCGTCGTGCTCGCGCAGCAGGGAATGCGCCAGATACTCATTAACCTCGTGGGGAACGCGTCCAAGTTCACGGACCGCGGCGAGATAGTCGTCAAAGTGAGGTGGAACGGCGCGACGAGGACCTTTCACATCGAGATCAGCGACACGGGCTGCGGAATCTCGAAGGACAAGATGGAAAAACTCTTCGATCCGTTCATACAGGACATCGCGAGCCGGATGCAGGCCAGCGCCGGCGAGATCAAGGGCACAGGACTCGGCCTCCCGATCGTGAAGCGCATGGTGGACGGCGCAGGCGGCACGATCCGGGCGGAGAGCGAACTCGGCAGGGGCACGACGTTTTTCATCGACATCCCCAACCTCGAGCTGGTGCAGAACATCTCCATGGCTCCGCGCGCCGCGGAGCAGGCGATCCGCGAGGTGCTGCCGGACCGCGTCCTCGTCGTGGACGACATGGCGATGAACCGCAAGATCCTCGGCATCCACCTCGCGAACCTGAAGATCAAGGACATACGCTATGCGATAAACGGCGAGGCCGCCCTGGCGGTCATGGACGAGTGGGTGCCGGACATCGTGCTGACCGACATGTGGATGCCGAGAATGGACGGCACGCAGCTCGCGGAGATGATGCGGAAGGAAAGGCGGCTCGCGGAGATTCCCGTAGTCGCGGTGACCGCCGACGTCGACATAGGCTCGTCGTACGACATGAGCCTGTTCGCGAAGGTAATTTCCAAGCCGGTGACGGCTGCAAAGTTGAGGGCCCTGTTCGGAATAGAATGAAACTGCTCATGGGAGGGTACAAATGAAGCAGGCGACGTCTTCACGACATCTCTCGAGGCTTGGCGCCTGGGCGTTTGCGTTTGGAACGGCCGTCGGCTGGGGCTCGCTCGTCATGCCCGGAACCATGTTCCTGCCGAAGGCCGGACCGCTCGGAACGACGATCGGCGTGTTCGTCGGCGCCGCGATCATGGCCGTCATCGCCTGGAACTACCATTACATGACCCGCCGCTATCCCGGACCCGGCGGCGCGTTTGCGTTTGCCTCCCAGGCCTTCGGCGTCGACCACGGCTTCCTCTGCGCGTGGTTTCTCTGCTTGACCTACATGGCAATCGTCTGGGCGAACGCCACGGCGCTCACGATCGTCGCGCGCTGCCTGTTCGGCGACGCACTCCGTTTTGGTTTCCGTTACAGCATTGCGGGCTATAACGTCTATCTCGGGGACATCCTGCTTCCGGGAGCTGCAATCCTCGTCGCCGCCGCCATCAACTGCCGGCGGTGCCTTGCGGGCTACGTGGAGACCGTCCTGGCCGTCCTGTTCGCGCTCGGCATCGCGGTTTGCTTCGGGGCGGCCGTGTTCCACTGCGGCGGCGACCTGCGCGTGGCGGCGCCGGCCTTCGCACCGGATGGCTCTGCGCCTGTCTCGCAGGTTCTCAAGATCGTCGCGCTGGCCCCCTGGTTCTATGTGGGGTTCGAGGCGATCTCGAACCTGTCCGGCGAGTTCCGCTTCTCGCGTCGGAAGACATTCCAGGTGATGGTCGCGGCGGTCGTGACGTCCGCGTTCGTATACGCGTTCCTTGTCGTCCTTCCCGCGCTTGCACCGGGGGACGCCGGCGGTTGGCCGGCCAGCGTCGCGCACCTCGACGGACAGGTGGGCGCGCCTTCGCTGCCCACGTTCGCGGCGGCGTCCCGGGTCTTGGGCCGTGTCGGAACCGCCGTCATAGGCGTAACGGCCCTTGCGGCGATCTTCACCAACCTCGTCGGCAACATGACGGTCTCCAGCCGGCTTCTGGGCGCGATGGCCGACGACGGCCTCCTTCCCGCCCGCTTGGGCGCGAAGGGCGCAGACGGCACGCCGACGGCCGCCGTGATCTTTGTCGCGGGCGTGTCGCTCCTGATTCCTTTCCTCGGGCGGACGGCGATCGGCTTCATCGTGGACGTCGCGACCATTGGCGCCGCAATCGCCTACGCCTACACCTCCGCCGCCGTGTTCCGGACTGCGCGCGCCACCGGTAGCCGACTCGGCAAGGTAATGGGAATCAGCGGATTGCTGCTTTCGGGTGGAATCTGTATCCTCTTCATCCTGCCGAACTATTTCGCGGGCAGCATGATGGCGACCGAATCCTACCTCATCCTCGTTCTGTGGTGCATTCTTGGATTCGTCGTCTACCGAATCCTCTTCGGCCGCGACCAGGACCATCGCTTTGGGCACTCGACGATCGTGTGGATCGCCCTTCTGGTGATGATCTTCTTCATTTCCCACATGTGGATGCGCCAGGCGACGTTCGACACCACGAAGCAGTCGTTTTCCAAAATAAACCTCTTCCATGAACAGATCTGCGCTACAGACCCGAAAGAAGCCAGGGACAACGGCTGGGGCGCCAACATGACGAGCCAGCTGGACTCCGTTAACAACTCGCTCGTCCACGTCGGCCTCGTCCAGGCCGGCTTGATGGCCGTTTCCCTTGCGATCATGTTCAGCCTCTACGCCATGCTGCGTCGGCGCGAGCGACGTCTGGAGCACGAGAAGACCATGTCGAAGAGCTACTTCTTCTCCACCGTCAGCCACGACATCCGCACGCCGCTCAACGCCATCGTCGGCTTTTCGGAGATGCTCAAGGCGGGCTTCGAGACCGAAGCAGAGCGCGAGCAGGCGCTTGACTCGATTCTCGTGAGCGGCAGGACTCTCCTGGGGCTCATCAACGACGTACTGGACCTCTCGAAACTCGAATCTGGAAAGATGCAGATCGCCCTGGAGCCCACGGAATGTCCGCGTCTTCTGCGCGGCGTCATGGACGCCTTCCGCATCTCGGGCAAGAAACCGGGGCTGGAACTGCGCTGCGAAATCGGGGAGATGCCCGCGCTGATGCTCGACCCGCAGCGTCTGCGGCAGATCGTGTTCAACCTCGTCGGCAACGCCGTCAAGTTCACGGAGAAGGGCCATGTGACGTTGCGCGCCAACTACGTGCGCCTGAAGGACGCCGAGAAGGGCGTGTTCCGCCTGTCGGTCGAGGATACCGGCTGCGGCATCACCGAAGAGGACCAGAAGCGCATCTGCTCGGCATACGTGCAGGTGGGCGCCAAGCTCGCGCGCAACGGCGGCACGGGGCTTGGCCTCGCCATCTGCAACCAGCTCGTGAAGGCCATGGGCGGCGAACTGAAGGTGACGTCCGCGCTCGGGAAAGGCTCCACCTTCGAGATCGTGCTTCCAGGCGTCCGGGCGACCGTCCTGGCGGAGGCGCCCGCGCCCGCCGCCTCGGACAAAACCGCAGACAAGACCACGGACAAGCCCCCCGCCGCGTCGTCGCATCCGGTTCACCGCATCCTCCTAGTCGACGACTCGAAGATGAACCTCATGGTCCTCAAGGCGCTTCTGAAGAAGGCCGGCAACTACGAGACCACGCTGGCGATGGACGGGCAGGAGGCCCTGAAGGTCCTGGAAGCGCCGGGCGCCAAGCCGTATGACCTCGTCCTCACGGACATGTGGATGCCGAACCTGGACGGCGAGGGACTTGTGAAGGACATCCGCGCGAACTCGGCGCTCTCGTCGTTGCGCGTTCTCGTGGTGACAGCCGACGTGGAGATCCGCAACAAGGCCGCCGAGATGGGCTTTGACGGCATTCTGCTGAAGCCCATCACGACCGCTGCGCTTGAGCAGACCTTGTCGGGCAAGGGAGGGGATGCATCATGAACGATGGCACGATAAAGTCTTCCATGCGGCATCTTTCGATGCTGGGTGCGTGGGCGCTCGCCTTCGGCTGCGCCGTGGGTTCCGATGCCTTCGTTATGCCCTGGATCGATTTCCTGCCCAAGGCCGGACCGCTCGGCACGGTGATCGGCATCCTCATCGGCGGGCTTGTGATGACAGTAGTCGCGTGGAACTTCCATTACATGATCAACCGACAGCCGGGACCGGGCGGATCGTACACCTACGCGGCGAAGGCGTTTGGCAACGACCACGGATACCTTTGCGGCGTCTTTCTCGGCTTTGCCTACTTGGCTATCATCTGCCTTGACGTGACGGCGCTGGTGGTCGTGGCGCGCTACACGCTGGGCGACGTCTTCAGCTTCGGGTTCCGCTACACGATCCAGAAAAACGACATCTACCTCGGCGACATCCTGCTCTCCGTCTCCACCATTGCCGTCGCCACCGCCATCTGCTGCCGCCGCCGCCTTTCGGGCGTCGTGCAGACGGTGATGGCGGTCGTACTTGCCGCCGGCATCCTCGTCTGCTTCGCGGCGGCGGCGCTGAACCACAGCGGCGGACTTGCAACGATGTACCCGGTTTTCGCCCCCAATCGCGGACATGGCCTTTTCCAGGTCCTGAACATCCTCGCCATCGCGCCGTGGCTCTTCGTGGGTTTCGAGTCCATCTCGAATTCGTCCTCGGAATTCCGGTTCCCCGTCAGCAAGTCCTTCCGGGTCATGCTCGCGGCGCTCGTCACGTCGGTCATCGCCTACGCGCTTCTGACCGCCATCCCGGTTCTCTCGTTCGGCGACGCCTCTTCTGCCGGCTGGACTGGCGCCGTGGCCGACTTGGCCAACTCCGGAAGCGAGCCCGACTACCATGCGTTTGATGTGGCCCGCCGTTTTCTCGGGAAGGCGGGCGGGGTCGTCATCGGCCTTACGCTGGTCGGCGCCATCTTCACGAACCTCGTCGGCAACACCGTGGCGGTGAGCCGCCTGGTGGCGGCGATGGCGGACGACAACGCGTTGCCGTCGTTCCTGGGAGGGAGGAACGCGGACGGCGTCCCGCGCAACGCCGTTCTCGCCGTCGCGGCGCTGGTCGCCCTCGTGGTGCCGCTGGGGCGGGCGGTCATCGGCGTCGTCGTGGACATCTCGATCCTCGGCGCGGCGGTGGCCTACGCCTACACCTCGGCTGCGGCGTTCAAGATCGCGCGCAAGGAGGGCAACAAGCGCACGCAGGCGACGGGCCTCCTCGGACTTGCTATTTCAATCGCGGTCATCTTCCTCTTCGTCATGCCGTTCATGGCGTTCGACACCACCCTGATCGCCACGGAGTCCTACCTCGTCCTGATCATCTGGTGCATTGCCGCCCTCGCCACCTTCATCACCGTCTTCCACCGCGACAGCACGCACCGCTTCGGCAGGTCTTCCGTCGCATGGATTTCCCTCTTCGTGATCATCATGATCCTGTCGGTGATGTGGATACGCCAGACGACCCACGAGACGACGGAAACGGCATTCGACGCCATCATCAACCGAGACGCCGCGAACCGCACGTCCAGGGACGACGGCGAATGGCACGCCACCCTGCGGAAGAACCTGTCCAATGTGGAAGGTTCAATCTTCCGCAGCAATCTCGTCCAGACCGGGCTCAACCTCTTTGCCCTTGCCCTCATGTTCGGCCTCTACGCGATCCTTCGTCGCCGTGAACGCGACATGGAGCAGGAGAAGGCCGCAGCCAAAAGCTATTTCTTCTCCACCGTCAGCCATGATATCCGCACGCCACTCAACGCCATCATCGGCTACTCGACGATGCTCGAATCCGGTTTCAAGACCGAGGCCGAGCGCAAGGAGGCGATCGACTCCATCCTCATGAGCTGCAAGACCCTGCTGGGACTAGTCAACGACGTGCTGGACCTCTCGAAGCTGGAAAGCGGAAAGATGGAGATACTCCCCGAACCCACGGACTGTTCCCGTCTTATGCGCGTCGTGATGGAGTCGTTCCGCGCCTCCAGCGGTAGGCCGGGCGTCGAGCTAAGGTGCCGTGCCGAGGAGATGCCCCTTCTGATGCTCGACCCGCAGCGCCTGCGCCAGATCATGTTTAACCTCGTCGGCAATGCCGTCAAGTTCACCGAAAAGGGGTACGTGGAGCTCCATGCCAGCTTCGAGCGACGAAAAGACGCGGACACTGGCGTGCTGCGACTGGAGATCGAAGATACCGGCTGCGGCATCAGCGAGGAGGATCTGAAGCGCATCGGCTCGGCATACGTCCAAGTCGGTTCCAAGATCTCCCGCAACGGCGGTACGGGACTCGGCCTCGCCATCTGCAAGCAGCTCGTGGCGGCCATGGGCGGCGGGTTGGAGGTGGAATCAACCCCCGGCGTAGGTTCCACGTTCTCGGTGTTCATTCCGAACGTGAAAATCGCGAAGTCAAAGCCGGACGCGCAGGAGCGCGTCAATCCGCCAGCGGACGCTCAGCAGAGCACCCTTCCCGAGCAAATGCCGCACAGGATCCTCCTTGTGGACGACTCGAAGATGAACCTCATGGTCCTCAAGGCGCTTCTGAAGAACATGGGCGATTTCGAGATCGCCATGGCGTCTGACGGGCAGGAGGCGCTCAAGGTGCTGGAAGAGCAGGGTGCAAAGGCATTTGACCTCGTCCTGACGGACATGTGGATGCCGAATCTGGATGGTGCGGGTCTGATCCACGCCATTCGCGCCAATCCTGCGCTTGCGTCTCTGCGCGTCATCGCAGTGACGGCCGACGTGGAATCGCGGGTGACGTGCGCCGACATGGGATTCAACGGCATACTTCTCAAACCCATCACGACCGCCACCCTTGGCAAGGCCATTTCTACTCCACCCCTCCGCAATTGATCCTAAAATCCTCGGTTGAAAGTCTCACGCAGAGGCGCAGAGAGGCGGAGAGCGCAGAGATTTTTCCAAAAAGTCTGTTGCTTAAGCCTAAAAATCGCAGTTGAACAAACGTCCTTCTTGTTTCTTAGCCGCAAAGAACGCAAAGAACACAAAGAAAGGATGTTTTTATAGATTATAATTGCCGTTCTTTCTGTACGGCAATTCACCCAATTGGTGAAAGCTAAAAACAGAAGACAGATCTGGATAATTCGCAATAAATTACACATTACAATGTACTTTGCGACCTTTGCGTTCTTTGCGGCTAAAATACTAGAATCCAACTGCGACGTTTAGGTTAAGTTTCTTGCTTTCGCTATTGGGAGACTGGGAGATTGGGAGGAAATTATAAAAATCCTCCAAGCCTCAAAAACCCCCAGTAGCGAAAGCAAGAAGATTTTTCTCTGCGCTCTCTGCCTCTCCGCGCCTCTGCGTGAGATATAACATGGAGTGGTAAATCGGAATGAGGATTTTAGGTAAAGAGTACTGTAGGGGGACTGGCTGCTAATGGCTGCTGAGCAAGGCCACTAAATCATTGCAGGTGGAAACGGAGGCAAGGCGGGATACCATGTCGTCGGAAATGAGGGATCTGCACAATCGCGCCAGGAACTTACGGTATTCCGAATGGTTGTGACTGGAGCAGACGATCACGAAGAAGATGTGCGATTTTGAGCCGTCTATGGCGTTGAAATCAATCGAACAGCCGTGTCGCAAAATGCCAATGCCCACCAGCATCTTCTCCAATCCGGAGACGTATCCGTGTGGAATTGCAAGGCCGTGCATCGCAGCAAAGCTGATGTCGCCCAGAGAGTGCGCGATGACGGTCGAGACCATGGCGTCGAGATTGTCCATGGGCAAGCCGTTCTTCTCGAAAACGGCCTTAAGAACCTGGCGGACGACGCCTTCGGCGGTCGTCTCGGTGATATCGCAGACGACGGGAATGGACTTGACGACCTTCTGCCACTCTGCATCGCCCATTGGGATGTCTTCTTTCGTATCGTTCATTTGGCACTTCTCCATGCTGTAGTTGTAGTTGTTTGTTGGATCATGGTTTGACGTCCGTATAGCCGCACAGCGCGCCCAGTGCCCAGTCGAGGGCGAAGAAGGAAACGCCCTTCAGGGCGCCCGCCGCCTCGAGCTGCGCACGTACGGAGTCCCGGTCGGGACTCGCCTCGTCCGCGCAGGCGGCGATTCCCGGGACGAGGGCGGACGCCGGCGCCGCCGCCTTGCACAGCGCAAGGTCGCGTTTGAAGGCGGCCGGTGACTCGGTGTAGATCATGGGCGAGACGAAATCCACCCACTCCTCCTTCACCCACCGGGGCCAGTCCTGGCCACGCTTCGCCGCCGCTTCGGGGGTGGGGAACACCGCAGCGGAAAGCACGCAGCCCGGACGCGCGCTGCGAAACATCCGCGAGAAAGTCCGGACGAAAAGCGAGATGTCGTTCATCTTCTCGGCGGTCGCTTCCTCGGCGGACGGCAAGCGCACGTAATCGAGCTGGACGCCGGCGACATCCTGCGGAATAGACTCCAGAAGCTCCTGCACGCGCCTGCCGCGTGCTTCTCCGCCATGGGGAACGGTCCACCGGCCGTCCGAAGAAGGTTCGAACGCATTGAGCCAGAGATGGACGCCGACGCCCGCTTTGTCGGCCATCCTGAAAAATCGCCTGACGCCGGTCTCCCCAGAGCCCAGCGCTTCGCGGCGGACGAAGAGCGCATTAAGGCCGTGCCTCTTCATCCATTCCGGCAACGCCGGCATTCCACCAGAAAAGCCGGGAGGATTCTGCAGCCATGCCCCGCGCAACTTGAACTTGGCGAGTTCCGTGGCAGAGATGGGCTTCATTGGATCAGGAAGATCCTGGCAGGCCATGTTGGGCAACACCTTCCGTACGACACTCCTGAGGTGCATTGCCGCTGCGGGCGATGGAAGCGGAGGGATGTGCGAGAACCATGCACCGGCGGGCGTGAGCGTCACGGCCGGCAAAATGGCCGCGCCGTTGGGAGAGAGGAACCGGGCCACCACCTTGGCGGAAGCCGAGCCGTCGAAGAACGGCACGATGGTGTTGTCGGTGCTGTGGGGATATGGCGGAATGGCCTCGTCGAGGGGCTTGATGGCGCACCACGGCTGTCCGCCATGCCAGGCACCGGGCCGCAGACCGAACGCCTCAGAGAGGACGGGGTTGGCCGAATAATAGACGACGGCGCGGCCGCCCTTGCGAATAAACCCGGCGAGGAGCTCGGCATCGTTGGCGGGGAGCGACGAGGCGTCGGGTACGATAACGAGCTGCGGGGCGGACTTCACGGCGGCGGAAACGGAGGGATGGAGGTCACAATCAAGCCGGCTGCGGGAGAGCGTGGTGGCTACACGGTACGCAAGAGTTTCCATCCACGAACCTGCCGGACCCGACAGAACGGCGATTTCAGAGACGGGGGCGAGCGAGATGGAGCTGAAGGCGAGCCTGCCCGCACCGGGCGAAGGCGAGCGCCATACGCTCACGCGCACCTCTTCTATCTTCGGCTCATCGCCAACGGGCGGCGTGAAGTTCCCGAACGGAACGCGCAGGCGCGACGTGGCGAGCGCGGCAGTGTCAACTTGGGCGGCGGCAAGCCAGTCTCCGCCGATTTTCAAGTGGAACGTTGCGGCCCTGACGGAAGCGGCCCCCTCGAAAAGCTTGATGTCGAGCGCGATGGCGCCCGCCGGAACGCCGGGGCGGAATGGCGTCGGCTTCACGTCCACGAAGACCCGATCCTCCGCCGTTTTCGCGAAGTCCCACTCTAGCGACGACACGGCGGCCGGTACCACCAGGGCTGCGAGGGCGCAGACGGGCGACAGAAGCCCTTTCATAGCCCTTTGGAAGATCATCGCCACTCGTACTCCTCGTCGTCATCGGCCGGTGCTTTGACGGACAGGTCCGTGGGATTGTCGGCGGCGGCGACAGTTGCGGATGCCGGAACGGGCGTCTGGGCTAGGGGCGGTGCGGGTGTTGGAGCCGCTGCCGTAGGTTCCACAGCGGCAAAGGGGTTTTCCAGCTTTACGGGAGCGTCCTCGTTGCCCGTGTTGCCGTTGTCCTTGATGATGTGGACGGTCTCGCGCCGGTTGCTACGGATGCGCGAGCGGATTGCGTTTACCAACGCGCTCAGAAGGAAGATGGCGGCAAGAATGCCGAACACAATATGGAAAAGGTCGTTCTGAAGCAAGTCCTTCATATCGGTCAACCCTCCTCCTTCGGCAGGATGTCCACGTCCTCAGCCGCCTGCCGCACGATCACGGCGTCTATCTCGGGTGCCTTGACCACATAGCCGAGCATCAGCGCGGTGTCGCAGATGTTGGTGATACTTCTGGGCACGCCGCCGGAAAGGCGGTAAAGCTCGGTCAGGGCCTCATGGTTGAAGATCCACATGTCGCCGCCCGCCGCCATGATCTTGTGCTGGACGAACTCGATGGTCTCGCTGAGCGTGAGGGGGGCAAGCGTCCAGGTAAGCTGCACCCTGGCGCGCAGGGACTGATAGGAACGCACCATGTCCAGAAGCTCTGGAATGCCGGCCATGATGACCGTGGCGAACTGCTGTTCGCGTCCGTCGTTGGAGGCCAGGCGCAGGTTGCACAGGTAGTGGATGAGGTAGAGCCCGTCGTCATCACCCAGATACTGCGCCTCGTCGATGAGAATCGCGTGACGTTTCAGGGCGCCCGGCTTGCGGGAGAGCTCCTGGAGCGTCATGAGGCCGTCCGCAACTGAGGCGACCGTCCCCTTTACGCCCAGGCCGGCGATGACATGGCGCAGCAGCGCGAGGTGCCCCTTGGGGATGGCGTCGATGCGGATGTACGGAATGCCCGCCTGGGCGATGCGCTCGGTCAGGTTGGACAGGAGAAAGGACTTGCCCATGCCGAACTGACCGGTGAGGACACCGGCGACCCGTCCTTCCGAAACCAGATAGAAGAGCCGTGCCACGCCTTCCTCGAACTGACTCGAGAGGTAGAGTTGCCGAGGGTTGTATGAATTGATGAACGGCGCTTCCCTGAGATTCCAGTATTTCTTGTACATATCAATTTTCCTCCTTCATTGCAGCGGCGAACGAATATTTTATGCGTTTTTTCGTTTCTGTCTCGGCAGCAGCGAACGAATATTTCGTACCGCTTTCCCTTTCGGGCGCGGGCGCGGGGTTGGGCACAGGCGCGGGGTTGGGCGCGGGTGCGGGCGCGGGTACGGGCGCAGGTACGGGCGCGGGGTTGGGCGCGGGTACGGGCGCGGGGACGGGTACGGGGTTGGGCGCGGGGTTGGGCGCGGGCGGCGATACGAGATTCGAAATCTGGCCGAGTATGGACTGCGTCATGTCCATCATCGCCGGTTCTGCCCCATGGGAGAATGACACTGTGGCCGTCGGCGCCTCCTTTCGTTCCGTAGGAGTATTGAATTCGCCCGACGACATTGGGACTGCCTCGGACTCCACGTCCTTCACGAACCCTTTCCGCGGCACGAACTTCAGCGGCGTCTCGTATGGCAGGCGGACGTCCGCCGTCAGTCCCATGTAGGTGAGCACCTTCATGAAGTAATTGCCCAGCCTGTCACGGTGGAACTGGATTGCGATCGAGGCCTTGTTCTTCATCTCCTCCCACACCTTCTTCGCGGCGGCGGAGACGGGTTCCGGCAAGGCCACGATGGTGGTAAGCCCGGACCCCTCGAGTGTCGAGATGAATTCCGCGACGCACTCTGGAACGGCGGAAACGGGATGGACTTCTAGCCAGGGGCGGGCGTCCTGGATGAAGAGGACGGACACCGAGATGCGGCGGGCCTCCGCGATGATTTCCTCAAGCGATTCCCTAACGGACAGATCCTCATCCGGCTTGTAGGCATGGTAGTGGATCGAGAGCGCGCCGATTTCAGTGGCCTTCTCCAGATCGTAGCCGACTTCGCGCGCCCGCAGTGCGATACGGTCATCGGACTCGGCGAAGACGGCAAGGACCGGCTCATCCAGCCGGTAGTAGCTGTTCAGCACCGCGCCCGCGGCCACTTCGCGGCCTTCGCCCGAGGCACCCGTCAGAAACGTCACATGGCCGACGTAGATACCGGAGAACTTGTCATCCAGCACCGGAATCCCGATGGGAACCTTCATGATCTTCTTTGCCATTTAGGCCCTCCTCCCCGCCGCCACTGCAGCTTCAAGTTCGCGCAGACGGTTCACCATCGCGGTGATGTCCATCAGCGTGCCCACCACCAGGTCGTTGCGGGCACCCGAGCACTTCATCAGCTCGCAGAAAAGCACGTCCACGTGGTTGGGCTTGAGCGAGTCAACCAGGACGGGACCTCCGGAACCGGAATCAACCGTGTTCTTGACAATCCCGTTGAAGAGCTCGGCTTTCTGCCCCACGACGTCCGCAAGCGTAAAGCCGACCGTCCGCGAGTAGCCGACCAGCGCGTTGAAACGGCCATTGGCGCGCACGATCTTCCCCGTGACGGCATCGACCGCGAAGACGGCGGCGGCGGTCCCCTCGAGGACGGCGTTGAGCTCCCCGCCCGCGGAGGCGATGGCGGCGACGGCGGCGTTCGCCCGCTTGCAGACGGCCTTCACCAGCGCCAGCAGCATCTTTCCGTCGAAGGGCTTGCCAATCACTCCCCACGCACCGCACTCATATAGCTCTGTGACCGTCTCAAGTTCGATGGCCGAGGCAGTCTCCACCACTACTGGCACCGTCTTGATGATGCCGCTTTCGCGCAGAAACTTCAGCACCGCCCATCCGTCCACCTCCTTCATGACGAGGTCAAGCATGATGGCGGAGTAGTTGTACTCGCCCCTGCGCAGCATCTCAATGGCCTGGGTACCGTCCGAAGCCTCGTGAACCTCGAAGTCGTTCTGGAATGTGATGCGGATGATGGTCCGCGCGACGTTCGAATCGTCGACGACCAGAATCAGGGGTTTCGCGCCCCCACGGGCTCCGTCATGCAAGTTGAAATGATGAGTTGGGATTGTCATGGATACGTTCCTTTACCATGTCATGAATAGATGATCGGAGTGGCGTTAGAAATGGGTTAGGAGGTATAGAAGCACCATGTGGTCGATGTAGGACCTCATGGCCAGGATGTCGTATTCCACCGAAACAGTCAGCCAGTCGGTGATGTCGTAGCTGTAGAGGCCGGCAAAGCCCCAGATGGCCTCCCAGTCTGTGTCTCGGTCGGATACGTTCTTGAAAGATGACTCGTCGTCTGAGCTCGAATAGTTCTCGTCGTTCAGCGCAAAGCCGCCGCGCCCGTCGCTCTTGGAGAAGCCGCCTAGGAAGTCGGCCCGGAACCGCATCTTGTCCGAATCCGTCTCGTAGCGCAGCACGCCCAGCGCGCGCTTGTCCCAGTAGGGCGTCCAGTAGAAGTCGCTGGCGTCGCTCGTCGTGGTTGTGCTGAATCTCAGGCCGTACCAGACCGTCGGCATGGACTCGGAGGACCACAGGGACTCGAGGTTGATGAAGTACATCGCGTTGTCGTCGCTGTAGGTCCAGTACTGCGTGCGACCGGACAGCTTCCAGTAGTCGGACGGCAGCCACGCCGCCGTGAGGGCGAGGGAGTCGTACGTGACGTCCTTGACGGCCGAGGCCACGTAGTCGTGGTCGAAGAGCGTCATGACGGAGAAGTTGTCCTCGGGGTTCCACCGGGCACCGAATGAAAACACCACCTCGTCGTTATTGCGCATCCGCGAGAAATGGCCGCTGTTGCGGTGATTCTGCAGGTTCTCGTAATCATCGTACCCGTACTTGCCGGAGTAGTCGGGCTTGCGCTTCGCCATCCCCCCCGAGCCGAAGAGGAACACCCCGGAATCGAGACGCCAGTTCATGCCCAAGCGCCAGTCCTCGGTGTCGACCTTGAACTTGTACTTCGTCTGCTCGTAGGGCACGTCGGTCATCGTCCGCGCGTTCCAGTAGGGCCGGACGGTCTGCTTGATCTCGCCCTTGTGGTATTCGCCGTACAGGCTGACCCTGTCGTTCCAGTTGGCCCCGGCCTTCGCGCCGTACCTGATGACCTCCACCTGGTCATTGGCCTTGGTGTGGGAGACGTCGCCCTGCAAGTAGGGATGCCCAGGATCGAACCAGGGTTTTTCCTTCTCATTGGACATCTGCCACTCGAGTTCCGGTTCGCGGAATTCGCCCGCGACCTGCTTCGCCCCCACGCCTTCGCCGGGATCGTTCCCGCGGATCGTCTTGTCGTTGCTGTCGTCGCGCTCCGCGTCGTGCGCGGACGTCCCGCCCGATACCGTCTCCAGCAATGGGCGCATGCTGGCGGAGACGCGGTTGCGGAAGCGGTGGCGAATGTTGTAGTCAAGCTTGACGCACAGGTCTTCGGGATAGCCGCCCTTGCGCAGGCTGGCCACGATCTTGTTCGCCTCGTTCGGCTGGTTGAGGAGCATCGCCAGCTCGGCGCGCATCCGGCGGCCGAGGAAGTAGGGATGGTACTCGTAGGCGTGCCGGACGACGTCCTCGCCCTCGTCCGACCAGCTGGGCTCGTAGCGGCGCGCGATCATCGGGTCGTCGCCGGTCAAGGTGAAGCCGGTGGTGCTCTGCACGAAACCGAGGTTATAGGAACTAGCGGCCTCGGAGATGATGCTGTCACAGATCGAGCGCTTGGTGCTAATGTTGCTCGCGCCAACCTGCCCCACCGAGCCGCGGGGGTAGGCCACCATGGCCACGGCGCAGTCGTTCGAGCCCATCTCCTTGCGTATTTTGGCGCGGCTGTCGCGGAACTCATGGCGGATGCGCCGGTCCCATTCGTTCATCGACTCGATCCTGTTGCGGTCGGCCTTCCACAGGCGGTTGTGCAGTGGGTCTCGCATGTCGATGCCCTCCTTGTCCACGGGCTCCTTCTTGTCGCCGAAGCGGAGCGAGGATCCGACGATCCAGTTGCCGGTGTTGGCGTAATGGCGTATCTCATCCCACTCAAGCCTGCTGGGCTCGAAAGATTCCGGTTCCTCGGAGGGTGTGAACATCGCGAAAGGAACGCCGAACTCCTCCGCCACGCGGGTGCCCAGCACCATTTGCGAGCGGCGGGCTGTGTCGAACGTCACCGTGAAGGTCAACTGGGGACCTGAGTAATCCTCGTCATCCTGGTCTTCCTCGTCCTCGTCGCCGTCCTCGTCATCATCATCCTGACTATATCGCCTGCGCTCGCGGACCCTTCTCGTCTCCTTGTCGTTCTTGAGGTAATGCCGGCCCGTGACCATCCAGCCGACATGGTCGAAGAACTTCGCAGGGAGAGGCGCTTCCTCCTCGTCGGCCTGCTCGTCGATGAGGTGCCGCACTTTCCGGCGACCGCCCTTGGCGTTTTTTGCGGGGCGTCTCACGGCACCGATGATCCGGGGAATCTCGTCCGCCGAGACCAGCTCCCAGCCGGCTCGCTGCAGCGAACGGATGTGCTCCGTCAGGCGTCTCACGCTCGTCTGCTGCATCCAGTCGCTCTCGGTGAGGCCGGTGTACTTGAGCGTGAACACGGAACTCTTAGAACCCGCCTCCTCAAGCCGTTTCGCCTCCGCCATCGCCTTGGCGTATTCGCCCTGGGCGGAATAGAGGCGCGCGCGGTAGTAGTGTATCATCGGGTCGTCGCGGTCGAAATGCTTGAAGCACTCACGCAGGACGCGTTGCGCTGCCTCGAATTTCCGCTCCTTGACCTCCACCTCGAAGAGCAGCATAAGCGCCCGCACGTCCTGATGGTTGTACTTGAGGAGGACTTCCTCGATCTGGCTGCGGCACGCGCTCAACCGGCCGGACTGGTAGCAAAGCTCGGCCAGGAGACCGCGCGCCTGCATGTTCAGGGGATCGTCCTTGACCGCCTCCTGCAGCCGGTCGATGATCATGTCGGTCTTGTAGCGCTCGGGGTTGACCCGGTTGATGGCCACGCACCGGCCCGCTAGCCGGGTGAGGTACTCCGCGCGCATGAGGCGGTTGGTGGTCGCATCGATAAGCGCCACGAGCGGGGTCACGTCCTCCTGGCCCGATATCTCCGCGATATCGGCCCGGAGCCGCATGGCCACCATGTTATCGGGCTCCAGCACGAGAACCTCCCGGCAAAGGCGGTCGGCTTTCTCCAGTTCGCCCACCCGCAGCTCCAGCGTTGCCTGCTCGAGTTTTATGAGGGCGTTGTCCGAGATGATTTCCGCGATCTCGCGGTAGATCTTGAGCGCCTCATCGTCCTGAAAGCGGTTTGCAAGCATCTGGGCGTAGGTGTGCTGGATGTCGACGCGGTCGGGGTTCTCCTTGATAAGCCCCTTCAAAACCGCTTCGGCCTCCTCGATCTCGCCCAGTCGCATCAGGTTCTGCGCGAATGAGTATTTTAGGTCGTAGTCCCGCGGATTGATGGCGAGGGCCTTGCGGAAGGACTCGTCCGCCTTCACCCAGTCCTTTTCGAGGATCTCGTACTGCGCGACGAGCGAGTGGGGCTTGGCCTTCTCGGGCATCAGGTCGCGCATCCGGAACCACAGGTCGCGTGCGCGTTTCTGCTGGCCGGTCCGCACGTAGCACCAGCCGAGGCCCTCCCAGCCGGCCTCCAGCGCGGGGTCGCGCGAGATCGCCTCCTCCAGGAAGGGAATTGCCTCGGCGAACTCCTCCTCCTGCAGGAGACCAAGTCCGTGATAGAGGAGCGCCTGGGCGGGCGTTACCGAAACGTCCGTCCGGCGGGATTCGTCGATAACGCGCTTGAACTCGTCCTGGATGGTAGCGGCGCAAGCCGAACCGGCGGCCAGGACCAGCGCCAGCGTGATTACCCGTCCAATTATCCTCATCGTGCCTCCTGCGGGTTACTTCTCTTTTTACTTCTTGTCGGGCCAGTAGGTCTTGAGCACATCCTCCGCAACGATTTTCGCGCCAGGGAAGGACAGGTGGATGCCGTCCGTGTCGCGCACCGTGAGAGCCGCGCCAGTCTTGGAGATGATGGTCTGGGTGTAGCGTCCCGGCCGGATCGTGAGCACCTTGCCCATGTCGTACCTGTGGAACCGTTCACGGTACTTCTCTTCGCCTGCGACCTCGGCGACTATGCCGGCGACGAGCTGCGCGTGCTGCTCGTTGACGTCGGACTTCATAGGCGGCGTAAGCATCCACACGGCGTGGGTTACGCCGTTCGCGTAGAGGGCGTCGAGAAGCTCCTCTATGCGGCACTTGTACTCGACGCGCCACTCGTCCGTCCCCGCCACGGCCATGCTGCCCGTACGGCTCTCGAGGCTCTGCCTGTCGTTCGTGCCCAACGCAATGAACGCGGTCTTCGGCTTCACCCGCTCGCAGAGTTCCTTGGCCTTCGCCGGCCAGTTGAAGACCGACGGCCGGGCAAGTCCTGAACCGAGCGACGAGAACGACTCGGCCGGAATCACCTCCTTAGCCTTGAAGGCCTTCTCCATGCCCTTGCCGAGCATCTTCATCATCGAGTCGCCAATGAAGATGACGGGCGTGTCGAGCTTGACCGACTCCCCAATCTTCGGAGCGTCCGTCTCCGCACCAGTCACCGTAATCGCCGCCATCAGGACGGCCGCAGCCATGAGTTTCCTTGTCATTTTACCTTCCTTTTTCATTGGATGTTTGTTTACTATTGCGGGTTATCCTCCTGGTCGAGCCACCGCCCGCGAACGCGCGCGGCTCCCCGACGGAGAAAATCAAGTCGGCACATCGCCGAGAGGCGTGCGACCGGACGCACGAGTGCCTTCATCGCGTCGCGGGCAACGCCGTAGTCCATGTTCTCGGCGTTCTTCTCCATCGCCGGCGCGTTCATGAGCACAACAAGCGCGTAGAACACGGCAAGGCCGGCCGCCGTCGCCCGCCAAGTCACGTTCCTTTCTTCTGTGTCCTTCATGTCCACGCCTCCTTCAGAACTGGAAATAGATGAACGGAGCCACGCCTTCGGGGGCGAGCCCCAGGATGATGGTAAACACGACCGCCGCCAAGCCGCCCTGCACCCACACGGGCCACCTGCGCACGCGGTCGGTGAGCCAAGCGAGACGCGCCCCGTCGCAGAACTGCAGGGCGAAGCCCACCGCCAGCACCGCCACGCCAGCCGCCACAGGCAGCGTAGACTCCGTGCCTACGGCCATGAACGCATTGATTACGCCCTTGAAGGTCTCCATGCCGTCTGCAGAACCCGCCCTGAAGAGAATCCACAGGAAGGCGACCACGTGGAACACGAATATCCGCGCAAGCCACTTCGGCGGGCGGAAGGAAACGAGGCGGCCGAGCATGCGCTCCACCGCCAGCAGCGCGCCGTGCAGGATCCCCCACAGCGCGAACGCCCAACCCGCCCCGTGCCAGAGCCCGCCCAGGAACATGGTGAGCATGAGGTTCACATAGGTTCTCGCCTTCCCCCTGCGCGAGCCGCCCAGTGGGATGTAGAGGTAGTCGCGGAGCCACGACGAGAGCGAGATGTGCCAGCGGCGCCAGAACATCTGGAAACTGTCAGAGAAATAGGGCGCGTCGAAATTGATCGGGAACTCGAAGCCCAGCAGCAACGCGCAACCGATCGCGATGTCGGAGTAGGCCGAGAAGTCGCAGTAGATCTGCAAGGTGTAGGCGTACACGCCCATGAGTGCGTCGATGGTGCCGAAGTCCTCCGGCATGGCGAAGATCGGGTCCGCGAGGTTCGCGGCGAGGTAGTCCGCGATGACCATCTTCTTGAAGAGCCCCACGAGGATGAGTACGCCCGCGCGCGCGGTATCCAGCTTCGTCTGCGTTCCCGGCAGGTTCTCCATCGCCGGGATGAGGTGGCCCGCACGGACGATCGGCCCGGCCACGAGCTGCGGGAAGAATGCAAGGTAGTTCGCGAAGTCGATCCAGCGCCTCGCGGGCCTGATCTCGCCGCGCGCCACGTCGATCACGTAGCTCAGCGCCTGGAAAGTGTAGAAGGAAATGCCCACGGGGAGGACAATCATGTCCAGAAACGGCTGCGCCGACTCCAGGAAGGCGATCCACGCATCGCCTCGGCCAAGCCAGCCGGCCACCTTCACCCCCAGCGGGGCGACCGCCCCGTTGAAGAGGAATCCCGTGTACTTGAAGAACACGAGCACCCCGATGTTGAGCGCGACCGCAAGCACCACCGGCAGTCGGCCCGCCCGCCCCCCTCTCCCGGCCATCCACAGGGCGAAGCCATGGTTGATGACGGAAGACGCGAGCAGCATCAGCGCAAACGGCCAGCTCCACCAGCCGTAGAACAAGAGACTCGCGGCGAGCAATACCAGCTTCCTCAGCGAGACGAGCCCCATTTCGCAGCCTGCATACCGCTCCGCCAGCGCCGCCAGGCCCCAGTTGAGGCCGAAGACGACCGCGAAGAACACGGCGAATGTCAAGGTCGGAAACAGCATCAGTTTTCCCTCCCCCTTGGCATGACCACTAGCATCGGCTTCGTCCCCGTACGGTCCTTGCCTGCGGGGGAGGCCTTCCACTTCTCGAATTTCTCCGCCTGGGTCTCCCAGGTCGCCTGACCCGTCTGCAGGTAGAGACTGCCGCGCTGGAGTTCGTGCAGCACCACCTTGGCGTCGGCCTGCGCGGCCTCCGCGAGCGGCTTGTCGCTCTGGATAAGGATGACGTTCGCGAACAGGGCCTCGAGCGCCTTCTCCATCTTCGCGCACCATTCCGCCTCGGGGAGGCGCCTCACCCGCAGGCACAGGCCATCGAAGCCGGACTTCTTCATGTAGGCGATGACGTCCGCAGGCTCGGGGTCGTTGTAGTAGCCGAGGTCCACGATCGGCATTAGCCGCAGACGGTGGTAGCGCACGAAGACGCGCAGACCGTCTAGCGCGCGGGCGTCTGGAGAAGAGAAAGTCCGGTCCACCGCCTGCTGGCCGACGACCGGCGCAATCACGCCCACGTCGCCCACCCGCGCGCGCAAAGCCTCAAGAACGTCGCGCGTCGGCGCGGGTTCGGAGGTGCCCGCCTCCATGACGGTCGGCAGCAGGTCCATGACGGCGATTGTCGGTCTCAACGGACCGGACGACAGCTCCTTGAGGCGCGTCTGAGCCATGCCCGTCTCGGATGCGGAGGCCGCCACCCCCCACCAGCCATAGCCGAGCACGCGTGGAATCTCGAGGGACGTGGAGAACACGTGCCTGCCGTTGAAGTAGCCAATCGCGCCGTCGCCGCGGACCTCCAGCCGAAGCGTGAGGTCGTCTTTCGGACGGACCCACAGGACGCTGTCCAGTACCCGTGGCTCGCCGTTCTGCCACGCCTGAATGCGCAGGAATCCGTCGCTGTCGAACCCGAAGCGCACCATGCCCTGCGTCGAACGCCGCGCATAGAGCCAGAACGCGCCGAGCGACTCGCCGATCCTCGCCTCCACGAACCCGTCGCGGATGAGGTCGCTGCGCTTGAGCCTCAGGTTGGTCTCGGATGGGTCGGGCAGGCCCGGCAGCAGGTATTCGCCGCCGATCAGCACCCCGGTGTTGCCGAAAACCTCCCAGTTGTCGGAGAGGCTAGACATCGAGAAATTCTCGCTAATGGGCTGTTCGAGCGGCATCAGCGTCATGTAGTTGCGCCTCACCAGGCCATTCTTGGAATCGCTCGCCACGCGCCGCAGGAAGTCGAACGCCGCGCTTGACTCAGGAAACGTAAAGAGCCCGGAACTCTCGATCTTGCGGCGGAACCACATCAGGTTCTGGCTGCTGGGCGCGACCATGTCGATGATGTGCAACAGGTTTTCGTAACGCTCGGGCGCATCGTTGAGGTAGTTGTGCAGCGCCACCCTGTTGTCGATGTTGTCGGGCTGGCGTTTGACCCAGTCCTTTAGGATCGCGCGCGCGTCCGCGCGCATGCCCTTGTGGTCGAGCCAACGCGCCTGCGCGAGGGCGATCTCGCGGTTCAGGGGAAAGGCCTTCGCGTACCTGTCCAGCATCTCGCGCGCCTCGTCCTCGGCCTTGCCGGTCGTCATCAGGTAGTCGGCGAAGGCCGTCACCACGCTGATTCTCCCGGGGTCGAGTTCGAGGGCCTTCCGATAGGCCGCCGCCGCATCGTCGCCACGCGTCTCGCGGACGTTCAGCCGCGCCTTGTATTCCCATGCGTCCGCGCTCGTCGGCATCGCCTCCGTCCAGCGCTTGGCGGCGGCGTCTGCCTCAAGGAAACGGCGTTCGGTGAGGAGCCGCTCTACCCGGACGACGAAGTCCGGATCGCCGGGCTGCGCGTCCTGCGGGTTCGCGTCGATCTTCGCGAGCTGGTAGTAGTTGACGGCGCCGTCCTTGCCGTTCGGCACCACCGGCAGGAGCCCGTGCATGCGCTTCCAGAGGACGGGCGTGACCGCCGAACCATCCGCAGCCACCACGGTCACGCCCGGCAGCGTGTCAAGAAAGCCCACCGCCAGGCTCCCCGACACGAACGATGCCGGGAACCTGACCGCTACCGGCATGTTGGTATACCCCGTATCCTGGCGGAACGACGCAATCCAGCTGCGCATCAGCGGCAGCCCCGTCTCATCCAGCTCGCTCGCGTCTATGTAGAGCCCCGCGAAACCGCCGTCCTTGAACGCCTCCGCCGACGTCTCCCGCGGGATGTTGTCGAACGGGTTCTTCCCGGAGAGCTTCAGCCGCGGCCATACGCCGCAGAACGCCTTGGCCGCCTCGACCTTGATGACGTCGAGATCCTCAACGAGCTGGAAGCCGGCCATGCCGTCGCTCGCCGAGAACCACGGCGGCGCGATTCCGTCGTACCTGAAGGCCTGCCGTTCAAGCTCCGCGAAGACGTCCGTCTTGTCGCGTATCGACTCCGCGTCCCAAACCGCTAAACGCGGTAGCGGCGCCCTGAGGCGCACGGACATGATCTCCACAACCGCCTCGCCGGGATGGCCGCTCCAGACGCCCGCGCCGACGAATCCGGGCTTGGGCCGAGGGTTCCCAAGGCTCACGCCCCCGGCGAAGAGCATCCGCCCGTCCAGCATCGTGAAGAGCGCGCCGTTGCGCGAGACGAGAACGAGCGAGTGCTCGCGGCCCGTACTGATGGGGGAATCCAGGAATTCAGCGGCCAGCCTTTCGCCGCCCGGGCGCTCCGGCTGGTTGCGCGTCAGGATGACCGAGCTGTCATTTCCGAGCGTGAGCATCACCGTGTCGTCTTCGCCCACGTAGTTCAGAAACACGGTGAAGCCGCCTCCCTCCATGCGGAACTTGATTTCAAGCGAGCCTTCCGCAAAGGCGTTGGAACCCATCACCAGCGCCTTCGAGCCGGTGGTGGAGCCTTTGTCGGAGACGACCGGGTCGTCCGGGGCCTTTGCCCGCAGGTAGACCGAGGAACTGCCGGCGCCTGGTATGCACTCGCCCCAGATCGCGCGCCACCTTTCCTTTTCCACGTCGCCCGCTTCCGGCGGGTCGTTCCAGCCGCCGGGCGTCTCGCGCGGCCACACGCCGTCAAGGATACGCACCAGCTCGTCGGCGCTCCACGTGGGATCCACCTTGAGCCGCGCGAGACGGCGCGGGTCGGAGTGGGCGTCGTTGTAGCCGAAGCCGTCGATGACGAACCCCATTTCGTAGAAGTCCTCCACCGCCTTGAGGTTGGCTTCCCGCAGTGGCCTGTTGTGCGCCTCGAACTGTCCGTAGTTCCCCATGGGGAAGAAGAATGCCCGCGCCGCGCATTCGAGCTTGTTCGTGAAAAACGAGACCGCCGCGGCATGGTCGGCGCGGATGCGCCTGTCGAACTCCTCCAGGGTTTCAAATCGCGAAAGGTCCGGCAGCCACGCTGGTGCCGAAAAGAACATCGCCTTTCGCCCGTCCGCGCCCGCAGTGACTTCCCCCGTGCCGTGGTCGGACTCCACCGCCAGCTCCCACGTGGGGCTTGATTTCATGTGCTCCAGGTACGGCGCGAGGATGACCCCCTCCACCTCCTTGCGCACGTCGTCCGTCACCACCCCCATGACGGCATGCCAGCGCCGCTTCTCCAGTAGGCCGGCGGTGGTGAAGTACGAGCTTCGCCGCGAGTTCTCGAACGTGATCAGCAGCGACTTGGCGGGAAGGAGACGCTTCTCCTTGTAGAACCTCGCCACGTCGTCGAGTGTGATCGGGGTGTACCCCGCCGCCTTCAGCGCGTCCAGCTGCGACTCGAACATCTTCGTCGAGACGAAGTCCCCGCCGGGTTCCGGTTTTGTCGTGACACCGTCGTAGACGATGGCCACGAACGAATCGCTCTCGCGCTTTGCCATGTCCAGTGCCGCCCGCTGTACGCGCTCGCGCCGTTTCCAGTAGAAGCCGTTGAGCACGCCCCATGTCGCCACCCCCAGGCACACTAGGCCGAACAACACGAGCCAGGCGTTGCGGTTCTGGTCCTTGCGCATCGCCTGCGGTCGCGTCCACCCGTTGCCCGCCATCCCGGCGGAGCTGGTTCTGTCCGGATTCTCGCTCATCCTCTCGTACCCCATTTCTTGCCGTCAAGCGTCAGGAAGCCCCAGTAGGTCTGCCAGCCGAAAAAGAAGATGTAGGAAAGCGTGAACAGGATCCCGGCATACCACCACCTGCGGCCGCTCGTGATCCAGAAGTGTAGGCTCCACACCAGCGTGATCGTGAACACGCCAATCACATACGACGGATGTAGCGTCCCCTCCTGTATGGGCGAGACGATAAGCGCCTGCACCATCACGACGGGCTCGACGATCGGCATCCACATCATGGCGTACCACGAAAGCGCGGGAACGGGGTGCTTGCGCCACATGAACTTGCCCGTCTTCCAGATTTCGCGCAGGTAGGACCTCACCCACCGCGCCTGCTGGCGCGCGTACTGCTTCCACCCCTCGGGGCAGATCGTCGTCGCGAGCGCCTGGTCGTCGTAGAGTATCTTGTAGTCCCTCAGGATGAGGTTCGTGAGCGAACGGTCGTCGGCGTAGTTCCCGTGCTTGCCCCACACGGTCGCGTTGATCCAGTCGTCCATCACGGCGAGGACGCACGTCCGCCTGTACGCCGAAAAGCATCCGGGCAGGCAGCTCACGGTGCCGAATACGCTTTCGGCCGCCTTCATGATCTTGTACGAGAAGTAGTACCTCACGTCCTGCATCCGCGTGAGCATGTTGACGTTCGCGTTCTCGATGTCGCAGTGGCCGGAGATGCCGCCCACCGTCGGGTCCACGAAGCCCTGCATCAGCTTGTGGAGCGAACCCGGGAAGACGAAGGTGTCCGAATCCACGCACACCATGAATTCGCCGCGCGCGAGGAACGTCGCCACCCCCCAACCGTGGCAGAGACCGCGGTTCCTCTCGAAATTCACCAGCACGAGCCCCGGATGGTTCGTCTGCGCCTCCTGGATGTGGACGAGCGAATCGTCCGAGGAGCCGTCGTTGACGCACACGACCTCAAGCTTGTCCAGGGGATAGCCTGAGGAGAAGATGCGCTCCAGGGTCTTGCGGATCGCCAAACCCTCGTTGAAACACGGCACCAGCACCGTCAGCGTCGGCTCGAAGTCGGCTTCGGCCGGTGCCTTATAGAAGGCGGCGAAGATGAAGCGCGTGATCACGAAGATGCCGGCGATCATGGAGTAAATCGACACGAGCGGCTGGTAGAAGTAGTTCTCGATGCTGTTCAGCTGCACCGTCACCGCCCACGCCAGCAAACCCACCGCTCCAACCGCAACGATGAAGCCGAATATGAAATGCGGGGGATGGTAGATTGCCTTAAGGCGCGCCTTCACCTCTTCCTGCGAAGGCGGCGCCATCGGCGGGGCGATCGTGCGCTCCAGCGTGCTCTGCACCATCGCCTGGCGGCAGTATGGACAGATCGTTGGCGGAGCCGTCCCCAGGGTCTGGACGTCAATCAAACAGTGCGGACACCGACTGGAACGCACCTCCACCGTATCTCGGCGGCGGCTCCCGGAACCGGCAGTACGGGGACTGGAACGCGTAAAACGATTACGCGTTCTTCCTCCCCCTGCCGTAGATGTCCTGTCGGTTGCCATCTAATCAGAGACTGCCTCCGTTGACTTACCGCACCTCGTCTGCGAGGTTGTCCACGCGGATCTTGAAGAAGCGCGCGTCTGTGCCGCCGAGGTCGATCGTGACCGTGTTGTACGGCGGCGTGGCCTCCATGTGGTAGTAGCCGAGGTTGAGCTCGTCGCCTTCGCCGACGGGAATGTAGTCCTCGAAGGCGTCGAGCGTGGGCGCTGCGCGGACAGTGTAGGTCTGGCCTTCATAGCTGTTCCACGTGAGGGTCAGCTGGCCGTTGCCGATCTCGATCGAGACGGCGATGTTGTTCAGGAAGTAGAAGAGCGGGAGCTGGTTGTTGCCTTCGCTCAGCTCGTCCACCGCATTGTCGGCGTCCACGAGGACACGGACGTGGTGAGGTCCGCCCTCGCCCGGGGCCTTGAGATTCGTGAACCTAATCTCCATTACCTGTCCGGGTTCGAGAGACTGCGTGGTGTTCGTCACGGCGTTAGGCGTCTCGCCTGCCATGACGATGTCGGCGTGCGAAACATAGAGCGCGACCTTGCCGGGATAGGCCGTCGTCTCGCCGACGTTCTTGATCGTGGCAATGACCGAGAAGACTTCGCCCGTGATCGTAGGCGCTTCGTTCACGAAGTTGATTGACGTGACCTCGAAGTCGGGACGCGGTATGTAGCCGAGCTTGGCTGCTTCGGCCACGGCTTTCGCAGTATCGTAGGCGGCGAGCGCCTCGGCCGTGAGGGTCTGGACCGTCAGGCTGCCCGTGGCGGAGACCTTGGCGCCTTCGTAGGCCGGAACGGCGGAACCGTCGGCGGCGATTACGTCGGCCGTGGCGGTGGCCGAACGGAGGTTCGCTGCGGCCGTGGCGGAGACCGTGACGGTCTTGTACTCGCCGGCGGCGAGGGTGCCGAGGTCGTAGCGGTTGCCGAGCACATCGACGAGCACGACGTTCTCCAGGCTCGTACGGCCGGTGTTGGCGACCTTCTGAACGATCTCAAGGGTGCCGCCTTCCGCGACGCGGACGATCTGGCCGACGTCATAGCCGTTGGCGGAGAGATAGACGCCGATGGCGGGCTTGTTGACGGTAACGATGCTCCGCGAGCAGTCGAATGCCTTGAACTCGTAGTCGTGGAACTCGAAGCCGTTCTCGGTCTGGACGTTGCCGCCGATGTAGGCGAAGCCGTCGATCGAAGCACCGGAGAAGCTCGCGTTGGCGTATGGCGCGAGGACCGAGCCGTGGAACTCGTAGCCCGTGGTCGTGATGGAGGTCGCGTCCACGAAGTTGAAGAGCACCTGCGAGGGATCGACGCCTTGAGGGAGGTAGATGTCGCTGTAGGTCTCGGTGATGGTGGCACCGAAGATGTTCACGACAACCTTACTGCCCGCGGGGACTTTGAGCCAGATGCCCTTGTACTTTAGGTTGAAGTCGGCCGCGTTGGCCCAGAAGACGTTGCGGAAGGTATTGGTACCGGTCCAGACGATGTTCCAGGGGTCGGTCGTGTAGTCCTTCGTGACGCCCTCGCTTTCGGGCAGGGTCGCGACGATTGAGCTGAAGCGCTTGAGGTCGGCGGCGATGTCCGCGAGGGTGCGGCCCGAACCGTCCTCTGGGACGTTCCAGTTCTCATCGAGGGTGACGGGGCTGACGTTGCGCATGTCGTAGAAGGCGAGGATGCGGGCGGTTTGGCCTTGGTTGGTGTAGGTGCCGCCGTACACGATGTTGCCGTTCATGTCCGGGGCGGTCGTCTCGGTGAGGTCGCCAGCGACGACGAGCGAGTCAGTGCCGAGGGCTGCGGCTTCACGGGTGCGGCCGTTGCCGGGGCCGATGAGGCCGACGCTGTAGCCAGCGCCGAGCGTCGCGTTGCCGCCGACGAGGAGGTTGCCCTCGGTGTCGCCGCCGTCGGACGTGAAGTTGCCGCCGATGAAGGCGTTGAACTTGTTCGCGACGTCAATGAGCGAGCAGATGCCCGGAGGCACGCCGCCGACGAGGCCGGCGTCGAGCGTGAGGTCGGTCTGGCCTGCCGAGACGGTGAAGGACGGCGTACGGCCCGTGGCGGGATCGGCGTCGCTGTCAAGGGCGTCGTCGTTGCCCGCGTCCTTCGTGGTGAAGGTCCAGCCGCTCTTGGGGGCGAACTCGATGACGTAGGTGCCGGGGTCGCCGATCTCGAAGCGGTAGTTGCCGTTCGCGTCCGTCGTCGTGGTCGCAACGACGTTGCCATCGGCGTCGAGGAGGTTGACGGTCACGCCTTGGATGCCGAGTTCGCCGTCATCCTGGATGCCGTCGCCGTCCACGTCGTTCCACACGCGGTCGCCGACGATGGCGGGATCTGTGTTGACGGAGACGGTGGCTTCGTCATTGGCCGTGACGTCATCTGCGCCGGGAATTGGCGTGCCGGTGGAGTCTGCGGGCGTACCGGTGGCGGTGCCGATGTTGGTCGTGTCCTCGGTGAGGACCGCCGTGGCGGTCAACGTCTGGGCGGCGCCGGGGGCGAGGATGGCGATGGTGCCGATGGCACCGAGCTTGTCGTCCGTAATGGTGACGTCCTTGAAATAGGTGGAGCCGGTGTTGGTGACGACGTAGGTGTAGGTGACGGTATCGCCCTTGCCGATGGCGGTATTGCTGGCGGTCTTGGCAATCTCGATGGAAGCGGCGGTGTCGTCGAAGACGAAGCCCGCATCGCGGCTGAGGTCGTCAACGAGCGAGACGAGCGTGAAGGTCTCCGTCACGCCATCGGCGTCGATGTCGCTGTCCGCGGCGTCGTCGTTGCCGACGTCCTGCTCGGTGACCTTCCACCAGGTCTGCGTCGGTGCGAAGGTCACGGTGTAGTCGCCGGGATTGATGTCCGGGAAGATGTAGTTGCCGTTCTCGTCGGTCATCGTCGTCGCGATGTCGGCGCCGGTGCTGTCCTGAAGCGTGACGATCACGCCAGGAAGTCCGGGCTCGCCGGCGTCCTGCACGCCGTTGCCGTTGAGGTCAACCCATGCGCGGTCGCCGATGGAGGCGGGTTCGTCCGGGACGTCCACTACGGCATCGTCCGTGGCGGAGACTTTGTCCGTGTCGAGGACGGTGCCGTTCTCGTCGCACGGCGTGCCGGTGACGGTGCCGACGTTGGTCGTATCCACAGAGATCGTGGCCGTCTTGGTCAGCGTCGCGGACGCACCGGGGGCGAGGGTACCGGTGACGGTGCCGATGGTGCCGAGCTTGTCGTCCGTGACCTCGACATCCTTGAGGTAAGTGCGGCCGGTGTTGGTGACCTTGTAGGTGTAGGTGACCGCCTCGCCGATGGTGTCGGTGCGGAGCGTCGTACCGTCAGGAGCGTTGCCTGCTGTCTTGACGATCTGGATGGCGGCGACGCCGTCGGCGAGCTTCAGGCCCGCGTCGATCGTGCGGTTGTCGTCGCCCGGGGCGACCGTGACGGACACGGCACCCGTTACGAGGTCGGCGTCGCTGTCGGCGGCATCGGCACCGACGTTCTGCGTGGTGAAGGTCCAGTCGGTCGGGGCCGTAAAGACGATGGTGTAGGCGCCAGGTTTGACGTCCGTGAAGAGGTAGTTGCCGTTTCCGTCGGTCGTCTTCGTAGCGACGACGTTGCCGTTCGCGTCCTTGAGGTCAACGGTCACACCGCCGAGACCGATCTCGTCAGCGTCCTGGATACCGTCGCCGTCTGCGTCGATCCAGACGCGGTCGCCGATGGTGGCGGTCTGCTCGGGAACTTTGACGACGGCGTCATCGGTGTCCGTGACCGAGGGAACGCCGGGAATGGCGTCGCCCGACTTGGTCGTCGGGGTGGCGGTGACGGTACCGACGTTGGTCGTATCCTCGGTGAGCGCGGTCGAGGCGGTCAGCGTCGCGGAGGCGCCAGGCGCGAGGGAGGCGATGGTGCCGATGGTGCCGAGCTTGTCGTCCGTGACCCTCACATTAATGAGGGGGGCAAGGCCGGTGTTGGTGACCTTGTAGGTGTAGGTGACGGTGTCGCCGTAGCGGGCGAGCTGGAGGGCCGTGCCGTCTGCGGCGTCACCGGCCGTCTTGACAAGATTGATGGCGGCCGCGCCGCTCTTGAGCTTCAGGCCCGCGTCAATCGTGAGGTTTACGTCGCCTTCGCCGACCGTGACGGACGCAACGCCCGAGGCGTCGGCATCGGAGTCGCTGGCGTCGTCGGAGCCGGCGTCCTTCGCGGTGAACTCATAGACGCTGTCGGGCGAGGTGAATACGACGGTGTAGGAGCCAGCGGGAATGTCCTCGAAGAGGTAGTTGCCGTTGGCGTCGGTCTTCATGGAGGCGACGACGTTGCCGTTGGAATCCTTGAGCGTGACGGTCACGTCGGGAATTCCGGGCTCGCCTTCGTCCTGGAAGCCGTCGTCGTCAATGTCGGCCCAGACGCGGTCACCGATTGTGGCGGGGTCGGCGGGGACGGTGACTTCCGCGTCGTCCTCGTCCGTAACGTCATTGAGGAAGGAAATCTGCGTACCATCCTTCGCGCAGGGCGTGCCGACGACATTGACGACATTGACGACACCCCTGGTGATCGTCGTGGTCTTGGTGAGGATGACCGTCGCGCCGGGGGCGAGGAGGCCCTCGACGGTGCCGATGTCGCCGAGAATGTCGTCCGTGACGGTCACGCCGGAGAGGTAGGTCTTGCCGGTGTTGGTGACCTTGTAGGTGTAGGTGACGGGCACGCCCTTGGCGTCGAGCGCGAGAACGGTGCCGTCAGGGGCGTTGCCGGCGGTCTTGACGATCTTGATGGATGCGGGGTCGTCCACGAGGACGAGACCTGCGTCAACATCGTCCTTGACCTCTCCGCCGCGGAGCGTGAACTGCTCCGTCGCGCCCGTTGCGCCGATGTCGGAGTCGGCTTCGTCATCGGAGCCTGCGTCCTTCGTGGTCGCTGTGTAGTAGGGCGGGAGGTCGAAGACAACCTGGTAGGTGCCGGGGCGGACGCCCTTGAAGAGGTAGTTGCCGTTCTCATCGGTCGCGACCTGATAGGGGATGTCCTTGTCGTTCAAGACGAGGTTGCCGTTGGCGTCCACGAGGCTGACGACGATGCCCGCGACGGGCGCTTCATTCGCGTCCTGGATGCCGTTGCCGTTCGTGTCCAGCCAGACTTTGTCGCCCACGAGGGCGCGGAGCGAGTCCGTGATCGAGTTCGTGACGGAGGCACCGGGGCCAATCGCGATTGCGACGTTGCGGATCGCGTCGGAGTTGACGGAGTTGTTGATTCGGACGCGATAGGTGTAGTACCAGGCGCCGCCGACGCGGAGGTTGCCGCCGTTCTCGCTGTTCGCGTCGATGGTCAGGTCGAGGCCGTTGCCGCCGAACGGGAACGCGTCACCCGAGGCGTTGTCGGCGATGTTGTGGCTGGTGTTGTTCGAGGATTCGCGGTGGGTGGAGGAGAAGGCGGAGGAGCCCGCGACGTAGGTGACGTCGGCGGGGAGTTCGTCCTTAAGGGTGAGGCCGGAGACGGGCTGGCGGCCGACGTTGAGGAACTCGACCGTGTACTCGATCGTGTCGCCGGGCGTCATGAAGCCGTCGTCATCGGCGTCTTCGACGAGCTTCGACGACTTGCGCATGACCCATTCGGGCATGGGCGGGATGCCGGTGCCAAGGTCGAGGCCGGGCTGGCCGGGGGAGGAGTTCGCCGGATCTTCGCCCCAGGCGGCGGCGATCTTCGCACCGTCGAGGGTGTAGATGAGCATGCCGGTCTGGTCGCCGGAGGGGTTGTACACCTTGGCGAGCTCAAGGCGCTTGACGGTGATGGCCTTGTCGTACTTGCTGCCGTTTTTGTCGGTGTAGGCGCCAGTGTCGGGGTTGCCGTCGTAGTCCACGTAGAGGGTGGTGTCCTTGTCCGCAACGGTCCAGATCGGGGCACCGTTCTCGTTGGGCGAGGTGGTGGAGGTAGGATCGCGTCCGAGGCCGAGGCCGACGACGATCTGCGAGCTCATCGAGCTGTCCGGGACCAGCGCGAAACCCCAGTCCCAGGTGCGGTTGTCGCCGCCCGAAGTCTTGGTCGACTTGCCCGTGCCAGTCGAGTCGATTGTCGCGATGGCGTAGAAAGGCGCATCGTTCTTCGTATAGACGTAAACACCTGAAGTGGTCGAGCCGGTGTAGGTGTCGGTGGATGTGGTCGTGGTCTTCTTGCCGGCGATTACATACTTGGAGGATTTGGCCGGTACGGAAACGGACTTGGCGCTCACGCCGGCTGTCTCGTAATAGACGGTGATGGCCGAGGAACCGGGGTTGTAGAGCCAAATCTTTGTGCCGCTGTTGTAGGTCGTGGTGCCGCTCTTTGTCGTGACGGGCGTCGCGACGGGGGAGGTGTAGGCAGAAGACCAAAGATGCGTCGGAAGCAGGGTGATGAAACGGCTTTCGTAGCCGTCGTAGATGTCGCCCGTCAGGAGGTTGACCTGCACGGAGCCGTTGGTGGCCTTGATCTTGGCGCCTTGCTTGAGGCCGCCATCGACGAGGAAGGTCTGGCCTTCCGCGAGGGTCGCGGTGCTGTCATAGGTTCCGTTGGCGTCGAGGTCCACCGAGACGGTCGCGCCGCCGGCGCCTGCCATGATCGTGGCGCCCGTGTACTGGAAGATCTCGTTCTGGTTCTCGGTGTTCTCGCCGACGGGGACGACGAACTCGGTGCCGAAGAAGGTCGTGTCATAGACCTCGTTCGCACCTGCGAAGAGGGTTTTGGACTGGCTCGCCCAGACGGCGCGGGTGATGGCGACAGGACGCGAGACGCCGATCTTGTCGGAGCCGTCGAAGAACACCTGCTTGGCGGGGTTGCGGCCGTTGACCTTGACCTCGCTGGAGAGGACGATCACGTCGCCCGCGTAGAACTTGTCGTGCGGGTAGTCGGGTGGAGCGCCGTTGGAGGGGTCGCCGTCGCCCCAGATCTGCGTGCCCGTGGGATTCGCGGCACTGTAGATGTGGTTCGGGTTGGCGATGTCCTGCTCGTAGCCGTCCTCCCACTGGTCGTAGTAGATGACGGTGCCATCGACGAACACGACGATTGAGTTATACGACTCGATGGGCTCGGCCGGAAGGGTCCAGCTCGCTCCGCCATGGATCGAGGTGAGGGTCTGCAGAAGGTCTTCCTCCGGAATGGGGAGATAGTACGTCTGTACGGGAGGCCGGTTGGTTGCGTCGTCTTGGGCCGAAACGGACATAAGGCCCGTAGCGAAGACAACGAGCAAGGCCGTAAGCGCGTGTAGGCATGCCCTGAAAGCTGAAAATCTCAACCCCCATGCGGAAGATGAATTGATGACTCTTTTCTCTTTCATAGTTGAGGTAGTTGCTAAGCCCCTCTTTCGTGGCAGTCGCGGATCAAGCCACCCGACCTGAAACAAGCCGCGTAACTGCAAAAACACGATTAAGGCGTTGACGGGTGCAAGTATAGCAAACTCCCGCCGTAGACGCAAGCGGAAAAGGCGCAAAATCTGGGGGGTGAAAAGACAGAGTGAATGCGACTGCCCGCGAAGCGGGGAGTCGCATTCACTCTGTCTTTTCACCATTTTGCATTGAGTCTGCCATTACTGGAGGG
>CADCOC010000002.1 GCA_902802945.1 uncultured bacterium | reverse complement strand
GTCGAATCCGCTCACGATACTCTTCTTCCTCGCGTTCCTGCCGAACTTCACGCAGCAAGAATCAACGTTCCCGCCCGCCGTGCAGGTGTTGTTCCTCGGCACGCTTTTCTGCGCGCTCGTACCGTTCATCTACTTCCCGATCATCCTCGCCGCCGATTTCTTCCGCGCAGGCCTGCTCGGCTCTGCAAAGGCCACGGCCTGCCTCAAACTCGTCTCGGCGCTCATGCTCGCCGCCGTCGCGCTCATCCTCCTCACGCAGGTCAAGTTCGGGTGAGGGATACCTGTTTTATTGATTTCCCGCTTGCCGCAACGGCGGCGTTTTGATACGCTTTTCTACGTTCCGCGATAACCCGCCGAACATCGCTCTTTGACATACAGGCGGTTGTGAGCCGCCGGACCGGTCGCCACATTGGTAGGGCGGTCACCCCGTGACCGCCGAAAAAAAGGTAGGGCGGTTTCGATGAAACCGCCGCCTCCGATGGAGAGCGACACAACAACTGCCGCGCACACGGGTGTGTGCCAACGGTGGGAGGTAGAATTTCACAAGAACCACTAAAAGGAAGGAGATGGATATGCCAACGCTAGAAGGAGATGGATATGCCGACGCTAGAAAGAGTGGCAAGACCTCGGCGGAACAGGATTTCTATAGAGGTTCCACGAGAGTTTGGCCAGTACACGTTCAAGATTGTAATGATCCCGATAGTCAAAGAAGAGAAGCCGAAGTATGATTTTTCCGATCTTGTCGGTAAGCTCCAGTGGAATGGTGATGCCGTAAAGGAGCAGCGGAGGCTTCGGAATGAATGGTAACGGCTATCTTCTCGACACCAACGCAATTGTTCAACTGCTAAAGGGGAACACGGTAAGGTGGAGTTGCCATAGGGGATTTGCTGTTGAATGCGACAGCAAGCGTACAACAACAAGGTGGGGTGTATCTTGTTGTGTGCGATTTTGGCCGTCGGTTCTTCAAGGTGAAGGTTGAGTTACCATAGGCGGCTATCAGTCACAAAATCGCGGCGGCATTCCGGGGAACGAACGCCGGAATCAACTTCTTGATTCGGGACCATGTTCCAGATTCGGCAACGCCGAGGTCATAGTTGCTCTGGAGATTGAGCCAGAACTGCGGCTCCATCTTGAAATAGGCACCGAGCCGAAGCGCGGTATCGGCGGAAATGGCCCGCCTGCCATGTACAATGGCGCTGATGCGCGGAGCGGGCACGCGAATGTCGATCGCCAGTTGGTTCTGGCTGATGCCAAGCGGCTCCAAAAACTCTTCTTTAAGAATCTCTCCAGGATGAATCAGGTTTTTCGTGCGCATTTTCTTCCTCCTCAATGATAATCAACGATTTCGACTCCTTCGGCGTTGCTGCCATTCCACTTGAAACATATTCGCCATTGGCCGTTGATGCGTATGCTCCATTGGTCTTGTCGGTCTCCATTTAATGATTCCAGATGGTTGCCAGGGGGAACCCGCAAGGTCTCGACCTGCGTTGCGGCGGCAATCATGTCTAGCTTTCGCAGCGCAATCCGCGCAATCGCATTGAACCGGCGGCTGGCGCCGGTTTCATACAATTCACGCGTGTCTTTGTCCCTGAAAGATGAAATCATGTCGCGTAGTATATTACGCGATGCGTAATATGTCAAGCGCAAACAGACGTATTGACGCATTACAAGATTGTGGCATCGCAACTCGGTTATGTTACAGGAATTGTAAAAGAATGGGGGGCAGGAGGAGCCGCTCGCCGCTTGGCATGGGTTGTGCTATGTTGTATCTGATATGCAACGAATACACGACATCTACCGCCCGATGGAGGAGCGTACGCGCGACTGGCGCGAGGTCGAGCGCATGCTCTCCGACGAGGAGCTGAAGGAGCAGACCACACGCTGTATGAACTGCGGCCAGCCGTTCTGCCACGCCTACGGGTGTCCGCTCGGCAACTTCGTGCCCGACCAGAACCGCGCCGTCGCGCAGGGCGACTGGCGGCGGGCCTACGCGCTCCTGTCGATGAACTCCGACTTCCCCGAGTTTACTTCTCGTATCTGCCCCGCGCTCTGCGAGGCCTCGTGCGTGCATGGCCTCGACGAAGAGGCCGTCATGGTGCGGCAGAGCGAAAAGCGCATCATCGAGACGGCATTTGAAAACGGCTGGGTCGTGCCGCAGCCACCGGAAAAGGAGAACGGGAAATCAGTTGCTGTCATCGGCGCGGGTCCGGCGGGGCTTTCCGCCGCCGTCACGCTCCGGCGGAAGGGATGGCGCGTGACGGTGTACGAGCGGCGCGCGAACATCGGCGGACTCCTCCGCTACGGTATCCCGTGCTTCAAGCTCGACAAGTCGCTCATCGACCGCCGCCGCGCGCTCCTGGAGGCAGAGGGTATCCGCTTCGTGACGGGCATTGAGGTTGGCAAGGATTTGTCCGCCGATTGGCTCGCCAAGCAGAACGACGCAGTGATCGTCGCGATCGGCACGCCCGCCGCCCGCGATCTCAAGATTCCAGGCCGTGAACTTGCCGGCGTCCATCTGGCGCTTGAGCTCCTCGAGGGACAAAACCGCTTTCTCACCGGCGAGATCGATGCGCCGCCGATCAACGCCAAGGGCAAGGACGTGCTCGTGATCGGCGGCGGCGACACAGGCAGCGACTGCGTGGGCACGGCGATCCGACACGGCGCGAAGTCCGTCACGCAGATCGAGATCATGCCCAAGCCGCCAGACGAACGCGACACCTCGACGCCCTGGCCGCTCTGGCCCTACATGCTCCGCACGAGCTCCAGCCACAAGGAAGGATGCGAACGCCGGTGGAATTTGAATTCGCTGCGGTTCATTGGTAGGGCGGTCGCCCCGAGACCGCCGCAGTCCGTAACCGCGGCTGGCGCGGGGCGCCAGCCCTACCTGGGGGCCGATGCAGTGCGATCAGATTCCGCATGCGTCGCTGGCGTCGAAGTAGAAACCGTCGAATGGGAGTTCTCGCCCGAAGGCAGGCCGGTGAAGTTCCACGCCGTGCCGAACACCAAGGAGGTCATCAAGGCAGACCTCGTGTTTCTCGCGATGGGCTTCACGGGCGTGCCGACGAATCATCCGATCGTTGCGCAGCTCGGGCTCGCCCAGACGCCGCGTACGGCACTCATCTCCGACGCGCCGCGCAACATCTACTGCGTGGGCGACTGCGCTTCCGGCGCGTCACTTGTCGTTCGCGCCATCGCCAGCGGCAAATCAATACCTCTTGAAGAGTCTATTGCAAAACCCTGTCGGAGGAAGGGTTTATCCATGTAGAACAGGTAGAACATGTAACCCATACAGATGATTTAGATGTTTTACATGTTCTACATGGACAATCAAACAATCTCTTGAATGAAGGCATACGGCCATGAACCAGCAAAGCAAATACGAACGACAGCAAGGACTCTACCGCAGCGAGTACGAACACGACGCGTGCGGCGTGGGGATGGTGGCGAACCTCTCGGGAGAGGCAAGCCACGAGATCGTGGTCAATGGCATGACGATCCTGAAGCGCCTCATGCACCGCGGCGCGACGGGCAATGACCCTGAGACGGGCGACGGTGCCGGGCTGCTGATGAAGATCCCGCACGGGTTCTTCAGAAAAGTATTGGGGGATGTTTTTAGCCACAAAGAACGCAAAGAGCGCAAAGATAATAAAGAGGCAAACAAGCTTTGTGACCTTTGCGATCTTTGTAGCGAAAACAAACCCTTCGGCGTTGCGATGATCTTTGGCGGCGAGGGGGAAGAAGGAGCGATTGCGGCGGCGGTACATGGGGAAGGATGCGAAGTGCTGGCGTGGCGCGACGTGCCCACCAATCCTTCGGCCATCGGCAAAGATGCCCGCTCAGTGATGCCGCGAATCAGGCAACTTTTCGTGGCATTACGACATTCGACAACCGACAGCGGACAACGGTTGTCGGATGACGAATGTCGAATGTCCTTCGAGCACCGCCTCTATGTCATCCGGCGGCAGATCGAAAAGACCACGACGAAAACCTATGTCTGCTCCTGCTCGTCGCGCACGATCGTGTACAAGGGGCTTCTTCTCGCCACGCAGATAGAGAAGTTCTATCCCGATCTCTCCGATCCCGATTTCATCTCGCCGTTCGCCATCGTCCATCAGAGGTATTCCACCAATACGTTCCCGTCGTGGGAACTGGCGCATCCGTTTCGCGCGATTGCGCACAACGGCGAGATCAACGCGCTTAAAGGTAATCTCAACGCGCTCGCCGCACGCGAGCCGTCGCTCGCGTTTTCCGAAGCGGCTGGCGCGGGGCGCCAGCCCTACCAGGATTCGGCGCGGCCGGAGTCCGCGCCCTACCAGATCGACATCAAGAAGATCCTGCCGCTTATCAACAAGGGGCAGAGCGACTCCGCCTCACTCGATAACATGTTCGAGCTGCTCGTTGCCGCCGGACGCGACGCGCCGCACGCGATGATGATGCTCATCCCGCAGGCGTGGGGCGCAAAATACCACATGGGACACGACGTGCGCGCGTTCTATGAATACCATTCGGCATTGATGGAACCATGGGACGGTCCCGCCGCCGTCGCGTTCACGGACGGCATCAGCCTCGGTGCCGCGCTTGACCGCAACGGACTCCGTCCCGCCCGTTGGACGCTCACGAAAGACGGACTCTTCGTCCTCGCTTCCGAAACCGGCGTCCTCGACATCGCACCCGAGAGCGTCGCGCGACACGGCCGCCTCAAGCCCGGCTCGATCCTCTGGCTCGACCTCGTGAACCATCGCCTCATGGAGGATGCCGAAGTCAAGACCTACTACGCTCGCCGACAGCCCTATCGCCGCTGGGTGAAAGAAAACCACATTCCCGTCACGGGCCTCTTCAACGAAATCGTGCCGTCGAAAATGGGGAATGGGGAACTGGGAATGGGGAATGGGATTCTCGATGAACAGCAGCGCTTCGGCTGGACGCTGGAGGACGTCGAGCTGATTCTCAGGCCAATGGCCGAGACCGGACACGAACCCGTCGGCGCGATGGGCAACGATGCCGCGCTTGCGTGCTTGAGGGCACACGGGCAATTCCGCCTGTTCGACTACTTCCACCAGCTTTTCGCGCAGGTGACGAATCCGCCGATCGATCCCATCCGTGAAGAGCTCGTGATGTCGATCATGACCTACATCGGCAACCAGGCGAACATCCTCTCGGAAACGCCCGAGCACGCACGGCTCGTGAAGATGACGCGTCCGGTGTTGACGGACGACGAACTGGAGCGAATGCGCAACATCCCCGACTTTCCAGCAAAGACTCTCTCGATGTGCGTTAGGGAACGAGGAGAGTGTAAAGTTGAATGTGTAAAGTGTAAAGTGGGAAATGGGGAACCGGGGTGGTTGAAGACCGCACTTGATCAGCTCGCGGCCGATGCGCTGCAGGCAGTGAAGGATGGCGCGAAGATCATCATCCTCTCGGATCGGAATTTTTTAGCCGCAAAGGACGCAAAGATCGCAAAGGATTCTGGCGATAATAATCTTTGTGACCTTTGTGATCTTTGTGGCAAAAAAAGAATCCCTTCCCTCCTCGCCGTGACGGCGGTAAACAAGGCGCTTGCAGAAGCGGGCGTGCGACCATCAGTCGGCATCGTGGTCGAATCGGGCGAAGTGCTCGAGGTGCATCACTTTGCCGTGCTGCTCGGTTTCGGCGCGACGGCGATCAACCCTTGGCTTGCACTCGCCACGGTATCGCAGATCGGTAGGGCGGTCGCCCCGCGACCGCCGCAATCCGCAGCCGCGGCTGGCGCGGGGCGCCAGCCCTACCGGGGGGGCGATGCGGCGCGGCCGGAGTCCGCGCCCTACCTGGCCACAACCAACTACGTCACGGCGGTGTGCAAGGGTATCATGAAAATCATGTCGAAGATGGGCATCTCGACCTTGCGCTCCTACCGCTCGGCGCGCATCTTCGAGGCGGTCGGCCTCGGCCCGAAGCTCATGGAGGAATACTTCGGCGGCGTCACCTCGCCCGTGGGCGGGTTGGAGCTGGAAGATATCGAAAACCTCATTGAAGGGGTTCGGGGGAACCTGGGTTCCCCCGGTAGTTGTCCTCCCGGCGGCGAATACCGCGCGCGCAAGGGCGGCGAAGAGCACCTCTGGAACCCGCAGCGGCTCATCGACTTCCGTGAGGCCGTGCGCCACAACGACTACGCCCGCTTCCACCGCTACACCGACGACATCGACCAGCACAGCCACGTGACCCTCCGCTCGCAACTGGAGTTTGCGAATGTTGCCAATGTGAAAATGTTGCCAATGGCCAATTCCAATGATCAATTGGAAACTGGCAACATTGGAACTGGCAACAATTCCACACTGGCAACATTTATCGAGCCTGTCGATTCCATCGTGAAGCACTTCGTGGGCGGCGCGATGTCGCTCGGCTCGCTCTCGCCCGAGGCGCACGAGACGATCGCCCTGGCCCTCAACGGACTCGGCACGATGTCCAACTCCGGTGAAGGCGGCGAGAATCCCGAACGCTTCGGTACCGAGAAGAACAGCGCGATCAAGCAAGTCGCCTCGGGACGCTTCGGCGTGACAATCGAATACCTCCGCTCGGCAAAAGACCTGCAGATCAAGCTCGCGCAGGGTGCGAAGCCCGGCGAAGGCGGACAACTCCCCGGACACAAGGTGAACGACCTCGTCGCCCGCCTCCGCCACGCGAAGCCCGGCACCACTCTGATCTCGCCCCCGCCGCACCACGATATCTACTCCATTGAAGACCTCGCGCAGCTCATCTACGACCTCAAATGCGCGAATCCCGAGGCGCGCGTCTCGGTGAAGCTCGTCTCCGAGGCGGGCGTCGGCACCATCGCCGCCGGCGTCGCGAAGGCCCACGCCGATGTCGTGGTGATCTCCGGTTTCGACGGCGGCACCGGCGCCGCGCCGCTCACCTCGATGAAGCACGCCGGCCTCCCGTGGGAAGTCGGCCTCGCCGAGGCGCACCAGACGCTCATCAAAAACAATCTTCGCCACCGCGTGAAACTTCAGGTTGACGGACAGCTCCGCACGGGACGCGACATCGTGATCGCCGCGATGCTCGGTGCGGATGAGTTCGCGTTCGGCACGTCGATGCTCGTCTCGCTCGGCTGCGTGCAGTGTCGCAACTGCAACCTCAACTGCTGCCCCGTGGGAATCGCCACGCAGAAGGAGGGACTGCGCGCGAAGTTCGCCGGAAAGCCCGAGCATCTGCAATCCTACTTCCGCTTCCTCGCGGAAGAAGTGCGCGAGATACTCGCCTCTCTCGGCCTCCACTCCCTCGCCGAAGCGCGCGGCCGCACCGACCTGCTACAGGCCAAGGAAGGCACAACATTTGATTTTGGGGATTTATTTGCCACAAAGAACGCAAAGATCGCAAAGGATTCTTGTGATAAAAATCTTTGTGGTCTTTGTGGCAAAGAATCTGAAAACTACGATACCCGCGAGCTGATTCCCGCCGTGGAGAGCGGCGAACGCACTCTCGTGCGCATGATCTCCAACTGCGACCGCTCGGTTGGCGCGGCGCTTTCGGGGTGGCTTGTCGCACGGCGTGCTTCCAGCCCTGCTGATCTCACCGTCAACTTCACCGGCGTGGCGGGGCAATCCTTTGGCGCGTTCCTCGCAAAGGGGATCACCTTTAACTTGCGCGGCGAAGCCAACGACTATATCGGCAAATCGCTTTCCGGCGGCGTGATAACGATAAGGCCACCGGAACTTCCGAAATCTCCGGATATTCCGGATAATCCGGAATCTCCGGAATTCCACCCAGAAACCAATGTGATCGCCGGCAACGTAATCGCCTACGGCGGCACCTCGGGCGCGATCTACATCAACGGACAAGCTGGCGAGCGCTTCGGCATCCGCAATTCGGGCGTCACGCTCGTCGCGGAGGGCATCGGCGATCACGGCTGCGAATACATGACCGGCGGCGTTGCCTTAATCCTCGGCCCGACAGGCATCAACTTCGGCGCGGGCATGACCGGCGGCGTCGCCTACGTGCTCGACGAATCAGGAGACTTCGACCTCAAATGCAACCTCGACTCCATCGACCTCGCCGGCGTCGCGGCCGATTCCGAGGAAGAGCGCGAACTTCTTGCGCTTCTGCGCGAACACGTTGCCCGAACCGCGTCGCCGCTTGCCGCGCGCGTCCTCGCCGACTGGCCTGCGTATCGTCCGAAGTTCGTCCGGGCCGTGCCGGTCGCCTCAGCCTAAGCGCGGGCGGTGGGCTACACGCGCAAGTCAATGGAATTTCCGGCGGCCGCTTCGCGGGCGACGGCGCCGGCGCGGGTCTGCATTTTCTCCAGCGTCTCGACGCACCGTGCGGTGCCGCGCCAGTACGGCAGGGGACCTAAGCGGCGCACTAGAAGTGCGCCGCCATTTGCGGGCGCAGAGGCCCGCCACCCCGATCCTTCGGGCGCAGAGGCCCGCCACCCCGACTGTTCCAGCCACCCCGCCCCTTCAAACGGAGACGGTCCTTCCGGTGCGTCGGGTGGCACGAGCGACTCAACGTCTACGCCGCGCAACGCAAGCAGCGTAGCCGGACGGCGTGCCACCTCCTCGCCGAGTAGTAGCAGCACCGCCGCCATGTGCTTGCAGGGACGTGCCCAGTCCGGACAACTGCATCGCATCACGACGTCCCATATCATCTTGCCCTCCGGCGTCTTCCCGCGCGGCTCCGCCTGCGGAAAGAGCGGGATTCCCTCCGCGCGGAACAGCTCGCCAGCTTCCACCGGCAGATCGCCCGCAAGCAGACGCCCAAGCGTCATCGGCTGCGACCTAATCGCCTCCGCGATCCGCCCGCGCGCCGTCCCTTCCGCCGCCGTGAAGTCAAGCGTCACGCGGTAGGGTTCGGGACGAGACCCGACGACCGACGCCGAGACGTGCGATCCCTCCACCACGAGGTCCGTGACTTGTCCGCTGACCGCATACTGACGCCCGCGCCCGAAACGCGCGCCGAGGCGCATCGCCTCCAGCGCGGCGATCCAACGCCGCGCCCACCATGTGCCGCGCGCGAGCGTACGCAGATCCTGCGCGCGGATGCCGAACGCGCTTCGCGTCACGCGCAAAGGATAATGCTTACTCCCCATCGAGCGACACCATCCTTTCAAACTCACGATCCGACATCTTCAGCAGGAACGACTCGCCGCTGCCCACGATCTCGCCCGCGAGACGACGCTTCGTCTCCAGTAGCTCGTCCACGCGCTCCTCCAGCGTGCCTGCGCAGATGAAGAGATGCACGAACACGTCGCGGAGTTGTCCGATGCGGTGCGCGCGGTCCGTGGCCTGGTTCTCCACGGCGGGATTCCACCAGCGGTCGAAGTGGATCACGTGCGTGGCGCGCGTGAGGTTGAGACCGAACCCACCCGCCTTCAGCGAGAGGATGAAGGCATTCGGTTCGGGGTCCGCGTTGAACGCGGCGATCTCCTCCTCGCGCTGCGCGGGCGAGAGCGAGCCATGCAGAAACGGGAAGCGACGGCCGAAACGTTCCTGCAAATGCGCACGCAACAGACGCCCCATCCGCGCATACTGCGTAAACACGAGACAGCTCTCGCCCGCGTCGAAAATCGAATCCAGCAGTTCGTCGAGACGACGCACCTTCCCGCCGTCCGCGGCCTCGCCGCCCTCCACGAGCGCGGACGAATCGCAGATTTCCTTCAGCTCGGTGAGGAGCGCGAGAATACGTCCGCGACGGGTGTTACGGACACGGCGATCCGCCACCCCGGCCCGTTCTTTGCGGACATCCGCCACCTCAGACATTTCTTCACGAAATGTGGCGAGCGCCGATTCGTAGAGCGCGCGCTGGCGCGGGTTGAGCGTACACCACTCGCGGATTTCGCGCCGTTCGCCGAGTTCGGCGGCGATGCCGGGTTCGGTTTTGAGACGGCGGAGCATGAACGGCTCGAGGATATGTCGGAGACGCGACGCCACGCCCGCGTTGGCGTCCGCACGGAGAACGCGCGTGAAGGTGTCGGCAAACTCTTTCCGTTCGCCGAGCAGACCGGGATTGAGAAAGGCCTCCAACGCCCAGAGGTCATCCGCGCTGTTCTCAAGCGGCGTACCGGTGAGCGCCACGCGCACGGGCACGTCAAGGGCACGGACGGCGCGTGAGATGCGCGTGTCGGGGTTCTTGACGGTCTGCGCCTCATCAAGCACGAGCGCCGAAAAAGCATTCTCAGCGAACAACGAAAAGTCCTTTGCGAATAGAGCGTAGCCCGTCACCACCACGTCCGCCTCCCGGCACGCCTTGCTGAAAAGACTGCCCGTATGGCGTTCCGCACCCTGGTGGAGATACACCTTTAGCGATGGCGCAAAGCGTGCGAGCTCGCGCGTCCAGTTTGTCGTCACCGAGACGGGGGCGACGACGAGCGCTGGATGCGACGCCTTGCGGTGGAGGAAGAAGGCGATCGTCTGCGCCGTCTTGCCGAGGCCCATGTCGTCCGCAAGACACGCCCCGAATCCCCACTTCGCGAGGAAGGCAAGCCAGCTCGCGCCGCGGAGCTGGTAGTCGCGTAGTGTGCCGTTGAAACCGACGGGGGCATCCAGCACGCGGAAACGCTGCTCACCGCGCAGTTCGTTGATAAGGCCACGCAGCCAGCCGTGCGCGCGCACGCGGTCCACGCGGAGTCCCCCGGCTCGGCGGAGTCCGAAGGCGAGCGCGATGGCGTCGTGGACGGACACCTTCTTCCCCTTCACGTCGCGCAGCGCGCGCAGGGCCTCACGCAACACGGCGCGGTCGACCTCGATCCAGCGGTCGCGGAAAAACACGAACGGCGAGTTCTGGTCGAGGAGGAACTGGATTTCCTGTTCGGTGACGACCTCTCCGTCCACACGAATCGTGAGTTTCGTCGTGACGGGCGCGGACGGCTCGTCGGAGACGGGCGCGAGGTCGGCCTCGGCGTCCACATGTTCGCCGAGCAGTCCGGGCGGTGGTTCCACCGCGTAGCCGGCACCGACGAGCGCCTGCGCGCCCGTGCGGAGGAACGACTCCGCCGCCGCACGGTCGAGTTCGGCCTCTGTTCCGCGGAGCGCGGCAAGCGGAGGAAAGAGGGAGACGGCCTGTCCGAGCGAGACGAGTCCAGCGCGCGTGCGGGGTACGGATGCGAGGCGAAGCCGCCAGATGCCGTCCTCTTCGGCTGGCGGTTCAAGGGAGAAGCGTAGCGCGGCGCGGTCGGCGGCGGAGACGCGCAGTGGCGCGCGCCACACGGCGAGGTCGTGCATGAGCGCACGGATGTCGTCTTCGTCCGTCCACGCGATGCGCCCGTCGTCGCTTCGTAGCGCGAAGAGCCAGGCATCATGGACGGTATCCGGACGCGCCGCTCCCGTTTCAAGCGGGGTGCGTCCGCCGAAGCGCGCAAGGCCGTCCACAAGCCACGCGAAGAACGCGCCGCGCGACGTATCGAGCGGCAACCACCGCGCGGCGAATCCGCCCGCCTCCTCCACGAGATGCGGCAGGTAGGCGCCGTCAGCGACAGTGCGTGCGGCGGCGCGGAACGTCTCCGCCGCCGTCAGCACGTCGTCCCCAAGGAACACGCCCGCCTTGAAACGGCGCGTCCGCACGTCGGAAAGGAACATCAGGAGATTGCGCATGGAGGGGATGACGCACTCCCCTTCCAACCGGACCTCATCCTTGAACCAGACCACCTCGCACACCGCCTCCAGCAACTCATCCCCGACAAGCGGCACGAGATTGCCATCCACCCCCACGGACCGCTCCCCGCGAAACGCAGCCGCCGTTCGGGGAAGCGGCACTCTTGCCGCTTCACGCGTGAGGGCCGCGCTTGTCGCGGCCTGCCCTTCGAGAATGTCCAGGTGCAGGGTCAGCATGCGGCGGCGTCACAGGCGGCGCGGAGGGCGGAAACGGCGGACGCCATGTCCGCCTGCTTGAAGAGAAAGCTTCCGGCCACCAGCTGGTTTGCACCGGTGCGCACCGCATCGAGGGCCGTCTGGGCGTTCACGCCGCCATCCACCATGATGTCGAGGTGCGGTGCGCGCGCGCGAAGCGCGGCGACCTTCGGAAGACAGTCCGCGATGAAGGACTGTCCGCCGTAGCCGGGATGGACGGTCATCACGAGCACCTCGTCGCAGAGGGCGAGATAGGGGTAGACGGCCTCCACGGGCGTCTCGGGATTGAGCACGATGGCCGGACGCACGCCGAGCGCGCGAATGCGCGGGAGTTCGGCGTGGAGGTCGCAGTCCGCCTCCACGTGGATCTGAATCGTCTGCGCGCCGGCATTGGCGAAGACCTCGAGGTAGAGGTCGGGACGTGTCATCATCAGGTGTACGTGGCGGTAGAACTCAGGCTCAACGCGGCGACAGAGTTTCACGATGTCCGGACCGAACGAGAGGTTGGGTACGAAGTGCGCGTCCATGATGTCAAGGTGGAGCGCATCCGCGCCCGAACGGAAGGCGCGCGTGATATCTGCGGCCAGCGCGCCGTAGTCGGCGGCGAGCAGTGATGGAAGAATCTGAACGGCCATGACTCTCTCCAGACAAAAAAATGGAGCGGGCGATGGGAATCGAACCCACGTAAGAAGCTTGGGAAGCTCCTATTCTGCCATTGAATTACGCCCGCCTTGGCGGAGAGGGAGGGATTCGAACCCCCGATACCTTGCGGTATGCATGATTTCGAGTCATGTGCATTCAACCAGGCTCTGCCACCTCTCCGTGGAAAGCGGGGAATAGTTTACCAAGTCCCCGCCCCGCCGTCAAGCACCTGGCGATTGAAATTTGATGGTGGGCGCGGGGGGACTTGAACCCCCACTCCTTGCGGAACTGGAACCTAAATCCAGCGTGTCTGCCATTTCACCACGCGCCCGGAGAGGAATATAGTATATCACATTTTTCCGTCGGGTGTAACCGCATACGGCGGTTCATGGGAAAGAAGCCGCTCCGCCAGTTCGCGCGCACCTGCGTGATGCCAGGCGTCCAGTGTCACGCGACGGCCGTCCTTCGCGCACACGACGAGAATCTGCTTCGGTTCCCATTTTCCTACGTCCAAGTGGTCTATGGCGTCAAACTTGAGCGGCACGCCACATGTGAGCGTGCCCGTCATCTGCTCTTCGTCCCACGAAAGCGTCGCACGCCAGTTAAGGAACACACGGAATGCGACCACGAACGACATCAACGCCAGCAGTGCAGCCGACGAGTACTGGAACTCCACCGTCGTGTGGTGCGCTCCGTCCGCAGGCAGGTACGGATATACGAAGATCGCGTCATACAGGAAGTAGAGCGACAGGCCGAAAAAGAGTGCTGCCACACCAAGATGACGGATGGCGTATTCTTTGTTGAGAGAGATTTTCATGGGAGCCTCGGAGGTTGCAGGTTGGGGATGTCTGGACGTGGAATGAACACAGTATCAACTCGGAGAGACTTTTTCATCGCCTTCGCGAGAGCCTTCACGCCGAAAGTCTCCGTGGCGTAGTGTCCGGCGCATATCATCTGCATGCCCGCGTTCTCCGCCATGATAACCTCGCCCCACGACGCCTCGCCCGTGATGTAGAGGTCGCAGCCGAGGTTCTTCGCGTCCGTGGCGAACTCGCCCGCGCCGCCGGAGCAGACACCGACCTTCTTCCCGCTCGGCAACGTACCCGTGCAGCCTATAGTCTCGCCATGGTACACGAAGGCAGGTTTGATGTTCTTGAGTCCCAGATAGCGCGCAAGCTCGTAGTTGTTGCCGTAGGCGTGGCTCGCATCAAGCGGCAGGTGTACGCCGTAGAGCGCCACATTGTGCCGCATGGCCGCCGCGACCACGTTGTACACGCCGTCAACGATCCGCGCGATGCCGCCGCCCCACGAGATGCCGTGGTGTACCACGGCGAGCTGCGCGCCCGCCTCGGCCGCCGCCTCTATGAAGGCGACGGACGCATCGACGCCGAAAGCGACCTTCTTTACGTCGTCCCCCGTGCGCGCGATCTGCACGCCATTGTTGGAGACGTCCGAGAACGATTTCACGTCCAAGACATCGTCAAGCCATTTTGTAATACGCTCTAGTTTCATTTTTTACCTCATACGCCTAGCGTCGAAGGCGGATATTGCGGAACTCTACTTTCATCGGCGGACCTTGGTGGAGCTGGAGCGCGATGTGTCCCTTCGCCGGGAAGAACGCCTCACGCTGATCCTCCACCGAGGTCATGCGCACGCCGTTGACCCACACCGTAATCGCACGCCCTTCCACCTTCACGCGCATGTCGTTCCACTGCTCCACGCGGTAGAGGTCCTGGAGCGCCTTGCCGTCTGCGAAGCGCGTGACGGTCTTCTTGCCCGCCGCGTCGATCACCACGTCCGACCCGCGCGCGCCAATGAGGTGCTGCTTGGGATGGTAGAGGAACCCCACGAAGTTGCCGCCGCCGTTCATGTCCGCCTGGTAGCAGTTGTCGCCGATGAACTGCGGCTTGCAGCGCAGCTGGATGCCGCTGTTGGCGCCCTTTGAAAGACGGAACTCCGCGCGGAGCTCGAAGTCGGTCAGCTCTTCGGCGGTATAGACGAGGTGGTGGTTGGGCTTGCACAGGTGATCTGGCGTGGATTCGCCGGTGATCACGCCGTCCTTGACGGAGAAATAGCCGTCCTGCTGGCTCCAGCCCGTGAGGTCCTTGCCGTTGAAGATCGGACGGAACAGCACCGTGTCCGCCCCGGGCACGATGCCGCGCCGGTCGAGCGTGTCGAGGATGTTCACGAGCGCGGCCCGCTCGTCGCCCGTCGCCGCTTGTGCGGCTGAGACGAGCTGCTTCGCCAGCGATTCGGGAAGACGGCAGTCCGTAAACTTGATTTGGCCGCACTCCTGCACGATGGCCGAGAGTTCAGGTCCGTCGCCGAGACGGTATGTGAGATGGAGCTCCTTGTGCTTGCCCGGCGCGGGATCGAACGGGAAACCGCCTTGTCCCGCCAGATGGTTGCTCGCCATGATGGTACGCGAGCCACCCCCGACAAGCGCACGTACCCCCCCAATGATGTCTGCAACCTGACGCGGAGTCCCGAAGAATCCGTATTCGGCCTTAATGACCGTTATCGGCGTCGTGTCCATCTCAAACGCGCGCGCGACGACGCGGATGATGCTTCCAGACAGACGGTCCGCCTTCGGGAACTCCTTCAGCAGGGCCAGCAGCTGCGGCAGGTCTTCCGGATCGCACAGCGTGGCAAATGCCTTGAACGCCTCCATGCGAAGTCCCTCTTGTTTCGTCGTGCGCGCGAACGCAAACAACCTTGACATCTCCACGCGCACGCGGCGGGTACCCAGGACGTCCAGCGCGAGCCGGGCCTTCTTCACATCTGCGCCTTCCAACAAACCCAGCAGCACGTCCACAATACCGTCGTTCGGGAAGCCGACCAGATGGCGGCGTGCGAGCGTGGCCGCGGGACCCGTACCGAGCGCCGTCTCCACGAGCGCCGGCACGGCGGCGAGGTCGCCCTTCTGGACGGCGTTCTTCGGCGGAAACGCGGTCAACTTCTCGCTCGCGCCGGCGTAGCCGTCCGGGATTGGGTTGGTGCGCGCGCGAAGCGACTTTTCAATCCCGCCGCGGCGTTTGGCGTCCGTGACGACGGCACGCGCACGCTTCAACGCAGTTTCGGCCTCGACGCCGGGGATGTTCTCAAGCGCATAGCGGGCGGCGAGGAACAGGGCCGGTTCGGTGGCATCCGTCAGAAACGCCGCGAGCGCAGGCACGGCGGCGGACGAGCCGACATGGCTGAGTTCCTGACAGGCCGTCACCTTGTCGTTGAGGCCGTTTTCCTTCAGCACGGCCAGCAGCTCCGGCTCGGTCATGCGGAACACAGGCTCCTTCAGCTCCGCCGCCGACGTCATTAACATGAACATTCCACAAGCCATTGTAAGAATTACTACTTTCATTTTTACCTACTCTCTTGTCGTTTAACTTTTTGCCGCAAAGAACGCAAAGATCGCAAAGAATCAAGTACGCTTCGTTAGTTTTCTTCCTCCGGCTCGGTCATACGGAACACAGGCTCCTTCAACTCCGCCGCCGACGCGACCAGGACAAGAGCGACACAAAGACTTATCAAAAAAGCTTTCTTCATTTTTAACCTTTTTATTTTTGGAGGACAGAGGACAGAAGACAAAAGACAAAGGATCTTTTTAATCTCGAACCACTAACCACTAGCCACAAATCACTAAACGATCTCCCAACCCGCGCGCTGGGTGCGGGAGAGCATGCGATTCGCCTCGTCGTCGCCGATGAAGCGCTCCTTCACGGGATCCCACTTCATGTCGCGGCCGAGCCACTGCGCGATGTTGGCGCAGTGGACCGTCGTCATGGAGCGGTGCATCATCACGGGATTGGCAACGGTCTTCGTGCGTGACCTCACTGAATTGAAGAACTGGCGCATGTGGTTCTGTCCGGTGTAGCCCGTGCGCACGCAGTAGTCGGCGAGGATCTTGTCGTAGTCGGCGAGGAGCGACGGACGCGACGCCTCCGGACGCGAATAGCCGTCCGCGCACGACACCCATCCCTCCGTGCCCACGTACCTCACGCCGCACGACCCGTGCCAACCCTTGCGCACCGACACCATCTCGATGCCGTTCGCGAAGCGCATCCGCTGCCCGTCCGGCACGGGTCCGTTCACGTACTGATAGTAAACCGGCGACGTCGATTCCGCGCCGACGGCGTCATGGCACTGCGCGAAGGTGTGCGAACCCCATTCGCCGATCCGACCGGTGTAGAGGTCGTGGTCGCGATGCCAGCCGCTCGGCAGGTACTTGTGGTTGTAGGGGCGCCACGGACACGGTCCGAGCCACGCATCCCAGTCGATGACGTCGCGCGGCGGCAGCGGCTCGGCCGGCAGCCAGTCGCGGTGGAGAGCGCCTGACCATGGCGCCAGATGGGCGTACACGGTATGCACCTTGCCGAGGCGTCCGAGACGCATGAGCTCGTTGCACACGACGAAGTTAGGTTCGCTCAGGCGCTGCATTCCGGCCTGGTAGACACGGCCGTACTTGGCGGCGGTCGCCACCACGGCCTGCCCTTCGCGGATGGTCATGGAAGCGGGCTTCTCGGTGTAGACGTCCTTGCCCGCCTTCATCGCGGCGATGGAAACGCCCGCGTGCCAGCGGTCGCCTGTCGCGGTGTGGATCACATCGATATCGGGACGCGCCAGCAGCTCGCGCATGTCAATGTAAGTTTTGCAGTCGTGGTTGCCGTAATACGTATCGACGATATTCTTCACGGCTTCGCGGCGCGGCTTCCACACGTCGCAGATGGCGATGAACTGCACGTCTTTTCCCGGCAACACCCAGCTGCGCAGGACGGACTGTCCGCGTCCGCCCAGGCCGATGCCTGCCACGGTGATGCGGTTGGACGGCGCAACAGCGCCATCGCGCCCGAGCGCCGACGCGGGCACGAGCCACGGCAGCGCAATCGCACCACCCGCCCCGCCAAGAAACGCCCTTCTGGAAATCTTCATATTATCCTTTCTGTTCAAAATTACCTTGTATTGGGTGCTGTTTATGATACCAAAACCAAGCCCTCCCGCCAAGACCCAAAAAGTCCGCTAACCTACTTCGCGTTTGGACTCACACGCATTCGGGGTGGCGGGTATCATTCGGGCCGCCGCCGAAGGTCTGTACCCAATATCCCATAGACGCCGGGAACTGAACGCACCGGTTTCAGCCAGTTTCGGCAAGTTTCGGCGCGATTACGATTTTCAAATTTGCCCCCTTGACGGGCGCGAAGGATTTTGGCATACTATACCCCCGTCACGCACCCGTGGTGAAATTGGCATACACGCTAGATTCAGGTTCTAGTGCCGCAAGGTGTGTGGGTTCAAATCCCACCGGGTGCACCAGGCTGGCCCCTTCGTCTATCGGCTAGGACATCAGGTTCTCATCCTGAGAAGAGGAGTTCGACTCTCCTAGGGGCTGCCAATCCAAGAGGATTGAATCAACATGCGGACTTTCGGTAAGATCATAAAATACACGCTTTTCTGTCTCCTCGGCCTTCTAATCCTCGCCATCGCCGCCCTTCTCATTTTTGAACAGCCTGTTCCCGATTCCCTGCTGCGCCAGATCACCCAGTCCCTCTCGAACGCCGACTACCTCGTGCGGGCAAACTCCGCCTCCTTCCGTTTCTCGCGTGGCCTGAAGATCAACAACCTCCGCGTCCTCGACCGCAGGAAGCCCGCATCGCATCCAGTCATCTCGGCGTCATGCGTGGACATCGCGCTCAACTTGCGCCGCATTCCGTGGTCGAAAAGCACGCTGGTCAGGTCTGTCACCGTCACCGACCTCAGGTATCCGCGCCTCCCAGACAGCTACTACATCCCTGATTCCGTTGAATTCCCAGGCCGCCCGGATTTCCAGGAGCAGAACGAACCGCTGGAACTCGACCTGCCCACCCTCCAGCCCTTCAAGCTTACGCTTGTCCGCCCCGAAGTCTTGGGCGTGACGCCCAGGAAGGTCGCCGCGGCGTCCGTATCCGTCTCGCCGGAAGGCATCCGCGTGGACGGCATCCGTCTTGACTGGCCGGACGCCGACGCGCAGATGTCGCTGGACGGAGTATTCGAGCTCAACCTCGAGACGCAGCGCGCAGAGGGTGAAGTCCACGGACTCGCCCGCCAGCACCACATCCGCCCGATGCTCGTGGCGCTCGACATCACCAACTCCTACGCTTTCATCGACAGCTTCACGCGCGTGGAGAAGCCCGTGGACGCCTCGTGCGCGTTTGACGTGAACCTTCGCAACAACGACCTCCACATCCACCTCGACCTCGCGCCGGAGGGAGGATTCTACAACCGCGTCCCCCTTGAGAACGCCCGCGGTCCCGTGGACATCCGCGTGTTCGTGCGCGACACTTACCAGAACGCCCGAATCACCGTCGGACCCCTCGTCGCCAACCTTGCGGACGGCAGCCGCATGTCCGGGACCATCATCTACGAGAACACCAACGACGTCGGCTATGTGGATTTTCTCGACATCAGGTCCAACACTTCGCTCTCAAACGCGCTCGCCGTCGCCGACGTGATGAACGACGGCACGCTCGACTGTCTCGTTCCCGCCACGCCCCCATCCATACGGCTCCATGGCCGACTCGCCGTCGATCCCGCGCACGCCGACGCGAACAGCCTTTCCGGAGACATCGGATTCGCCCGCGGTTCCATCTTCACCGTGCCGATCCGCGACGCCTCCGCCCACTTCTCCATGCGCGGAACAGACGTTTCATTCTCGGATGCGCGCGCAACGGCAGAGCTAGGCGGCGACATTGCCGGAAACGCCACGATTTCCATCCCCGATTTCCAGCAGGAGAAAGCGTCTTTCCGCGTGGAGGTGTCGGGCAAGGACATCGCCCGCGCCAATTTGGCGGACATCTTCAAGCTCAAGCGCGACGACAAGCACGGGATGTTGAAAGGAAACGTCAGCCTCTCCGGCCCCCTCTCGACCAACCTCACCAGCCAGCTCAACGGCAACGGACTTGTCTCCTGCACGGACGAGCGCCTTGAGCAGATGCCCTTCTTCTACGGCGCCACCGAATTCTTCGCAAAGCACGTCCCCGGCGTCAAGTCGCTCGTCAACCTCTCAGATGCCTCCCTCGGCTTCACGATCACAAACGGCACTCTCTACGCCACCAACGCCGTTGTGTCAAGCGATGTGCTGACCATAGCCGCAACCGGAACATACGACATTCCCAAGGACGACCTTGCGCTCACCGGCAACATCACGCTGAAGGACAACAAAAACTTCCTCATGCAGCTTGCCACTTCTCCAATCCGCTGGACCGGCGGCAAGATATTCGGCTTCCGCATAAAAGGGAAGATCGACGACCCCTCATGGTCCTACGAGCAGAACATCATCCCCAGCTCCGACGAGATAATTTCCCGATCGAAGGACATCATCTCCCTACCGGCGAAAATCATCTCCCCCCAGAAAAAATGAACACCGTCTCCCTCGACCTAGAACACGCCCACCAGCCCGGCACCACGGTAATGGGGATTGACGAGGCAGGACGCGGACCCCTTGCGGGTCCAGTGTTCGCAGCTGCCGTATCCGTGCCGCTCGAAGCGGCGGACGCCTTGCTGGCCGGACCGTGGGCGGCCATCAACGACTCGAAGAAACTCTCGGAGAAAAAACGCGACGCGCTCGCGCAAATCATCAAGTCCACGCCTTTATGCACATGGGCCGTCGCCTCCGCCTCGGCCCTCGAGATCGACCAGCTGAACATCCTCCGCGCCACCCATCTCGCCATGCGCCGAGCCGCCCTAGCCCTTGCGGAAAAAATTTCCTCTGATCCACCGCATTCCTTCGCCATCCTCGTAGATGGTCTGGCCGTCCCAACGCTGCCCTTTCCCTCGCAGAACGTGGTGAAAGGCGATGCGAAGTCCCTCTTCATCGCAGCGGCCTCGATTCTCGCCAAAACCTCCCGCGACGCCTACTGCGTCGAAATGGAAGCGAAATACCCCGGCTACGGCTTCGCCGTCCACAAGGGCTATCCCACGGCGGCACACTTCGAGGCGCTCAACCGCCTCGGCCCGTGTCCAGAGCACCGACAGAGCTTCGGGCCTGTCGCCGAGGCGATATTCTTCCGTGGCGGCCGGTGATTACTTGATCGGCCCCCAGCGATGGCTGAAGAAGGGCCAGAACACGCCGCCCGCAATGCCGCAGAGGTTGCGCGCGGGGACAGGCCCCCAGTAGCGGCTGTCGTAACTTGACGGCGAGTTGTCGCCGCAGGCATAGTATTCGTCCGGCCCCAGCTTCACTTCGTCGCCTTCGGCAAAGATCGTACGCCCCGGCACGTTGTACCGCGCGTCGCCGTTAGGACGGTATCCCGCAAAAGGATATGCCTTCTCGTGCCACTTCTCGTGGTTCTGTATCTGGCGGATGCGAAGCGGCTCCATGGGCTGCTTGCCGTCCACAAGCAAATGTCCGTCCTTGATCGTCAGCGTCTCGCCGGGCGTGCCGGTCATGCGCTTGATGTAGTGCGTGCCCTGTTGGAGGCCCTCGATGCCCGTAGTGGAGAATATCATCACGTCGCCGCGGCGCGGATGGCGGAAGTTCCACAGCCACCGGTTCACGAAAAGGAAGTCGCCCGTCACGACGAGTCCGCTCCACAGCAGCTGGCCCGCCTCCACGCGGTCGCCCGGACGCAGCCCGTTCGGCAGCGCGTACCCCTGCCGGCGGTACGGCCCGTCGCCCGTCTCGAAAGGATGGAGCACGTCCGTTGGCACGAGCATCGAGTCGCTCGGCTTGCCCATCGCGTCCACCACGCGCATGTCGTAGTGTCCTGTGTTCGTGGGCTGAAACGCGAGGATGCCCGAAAACGGCGCCTTGAAGCATTCGTACATCTTGCCCGTCATGAGCCACTTGCCCCACTTGAGCGGCGTAGTGTCCCACGCGCTCACCTGTTCGGGCGCGATAGTTTCGGAGTGGTTGCCGTAAAGCGTGGGCTGCATCGACCCCGTGGGGATGTTGAAAGGCTCGTAGAAGTACGCGCGGAACGCCATCGCCACGGAAATGGAGACGACGAGGATGTCCAGCCACTCGCGGCATCCCTGGAAGCTCTTCGGCGGGTCGAGTACGCCGAGGAGCTCCGCGCACTTTTCCCCGTTGCCTGCGGCAAGGGCCAAGCGCAGTTCGGCCATCTGCTCGTTCGACGCATCGAACGCCGGAAGGTCCTCGTGGGCGTAGATGAATTCACGCGCGGCCTTGAGGACTACCTTCTGCTGTTTCTTCTCGCGCGCGGCTTTCGTAAAGGGCAAGGTAAACATGTGATGGTTCCGTTTGCCTAGAGACCGAGCATAGCCACAACGTCCGCCTTCGGCACGAAGCCCACAGACGTCTTCGCCACCTCGCCCTTGCGGAAGAGGAGCAGCGCAGGAATGCTCGTGATGCCGTAGCTCGCGGCGATCTCCGGCGCGTTGTCCACGTTCACCTTGCCCACCTTCACGCGGCCCGCGTACTCCTCCGCGATCTCCGCAACGGTCGGCGCGAGCATCTTGCACGGCCCGCACCACGTGGCCCAGAAGTCAACCAGCACGGGCAGCTCCGACTGGAGCACCTCGGCGGCGAAGTTTTCGTTCGTCAGTTCGATTTCCATTTCTTTGTTCTTTCCTTAGAGGCTTTTGTAGTAGAGGAGGCAATGGCAGAAGCCCTCGAATTTCGGATCCTTGATCTGGTCGCGGAACTCCTGGCACATGCATTTCGTCTCGGGCGTGCGCTGGAGGCGGCACGGACAATACCCGCCCGTGCGCTTGAGGCCTTCCTGGACGGTCTTCACGACCTCCGCGTCTGGATTGAGCGTCACTTTCATCGTCGTTCTCCTTTAGCCGAGATACACGCCGCCCTTCTCGAGGGCTTGGCGCAGAGTTGAATAAGGCAGCGCGCGCGGCGTGACGCCCGCCTGCGCGGCGAGCGCGGCCGCCGTTCCCGCGGCCTGGCCGGTCACGAAGCACGGACAAATGAGCCGGAACGTGTCGATCGTGTCGCCCGTCCCGAGGCAGCGTCCCGCGCAGAGGAGGTTCTCCACCTTCTTCGGCACGAGCTGGCGGTACGGCACGGGGAAGGCCGCGTGGCGGCCGTCCTGGCCGAACCAGCCGACCACGTCGTCCGGCTTGAACGCGCCGCGCAGCGTCGCGCGGCTCACCACGAGCTCCGCGTCCACGAGACGCGAGGCGCGCGGACCGATCTGCGAGCACGTGTTCGCGATGAACACCTCCTCCCAGCCCGGCTCCTGGCGCATCTCCGCCACATGCTCCCACCAGCGCTTGCGGAAGTCGATCTCCGCCGCCGTGAGGTCGCGCACGTCGAGTCCGTTGCCCTTCGGGCCCGTCCCGAAGTTGCCCCACCACGTCGAGGGGTTCGCCTCGTTCGAGCGCAGAGGCCACCTGCCGAGCTTGCCCTTCACCTTGCCGTCCGGCCCCCTCGGTGGCTTCTTCGCCGTGATGCGGTCCATGTTCGCGAGGCGCACGACGTGTCCGATGCCGTGGGTGATCTGCTTGTAGTCGCCGCCGGCCTGAAAGAGCACGTCCGCGTCGCCCGTGCAGTCCACCACCTGCTTCGCGAGAATCGCCTGGCGGCCCTGCTTCGACTCGAACACGATGCCCAGCACCTTGTCGCCGTCCTGGATCGTGTCGACGCCCCAGCAGTGGAAGAACATGTCGATCTTCTCCTCGGCGACCATCTTGTCCATGAGGTACTTCGCGCCCTCGGGATCGACCGTTGGCTGCCAGTGGCGGTTCGGCGGCACGGGTCCGGTACACACCCAGTCGCCGAGCGCGCGGGCGCGCTTGGCGAATTCCTCGACGATGCCCTTCGTCACGAGGCGGAAATTCTTGCCCTCGCGCGCGCTCGTGCAGAGCATGATGAGTACCATGCCGTTTGTGAAGAGACCTCCCAGCGACCCGTAGCGCTCGACGAGGGCCACCTTCGCGCCCGTGCGCGCGGCGGCGACAGCAGCGGCAAAGCCCGCAGAACCTCCACCCACGACCACGACGTCCGTCGTGTGGAAGATCGGAATCTCACGCGCGGGCTGGAGGATCTTGCCGTCCTTCAACACGCAGCTCGGGCCGTCCGTCATCGTGTGTTCGATCGGGAAGATGTTCTTACCGAACGCCACGTTGTCCGGGTCGCCGCAGCTTCCAGCCGGCAAGGCGCTCTTCGTCTTGACGGCCTGGTCGCCCAGTACGGCGCCGCCCGCCAGGGCCGCGCCACCAAGTCCCAGCCGCTTCAAAAACTCGCGCTTTGTGATCTGCATCTCATTTCTCCTGTTTGGTCATCTTCATGCACCTGTCGCTTTCCGTTCACTATTCTACCAAATCGTCCCAGACGGCGCAAGGATGGCCCGCACAATGGCGGCTCTGTCAGTCAAGGTTGATGACCGAGAGCGTGTGGAACTTGTCGTTCTTCCGGTTCGTGAGGCCAGGGAAGGTCATGTCGAAGTTAGCAATGATGAGCTTGCGGTTGCCCTTCTTGTCCTTCCAGATCATCGGCTCGCAGGGCTGGTCGAGGAGACCGTGCGCACCGGAGTCGTCACCATTACGCCAGAGCTCGCCGAACCCGCACTCGCCCTTCTGCTCCTTCGCGATGTCCCAGGTGTGGAGCGCGTTGAGACAGCTGTCGCTCATGATGATGCGGTTGGCAACCTCGTCGTAGCAGATGCCGTCGCAGCACGGGAAGCGCTTCGGATCCTCGAAGATGAGCTTCGCGGGCTCGTAGGAACCGTCGGCCTTGCGCTTTGCCGTGTAGAAGCGGCCGGAGCCGAACGTGCCGAAGTAGAGATGGCCTTCCTTCGTGATTGCGAGCCCGTCCGCGCCGGAGTTGTCCTTGCGCTCAAGAGGCTTCGTCTCGGTGGCGCAAAGGAAGTAGGGGTCCTTCATGTAATCTTTCTTGGGAAGGAGCGAAACCGTCTTCGTCTTGCACGCCGCGAGCGGAATGCGGTAGACGCCGCCCACGCCGATGCCGTCCTTGCGGCCGAGGTCGAAGTAGGTGTCGGTGATGAACATGTCGCCCTTGTAGAAGCGGATCGCGTTCGCGAGCTTCACGTTGTCCACCGCCGTCTCGATGCGCAGGACCTCGCCCTTCTTGTCGAGGACCACGCGCATCACGCGGCTCGCGTAGTCCTTGGAGTCGAAGTACTGGTTGTCGCAGTAGTAGAGGTTGCCGTCCTCCTCACAGAACTCGAGCCCCATGGGACGCCCGAAACCGGTCTTGGGCGAACGTAGTCCGGCGCACAGGACGTTCCAGCGTCCGTTCTTGAAGTCGCGCTTCACGATGACGCCGGGGTATTCGGGTTTCACGAGGTTCGGCGCAGAGTGGTAGATGTTGCCCTGCGGGTCCTTGGTGAGTCCGTCGGGGACGTTCACGATGTCGCCGAAGCGCTTGAAGAGCTTAGGACGATACTGCTCGTCACCCCAGGTCTCCGTCTTCGCGAAGAGGTCTCCCGCCACAATGGCGGCCGTTACAGCGCACAGGGCGCACTTTCCAAGCATTGCTTTCATTCTTTTTTCCTTTTTTGGGATTGAGGTTATTATACCATATACTCCCCCGCCCGCAACTGCACCGGCGAGAAAAGTGCGTCTATCGCACTGCGGCGTTGACCACGTCGGCGCGGCGGAAGGCGGGCGTCACGACAAGATCCTTCAGCTCGCCGTTCTCCACGCGGCCCTCGACGGTGGTGTTACCGGGGGCGTTGAGCTTGAAGTCGCAGTTCCACTCCTTCGGCCACGCAGGCAGGAGGAAGATTTTGTCGCCCTCGTACTGCAGGAGCATCGACTGGATCGTGTTCTGGAACACGCCGCCCTCGTCCTGGTCGGGACGCCAGTTGTAGTTCGGGCCCCAGTACGCCGGCCAGCGATATTCGGAGGGCCTGTACGCGCGCTCGGCGATGTTCTCCTCGTTGCAGGCGATCGTCCGGCCAAGCGTGGGCGTGTTCTTGAACACGCGGTCGACGATGTGCTCGCGCGCCTCCTCCGCCATGCCGAGGTACGCCGCGTTCAACTCGTCCTGCGCCCAGCCGAAGTAGAGCTTATGAAAACGCCCATCGGTGTACGTGCGTCGGCCGATCTCCGCATTCGGCTTCTCGAACGAGCTGAGACGGAACGGGAACACGCAGTAGAGCTCCGGCGTCTCGACGTTGCCGTGGCGCTTGAATATCTCCGCCGGCGCGAACACGATCGCCGACTCGGTAGGGCGGCCAGCCCTCTGGCCGCCGAGCGTGCGCGTAGGCAGCTCCGGCAGGCGCGCGCGGATCTTCGCGAAGAACGCGTGGTCGTCCGCCGAGACCACGTTGTCGGGCATCGCGAGGAGGAGGTCCGTGACGCGGGTGAGGCCGGCCACTTCGGTCATCGGGTTCGTGCAGTCCTGCCACGTCTCGATCGCCTGCGCGGGGTACATGTGATAGCGGCCCTTCGCGTCCAGCTTGAAGTGTCCGTCGAAGTAGCGCACGTACTCGCGGATGGACGGCAGCGCATTTTTCTTGAACCATCCATCGTCGCGCGTGTGCTGCCAGCGCATGATGGCCATGAGCGAGAGTTCCAGTTGGCCCACCCATGCGTACTTGTGGCAGTGATGGTACTGGTGCTTGTCCTTGCGGTACTTCCACTCGCATTCCGGACCGTAACAGCCCATGAAGTGGTCGCCCCACGGCTGCATGCACTCGGGGAAGTACGCGCCGTCGTGTCCGAAATACTTCTTCGTGCGCTTCTTGAAGAACTCCAGCTTCCCGAAGTACATGTCGAAGAGCGCGTCGGTGCCGTCAATGTCGCCGGCGGCGAACATCGGGTAGTACGGCAGGCGCGTGTTCTGCCACCAGTAGCCGTTGCCCCAGCGGCGGTAGTCGGGATCGCCCCTGTGGGAGATCGTGAAGAGCGTGCCGTTGAAGCGGATCGGGAGGCGTCCGCGCGACGCGCACGCGGTGAGGTAGCGCTGCGCGGCGTAGGCCGTGGTGATCGCCGCGCACTCGTCGGCAAGCGGGATGACGGGACGCCCCAGCTCCTTCTTCTCACTTTTGCCGTTCACGACGATCTCCGCCGTACCGTACTTCGACACGCTCACCTCGAGTGTCGTCTCGCGTCCTGCCGCGATCTTCGAGGAGTGGTGCATCTGCACCGGACCGAAAATCGCGCGCGGGCGCCCGAGATAGACGTCGACGATGAAACCGTCGCTTCCGCCGGGCGTCATGTTGTCGAGAAGCCGCTGCGGCTTCTCAAGATGATCCGTCGTGAATTTGCACCTGAAGTGAAAACCTGGGACAACGGGCATCTTGCCCGTTGCTGGGGTGGCGGGCGTCTCGCCCGCAACTGGGACAACGGGCATCTTGCCCGTTGCAATAACCTCTCCCACCTTCGGGACGCCCGAATACACAACCTTCCCGTCGAACGACACTTCGGCGGACGCGAACGTTCCGAGGAACTTGTTGCCGCCCCTGGAATCCACGCCGAAGCTGAGCGGCAGCTTGCTGTTGGTGGGAAAGTCGTAGGGCTTGGGCGGCGCGTTCTTCGCCGTTTCGGACGGCGTGACCGCGATGTGGCTGCGGTTCCAGAACGTGCGCCACCAGGCGATGTGCGCCGCGCGCTTCGCCTCCTCGCCGTCGATGTTCCAGCCGTCGCGGTCGAGCATCTCGTTCGTGCGGCGCAGCCATTCGTCCGCGTCCTTGCACGGATGATAGCACGTGATCGCGGTAAGGAAGAGGGTACGGCGGTCGCGGGGCGACCGCCCTACCGAACCGATGTTACCAGAGGTAGGGCGGTCAGCCCTCTGACCGCCGCAATACTTTCGCGTCACGCCACCGAACGCGCGGTCCGAAAGCAAATCCGGCTTGCCGAGATCGCCCGTCGCCTGGTAGAAGTCATACACCTTCATCAGGTCGGCAACCGTCTCGTTGCGGTTCACGTGGCACCAGCCGCCCGGCACAAGACGGTCGGCGCTGATGGTGAACTTCTTCTTGCTCAGCACCTTCCCAAAAGGACCGCCCTCGCAGAACCTGTTGCCGAGCTCGTACTCGCCGACACCGAACTCCTTCGACCCGCCGGGATAGAGACGCCAGTTGATCACCTTCGCCTCGACGTCCGGCGCGCCCTTCACGTCGCACACGGCGATCGAGTCCGTCCCCTGCTGGATGCGGTACCGCAGCGACACCGCCCTTCCGCCGCTCTTCCACGTGGCCTCGAACTCGCCACGTTCCATCGAAAGCTCCTGACGGTACGTGCCCGCGTCGACAGGCGACTTCGTCTCGTAGTCGATCGCGCCGGTCTTCACATGGCGTCCGCCCTCGTTCCACGAATCGGAGTTCTGCAGCACGGTGTGCAACGTGCCGGCGGCGTCCAGCCACGCGGTCGCGCCCACCTCGCCGTTGCCGAGCACCATGATGCCTTTCTCGTCTTTGGCCGGCGTATCGAACACGACCGGCGCAGGGGCGTATGCCAACACGCATGACGCAACCCCTAAGGCTAATGCCAGGATGGCTGCTCTGCCGTGAGCACTTCTCACACACTTGTTTTTCGTGATTGTATTTTCTGTTGTCATTGCATATTCCTCAATCAGTTTTTTACTTCACGCCATAGACGTACAGTCTCAGCGAATCTGGGCGAATCTGTCCGTTCGTGGATTCACTTCCGGGAGCAAATACGCCTGTCGGCTTGCCTAATCCGTTGATCATGACATCGGCAGGCTTGTTCGTGATGTTCCACACGCACACGGCGCTCGTGCCGTCATCGGCGATGAAGCGCTTGGCGACGACCCTGCTCCGACATGTGATCCCTTCGTCATCGACGAATTTGCCGCGCAGGAGGTACTTCGCGTGCGTACGCTGGAAGTCGGCCACGGCCTTCATGTAGGCACTCGCGACGGTGGGCGGTTCGGCGTGCATCGCCGCGAGCGACGGCAGGTTCTTCACCTCGCCGTAGTCCTTCTTCGTCGGCACCTTGCCGTCGAGCGCGTACGTGCGGTCGGGCATGTAGCGGATTTCGATCTCGTGCCGGAGACCGAACACGGCGGCGTAGTTCACGAAGGAGCGGAGCGTCATCGGCGTGGGGTTGCGCGTGGTGGTGACGAGTTCCGGGAACGTGTAGCGGAAGAGTTCGGGGAACGGCTCGGCATTCGCGCGCGACGTGGCGCGGCTCGCCTTCAGCGCGTTGACGTCCCACATGAACGAGCTGGGCTGGCACGCGTGGAACATGCCGATGGTGTCGAGAAGCCCGTCGTGGAGCCCTTCGGTGAAGACGGCGAAGTCCTTGTCGGTCGCGTGCATTTCGTCCGCGATGCGCCGGACGAATCCGGGACGCTCCTCGCAGTGGCTGTGCCACGGGACGGGATGTCCGTGCCCCTTGCCCCAGCACTCGAACGGCGTCGTCACGCCCAGCTGGTCGTAGAGGATCGCATCCGCGCCGAAGCCCCGCGCCTGTCTGGCGAGCGCGAGCATCCGGTCGTGCCACGGCTCGGCGTGCAGGCAGCCAAGGGCGAACCTGTAAACGGGGATGTTCCTGTACTTGTGGTACGTCTGGATGTACGGCGAACCGTCGCGCTTGCGAATGGCGATCTTCTCGCCGTGTTCACCCCAGAACTTCGTCGCGCCGATCTGCTGGAGCTGTCCGTTCGCGTAGATGCACACGCGGATGCCGCGCCGGTGCGCCTCGGCGATGCCGGCCTTGAGCGCCTCCGCGCCGCCCATCTTCGGGTCGGCGTCGTAGTCGGGATAGAGGTGGTCGTGCCCGCCCACCGTCCAGCCGAAGAGCCCGATGGAGTTGAGTCCGTTGCGCTCGGCGACGTCGCAGAGCTTCGGAATATCGGCATAGGGCCACATCAGCTCCTCGTTCTGCTGCTTCATGATCACGAGCAGCCAACCCGTGAGGTCGCGCGTCCAGTCCGGCGCGGCGGACCTCACCGCCTTATGCGCGGAGTCGAACCAGGCGCGGTAGCGCTTCGCCGCGGCGTGCCAGTCGCCGTCGACCTTCTCGAACACCGTCTCGGGGAGCTCCCACTTGTCGCCCGCGCGGATGGACACCGGATGGCGGAAGCGCACGTCGGTTTTCTTCGCGCGGTTATACCACCTGACACCGATGCGCTTGAAGCGCTCCTGGGCGTCATGCACGGCCGCGTACCATGTGCCTTTTCCCGTGTCGATCGCGATCCACGGCATCGAGAGGTGACGCGAGGGATAGGGGCTTGTCTCGAGGTACATGATCTCGTTGGACTTCTTCTCCCACGGTTCGAGCTTCTTCTGGTCGGTCGGGAAGTAGTTGAGGCGGCGTCCGAACCCGGCGGGGATGTAGATGTGCGCCTTGGCGGGGTCGAGGGCGACCGCGTCGAGCTTCGGCCCGTTGAACATCGTCACGCGCACGCGCTTGTCGTTGTTCTCCACGATGCCTGAATAGGCCTTGCCGGACGGCGTGTCGCGCACGTTCACGACCACCTTCATGTCGAACGTCTTGTCGCCGCACGTGAGCGGGCCATACATGAGCTTGCCGCCTTCCCTGCGGCACTCCTGCGCGATGCTCTCCACCACAAGCGGCGCCTTCTCGCCATCGACCTCGACCTCCATGTTCCAGAACACCTTTTCCGGAGCATAGACAATCTTCACATTGTCGAACTCCACGTTCTTGATGCCCTTGAACACCTCCTGCGCCGTCGGCCTTGCCGTCACGGCAAGGGCGGCCGCCGAGAGAATCCCGGCTGCAAACGTTATTGCTTTCTTATGCATGGTCAGTCTTCCTTTACTTCTGCTTCAATCTTGACTTTCAGGAAAGTATGCGTGCCGAGGGTAACGTAGAGCGTACCCTCGCCCTTGGTTTCGGCCTTGAGATACGGCGTGAGGTCGAATCCGACCTGCGAGATGTACTTCATCTTCTCGCTCAGGCTGTTCGTGCCGTACATGTGGATGTACCCCGTTGCGATTTCAGAAACGATCTGATTGCCAGCGCCGGGCGTCACCTTGAAGCGCACCGCCCCCGTCTTGGGATCGAACTGCGTGATGCGCAGTTCCGGCATCGTATAGTTTGCCAGCAGACGCGTTCCGTCGCGCGTGCAGGACGGCGCGATGCCCATGTCCGCAATCAAGCCCACATTCCCCTGCGGACCCGACACGACAATCTCCGTCACGCCGGACAACTGACCGGCAAGAAGCGACCGAATCTGGTTCTTCGCCCCGGCGGACAATACCTCCGCCGCACAGGTCACGGGAATCTCGCCAGCAACGGAAACCGCCGCGTAGTACGTCGTCACGCCATTCGCCGTCTCGGTGGAGAACGTCGCGCCGTCCACCCCTTCCAGGCTGAACGCCAACCCCGCCGTGGTCGTGGAGAGAAGCGCGTAGGTTCCGCTTGCCCATCCGTTCGCCGGTGCCTTGACGGCGATTGCGCCCGATGCCGACACCGCGCCGGACACCCGAATCGCCGTTTGCGCATCGCTCGCCTGAATCGCATCGCCCGCGCTGAGCGACAGCGCACCCAAAGCGGTATCGGCAACGACGATTTCGGCGTTCTCCAGACGCGTCACCTCGGCGGTCTCGCCCATCACGCGCACCATTCCGCTCACTGTCTGAACCGGATTCCCCGCCGTGACATCCTTCACACCCGACTTCTCGCCGAGTTCGACGCTGCTCACGGCCAAGTCGGAGTAGAGCCCCGCCGTCCCTTCGCGCACCGCGAACGTGACGTTGGCAATCGAGCCGGAGCCGCTTGCAACGTTCGCGTCCGTCGAACCGAAGATCGAGACCGTCAGCATGCCGTTCGTATCAACCGCCACGAAATCCTCCGCCATCAGCGACTTGAGCGACCCCGCCTCGGCCTTCGTGACCACTAGCACCTGCGGATCGTAGGTAATCGTGGCGCTCGCGTAGGAAAGCCCCGCCGCCGAATCCAGCGCAACCGGCACGGTGATTTGCCGCCCCGCATTCGCCACATACGTGCCCACTGAAACCTGATAGGCCAACGCCACCGGCGCAACAACCATCGCCAGAAGTGCCACCCACCACCGGTAGGGCGCGATCCCCGAGCGCGCCGCAACACGCCACCACGGTAGGGCGGTCGCCCCGCGACCGCCGCCAACTTGCTGTTGTACGCTTGTTGTATTCCGCATCTCTATCTCTCTCACCATATCAAAGTCCCCTTTCTTTCAACAACGCCCTCAACGCCTGGTAATCAGCATTGTCGAGCTTACCGTTTCCGTTGAAATCGCCTGCCTTGCGCTGATTGTCATCGATAGATGCGCCCCCCTGCGAACTATACAGCTTCGCCAGAAGCCGCAAATCGGCCTCATCCACATCGCCGTCGCCATCCACGTCGCCGAGCTGGTAGGGCGCGATCACCGAGCGCGCCGCAATGCTCACCGTGGCATACGCCCCATCGCTCGCCGGCAGGGCGGTCGCCCCGCGACCGCCGACCGTCGTCACGCCCTCCTTCTTCGCTTCAAAAACGAGCGAAAGGAACTTCCCGCCGCCAGCCGGCAAAATGACCGCCCCACCTTGCTGTTGTACGCTTGCTGTCCCGCTCGCGCCACTCACCGTGATCCGCCACTCGCCGGTCACTTCCGTCCCTGTCCCTTGCGTCTCTTTCGTCCCGTGAGTCTCTTCAATCACACACTCCTCCGTGAGCCCCGTTTTCACCACCTTCACGGGCGTCAAATACTCTGGATCGTAGGCAACCACCTCAGTCTGGCCAGTCACGGAGTAGTTCATCGAGTTTTCTATTGAAAGCATCACCTCGAACTGCTCGCCCACCTTCGTAGCCGCGTCGTTCCAGAAGAAGCGCACGCTGCCCAGCCGCGCCGTCACCGCCTCGGTCGCGGGCGATTCCGTTTCCGTGGGCGTCGAGTTGCCGGCGGTGTAGAACCGGCTCACCGATGATACCTTGTAGGCGTATTCCGGTAGGGCGGTCACCCCGTGACCGCCGTTCGGGAAATCGCGGTAAGTCGGCAGCTGCGGCTGCGCAATCCGCGTAAAGCCCTCAGTCCCCGAAGTCGACTCCCCACCTTGTTGTTGTACGCTTGCTGTTCCTTCCCCCTCCGCACGATAAACCCTATACCCCCTGATGCGGCTCTGCGCGTTCGGATCCCACGTGAGCAGCACGTTATCCACGCCAGCGAGCGCCTTCAGGTTCGTGGGCCGCCCCACCTTCGGATCGCGCAACAGCATCAGCTTGCCGTCGGCGGTACCCGCAAGGCAGTCGAGATCGCCATCATCATCCCAGTCAACCGCCGCGAGCCGTAGCCCCTGCGCAAAGCCGGCGTGTGAGCCCCCCCACACCTTGTGCTGGAGGGTGAAGGAAAGCGACGAAAGAGACTCAAGAGACTCAAGCGACTGGGATGTTGGTGAAGTCCCTTCAGTCGCTTCTGTCGCTTGCGTCCCTTTATAATACCAGATTCGGCCCTCGCTATCGCTCACCAGAAGCGCGGTGCCGTTGGTGGTGGCCGAAAGCGCATCACCCGGCGCAGGCACGTCGAGCGAAAGCCCGGCAAGCTTCTCGGGCGAGTTCATCGCCAGCCACGGTAGGGCGCGCTCGCCGAGCGCGCCGCTCACATCAACCTCAAACTCGGGGTTGCCCTTGGTGCCCACATTGATGAAAATGGTCAGCGATTGTGTAAGCGGTGCAGTCCCTTGCGTCTCTTCCCCTTCACCTTCCCAACACACCACCAAATCCCACAGCCCATCGCCATTCACATCGGCCACCACCGGCCACACGGCGCCGCCGTTGCCGAAGGTCGCGCTCGTGGCGGCGTTGCCAGCGACTGGCGAAGTAAACACCTGCGAATACGCCCCGCCAACGACTGCGCCTAGCACCTGCTCGTAGGGCTGGAGGTTCATTTCCAAAAGCGCGCCATCCTGCCAGACGATGCCTCCGGGAAGCGATTCGTCGGGCATTAGCGGATCGGTGCCCGCCGCCAGTTCCTCGGCAAAGGTGAAGCCGTCGTTGTCGGTGTCGCTGTTCTGCGCAACGGAAGCGGTGCCGTACCAGTAGAGCGAATTGCGCTTCGCCTCGTCGCTCTCGGAGACGGCAACAATCTCGATTGCAGTGTTCGGCATCGTCACCGAAAGCGTGTCAAGCGCCCTTCCGTGCCTATCGGCCTGACGCACGCCGTCGATCGTCCAGTATGCAAAACCTGTCCCTTGCGTTCCTTGTGTCCCTGAATATGGTATAGGTATCACCTGCCCCGGCTTCAGATAGTCTCTTACCGTCGCGAAGAGCGCGCCTTCCGGCTCGCTGCGAATCGTATAGGGCTGAAGGTTGTCGGGATTGTACTGCACAAGCGCGCCATCCTGCCAAACGATGCCTCCGGGAAGCGATTCGTCGGGCATAAGCGGGTCGGTACCCGCCGCGAGTTCCTCAGCGAAGGTGAAGCCGTCGTTGTCGGTATCGCTCGAAGCATTCTTTGAAAGGTCGCCATACCAATAGATTTCCCAGCCGTCGGCGATGCCGTCGTTGTCGGAATCCTCACCTTCAGCCAGATAGTTGGCCGTGAGCGTGGTTTCCTCGTAGAGCGTGAATGATGTAACTTCTTTCGCCCGACCCAAACGGTCGCGGTTATCGATTGGCTGCGCAACCGAAATCGACCAGTGGGTGAAGATGTAGCCGCTCTTCGCGGGGGCGCTTTGGGTTGAGTAGGTATTGCCGGTGTCGAGCGTACGGTCGCTCATCTGGCTGGCTACGCCGCCAGCCAGCGACCGCTCGTAAACATGCACGATATCGGCAAAAAGCCCCATGGGAATCAAGAGACCAAAGAGACTCAAGAGACCCAAGCGACTCCTGCGAAAGCCCCTAGCAGTCGCTTTGGTCGCTTCCGTCGCTTTAGTCCCTTTAGTCGCTTCCGTCGCTTCTTCCGCCCTTCTAATTCTCATTGCCAACCCCTCCGCTTCCTAATGCCCCAGGCGGCCTTTTCGGCCTGGCGTTTGATCTCGGCCAGTCTTTCGGCGAGTTCTGCGGCGTTCGCGGCGCCGTCGAGCCGCGAGTAGATCGCCTTATCCCATTCATCGCCGCGAGCTACCGTGCGGGCGGCGTGCATCCGCTCGCGCACACCGCCGTGTTTCGTGAAATCCGCTTCCTGAAAGGCGATCATGCGATCAAGGAGGTAGCGCGTCTGGTAGATGATCACGATCATCAGGTTGGCGACAACCTCCGCCGGACGCGATTCAAGGAGCGGCTGCCAGAACTCCCAGTCGTCGTGCTCCTTGCCGAGGTCGCGGGCCTTGATCTTGCGCTCGTCGCGAGCGGTCCATTCGCTTTCGCCGTGTGACTTGAGCCAATCAAGGTAATCTTCCAGCAGTTCGTCAAGCGTTGCCCGCGCGACGTTGGTAAGCTTAAGCTCGGTTTCCTTCGACGTACCGCTTGCGGCCGAGCCTTCGGCGATGTTCTGCTTGCAGCTGCGGGCGGCCTGGGGCATCTGGTCAACGGTGCGGTCGCCATTCGGCGGCAGAAAGCGGCGACAGAAGAGCGCCGTGCCCTGATACACGATTTCGCTCTTTTTGTAGGCCACGAGATTGCGGTAGCCGCCATGAGGCAGCACGATTTTCGGTATCTCAGCCATGGGCATTACCCTCCAAGAGACAAAAGCGACTGCAAGCCTCTTTGGCCTCAGCTCCTCCAATCACTATCGTCTCTTTTGTCACGTTCCTCCCTTTTGTCTCTTTGGCCCCTTACTCCTCCACGATCTTGTAGGCATATTGGCGTGCGCCACTCGGCGACAAGCCAAGGCGGGTCTCCTGATTGGCGTAGGTCAGCGTATCGCCCGAAAGCAAAGAATACCCCATCTTCGCAAAAACATACTCTGGAACGGATGCAAAATCATAGTAATTCCGCACGCCATTGACATACTGCCTAGAATTACGAGAAAATGTCGAGATAGCGCACCCATCATAGGACATCAAGAAATTATCCGATGTACGCTTTATGATTCCATTCTCCACTTTAAATCCACTATCCTTATCAGCATACAGCCAAAACATTGCATCCAAAAATTGGGCGTCTGAAATAACATTCCAAGAAATCTTCATCTTGCCGTATTGGTCTGATGCGGGAATCGTGCGCAACTCCAAACGCAATGGTTCGCCCTCACACGCCAGCACCTCGAACTTCACCTTTGCAAGTCTCGTAGCCCATTCGCTCGACACTTTCCATGAAAGTTTATGCGGCACATTGGCCACAACCGCATCACCGATGTTCTGCGCCGTAGAATTACCATCGGAGTCGTTCACGAATGCTTCCGGACGTACTACCTTGGCAAAACTCCGCTCGCCATCCTCAAACGCCAACGCCCGCACTTTGACCGTCGGTTTTGCGCTCGTAACCTTATATACCACATCCATCACCGTCGGATCGTTTTCGCGAATGCCAGAAGATATAATCTGCACAACCGTCAATGGCAGGTCCTCAACAAATCCCGAAAACTTTGACCTGCCTAATAAACTGATATATTCAGAGCCTAATTGTCTCGGACACTTGAAACTACAGGCATAAGTACCCAGGCAGGAATCTGATACTCCCTGCGGAGGATGTCCAAGGAATGTCACGCTCGTAAGTCCGCTGCAATTGTAGAACGCATTAATCCCGATGCTCATAACGCCGTTGCCGATCTTCACACTCTTAAGCCCACTGCAACCCCTGAACGCTTCATTACCGATGTTCGTCACGCAGTCAGGTATCGTCACGCTCGTAAGACCGCTGCAGCTGGAGAACGCAGAATACCCGATGTTTGTCACACTGTTCGGTATCGTCACGCTCGTAAGCCCGCTACGATCGCTAAACGCCGCATCATCTATACTCGTCACGCCATCCGGTATCATCACGTCGCCATTTACGCCTGCAATAAGCGTCTTGTCATCCTTAGACAACAACAAGCCGTTTACCGACTTGTAGTTTACATTGCCATCGCCGACAGTAAAAGACAGAAGCCCGCTACAGTAGGAAAATGCCCGATACCCGATGCTCGTCACGCTGTCCGGTATCGTCACGCTTGTAAGACCGCTGCAATAGAAGAACGCTTCATTACCAATGCTCGTCACGCCGTCAGGTATCGTAACATTCGTCAATCCACTACAATCGAACGCCCCATCCCCGATGCTCGTCACCGAGTCAGGTATCGTCATGTTCGTAAGACCGCTGCAATTGCGGAACGCAGAAGGCCCGATGCTCGTCACGCTGTCGGGTATCATCACGCTCGTAAGCCCACTGCAACTAGAGAACGCACGTTCCCCTATGCTAGTCACGGAATGGCCGTTGATTGTGGATGGGATGGTCAATGCGCCAGTTGTTGTGGTTGGTACGGCGGGAGAATCCCACCCACGTCCCAACGACGCATTGCCACTGCTGACCGTGTACGTCCACGTGATGCCCGTTGAGGGATCGGTCCAGTTATCGGCGTGCGCGGTGAGTGCCGCCATTGTTGCCGCCATCGCGGCAAAAAACAAAATTGCCTTTTTCATTTTCCCGTTCCTTTCAAGTTTTTTTCATCAATCAATTCATCTACGAGATACTCGTCGCTCATGCAATGCATGTCTGATATGCCATCACGCATCAACTCGTAGGTCTGCGAGCGATAGAAGCAATCCAGCGCCTCGTCAAGCGAACAGCCAGTGCGGGCGGCATACGCCTCGATCACACGGGCGAATTTCATCCGAAGCAGGTTCTTGTTCGCCGTCATATCTGCTCGCTCCCCGTGAAATGCAGCATGCCCAAAGCAGCCTGAGTTCGAAAGCAATACTGCATGTTTGGCGATTCCATCCGCAACCTGTCAATGGTCTGAGCTTTCGTTGCGAAGCCATCAAAGAATGCTTCAAGCGTGTCAAACACCTTGTCATTGGCAACGCCTCCGGATACGACATCCCAATCAGAATCATCTTCAATCGCGCGGCATTTTACGATGAAATCAAGCCATGCCTCGGAATATGAATCGAACCGCAAAATCTTAAGGTTTGCGGCAGCGTCTTCATCAAACTCATACTTCGATACGACGGCAGCGCCCAAGCGCCTTTTCCGTTTTTCGCTCCACCTTCTCGCTTGATCATATATGGGCGTCACGTAGAATCCAGGGCCAAAGTCAACAGCCCTACGAGAGTGTAGGAGATCTGGCGCTGCAATCGCAACGGCTCCGCCATGGTAGAGAATCATACGACGACACCTCTCTCCGCCATGACCTCGCGGATGTCGTTGACGATGTAGTCCTTCCCTTGCGTGTGAAGAACATCATAACTCGGCACGATGTATTGATGAAGGATGCCGTCCTCACCGGACAACGCCCGATAGACATCGCCTGACGACTTTCCACAAGCTGCAGCGACGTTTTCAATGCAGAACACGGCGAATTCCAATTCGCGCTTATTCGTTATGGAAGTTGTGCTCACGGCAGCACCTCCGACTTGTTTTTGAGGCAAGCGTCGTCCATCGCGGCGACCACGTCGCCGCGACGGTTCTTCGTCCTGCGGTCCTGCGCCCCACATACTCGATCAGGGAGCAGACGTAGAATAGATTGTTCTTTTCCTCTTCGCTCATTCAGTCACTTCCCTCAGACGGCTTTAATTATACCATTTTCGACCCATGTAGCACAAGTATGAAGAATGATGCGCGCACGCCCGTTCATTTCAATTTTCCCTCTTTCTTTAGTTGACGGTTGGCACTCCAATTCCGAAAAGGAATCCACGTGCGTCAATTGGCATGATGCTGCAAACTTGATTCGTCATGTTTCGACGGGAGAATGTGTTCCGCGCCACTTCACGCACGGCTGCTGGCACGATCAGATTCATTGTCCGACAGAGCATGACGGGATGTTCTCGACAGACCTTTGATTTTGTCGCGCAGTATTTCTCTACCACATCGGCATAGCGCGGATTTCGCAGCCGGCTTCGCCGTTCGCGAGGTGCAAGCCCCAACTTGCCCTCGACAAACAGGATAGACGAAGAGCCGTCCTCCTCAACTGGCACGAGCAAATCGACAGATTTGGCAAAGGGCTGGCCGGCCTCGGCGTCAATGCGGTTCGACCATGCGTCGCCATTGACCACATAAAGCGAATCCGCGATTTCATTGCAGGCGGGTCGTTCCTGTTCAAGGTCATTCCGTGCGACAGCACGCACGGTCTCGTCGAGGTCTTCATTGGTGTCAAGCGCGGAAATGCCTTCGTCAAACATCTTCTGCATTCCATCCCTCAACCCAATGCACTCATTGGATACTGGGTGAATCGCATCCGTGAGGAAAATCCTGCCGCCCTGTCCCGATAAAATACGCATCAAGCGCGCCCCCGGTAAGACTCTATGCTATCAAGCGCCTTGTTGAAAGTCGCGAAGATCGGTTCGATATCGCGCCCAAGGTCTCGATAGGTGAAATCGTATGGACTGTCGTTGACGGGTTCCGACACATAAAAGCGCAAACCCTCCACTCCTTCTTCATCTGCTATTGTCCTGATGGCGTTGACCATGTCGGGATTGTGACTGGTAATGAGCAGGCGCACTTGGTACTTGCGGTTCAAAGCCACGAGAATCTTGGCATACTCAAATACCCATTGCGGGTGCAAGTGGGCTTCTGGCTCGTCAACGATCAAGAGCGTGTCGTCGTCCAAATACCCGCCATCATGCAAAATCTCGAGGATGGACAGCGCCTTCATGCCGGTCGCACATATTGAAAGGTCGATAGGCGGCAAGCCATCTTTACGCAAATACTGCCAATGTCCATCTTCGTTTTTCAAGCTACCGCCTAAGACTTCAAACAATCCAGCTTTCGGTTGATTACTCAATTTCCCGACAGGATAAACATACCCGTCGTGCATATCAAGCCGCCCGTCTTTCTGTAGTGTCGGAATGCTTGTCCACGGCGACTCAATGTAGATTGCCCTCTTTACGCCGTAGATTTCTTTCAAGTCCGACATCGGCTGGGCATTGCTCGTTTGGGTCTTCTTCGTATGATATACGACCGTATCGCCCTCTGAAAAACGAATTGTCCCGGGAAACATCAGCCAATCGCGCATCTTAGGAGCAGCAACATTGTATGCCGTATAAACACGTTGGCGAATCAATTCCTCGTATTTCGCCTGCGACTCGCCCAACAGGTTTCTGACTCGTGCGGCATAGTTTTCGGCCGATATCTCATTGTGCTTAGAGATGTTTCTAAGGAAAACGTCAAAAGCCCTTATTGCACTTTCATCTTCCTTACGAGCGACGATCTGGTCTCCGATATTGGACAAAACATCACTCACGGCCTTGATCGTATCGGAATACGGACGCACGAGCAGATTGCGATCAAAATCATCAACGATGGCATTGTTCAGCGCACCTCCTTCATAACCATTCCCATTGGACAACCTTCCAACCAAACTTGCTATCTCCCATACGAGCGGCGCGAGCATTGACCATGCAGACCTGATCGCCCATTCATTATAAGTTGCGCTGAGGTTTATGATACCGTGGAATACATGAGCAATGGTACTCTTCCCAGATGCATTGACTCCCGAAAGTACAGTGATGTCATCAAGTGCGATGGTGGCATCCCTTATCGCCTTGTAGTTCTCTAATTTCAATGTAAGAGTTGTACATGCCATTGGCAAGAATTCCTTTCTAAACCGGGAAGTATTATACCATATTATCCCCGATCCTGTTTTGTGCTATCGCCTTGATGTCCTCGATGGCCAATTCGTTGGCTTCGGAATGGAAACCGTAGCACTGAAGCAGAAGATTCTCATCGCACTGGGAGTAGATTTCCTTCATCGTCTCGCCCGTGAGATAGTGCCAGTAGCGCGTGATATAGCCGCCGTACCAAAGCGCCTCGGTGTTGTAGCGCGGCGGGTTCGGATCTGGCTGGAGGTTGAACTCCTCCACGACATCCTCGTAGATGTATTCGATGCCAGCCCACTGGAAATGATCGAAGGTCGAGTCCAGCCCCGCCGCCGCACGCGAGTTCATGAACGCCTTGATAAACGCCTTCGCGTCGACGGGACGCCGGTCAAGGCTCTCGAAGAGCCGTCCCTGGTTCTCGCATTGCTGCATCTGGAACACGTCAAGGTTCATCCCATTTCCTCCCCGTGTCTCGCTCGATGATTTCCTGAAAGATCATTCCATCGCGGCGATGGAGGAGCCTGATGCGATCCACCATCCTTACGGCGAGTTTGCGCTGATTCTCTGATTTGACGCGCAACATTTCGCATTCGTTGGGCGAAAGCGACTTTTCGTTCACGATTCTGACGCGCGTACAAGCCTCCGCCGTCTTTGCGCAGTACTGGTCGCCGAGGTTAAGCGCCTGAAGCGACTCCAGAAGTCCGATGTCGGAAATGAATCCCTGAAAGAACCAGTCCAACACCACAACCATGCGGTCATTGGCGATCTTGCCGACAATCACGTCGTTCGATTGCACTATTGGCAGGAACTTTTCGTCGTAATACGGCTTGAGCCGTTCAGGAATCGCCCGTCTGTTCCACACCACGAACATGGCCCAGTCCAAGTTTGCCTCAAAACGATATACACGCAACCCGTCAAGATCATAGTCGATCTCGTAGAACTTAGGCGACTCGCCATGGCAGATGAGCGTAAGCGGCTGCGTCTTCTCCGTGCCCATGTAGAAGCCACGTCCGAAGTCGCAGACATCACGGCTAACGGGGGCGATCGTCCCCGTCAAGCCAGATTTAGATCCATGGTAAAGCCGCATCTTTCAACAGGTCTCCGTTTTAGATTTGGACATGCCGTATCACAATATCCCCGCGTCGTGCTGCGGTCACTCGCCGATCTCGAAGACGACGTCGCTGAAGCACCAGTCGCGGACGTTGTTCCGCTCGTGGAACCTGGTGCGCGGCAGGTTCGGCGACTTGAAGCGGCAGTGCGAGAAGGAGATGTTCTTGATGTAGTCCACGCGCTGGTTGTCGCCGATGGAGATGTCGAGCGGGGCGCGGGAGCCGTATATCGTCATGTTCGAGAAGTGGATGTTCTCGGCGTAGAACGGCAGCCGCTCCGAAAGCGGGGGCGGGACGAGTCCGCGTCCGCGCGGCGGGTCCATGTACTCCTTCGGCGCGGGCGGCTCGGGCGGCAGCGTGAAGCCGACGCCGGCCCGGGAAATCGTACTCACGATGTTGTTCACCGTGATGTCGCGCACGGGGCCGTCTCCCGTCCAGCCGATGCGGATCGCATACGCGCCGTAGGAGTTGAGGATGCAGTTGTTCACGACCACGCGCTCGCAGGGACGCGGCTTCTTCATCTGCTCCTGGTGCGTGCGCAGGATGAGCGCGTCGTCCTGGGAATGGACGATGCAGTCCGAGACGACCACGTCACGACAGCCGCCGAAGTGGAGTCCGTCACCGTTGGGGAAGCGCCTGTCCGCCTCGATGCGCACGCCGCGCACGCCCACGCGGTCGCAGTCGAGGAACCACGTGCTCCACCCGGCGGGATGCAGGATCAGCACGTCGTCGAGGCGCACGTCGCGGCAGCCCACGAAGAACACGCAGCGTCCCGTGATGTTCGTGTGGCTGTTGCGGAACCAGCGGTAGCCGGTCCAGTTGTTATGCTTCTCCTCGTGATGGAACTTCTCCGCGTTGCCGTCGATCGTGCCCGAACCGGTGATGGCCACGTTCGTCTGCCCGACTGTGTAGAACATCGCGCGGCGGTTGAAGCGCGGGGAACGCTCGGCGTTCCACACGGCGTTTGTCTCGAACACGGGGTACTTGAACGGATCCTCGCCGCCGAGGAGCGTCGCGCCGCGGTCGACGTGCAGCTCCACGTTGTTCTTGAGGTTGAGGGTGTAGGTCACGTACTTGCCGCCGCCGGGCACGAGGACGCGTCCGCCGCCCTTCGCGGCGCAGTCGTCGATCGCCTTCTGGATGGCGGCGGTGTTGTCCGTCGCGCCGTCCGGCTTCGCGCCGTAGCGAGTCACGTCATACTCCGTTGCCGTGGCGCACAATGTGGAAACAGCCGCCGTCAATGCTAGAACTGCATTCTTCATTTGTTTCTCCTTTTCAAACTCATTTGATCACCATCCGCGCCATCACGGCGTCGTGGTCGCTCGGGTGGATGCCGTCTGGACGCTCGTTGCACGTGACGTGGCGCAGCACGCGCACGTTGCCCGTCGCGAAGATGAAGTCGATGAGGCAGACGTTGCGCGGCCTGTACCCGCTGAACGTGAAGAGCGGTCCTTCGTGCGGCGTCTCGCTCATGAGGCGCGTGTCGTAGAGCGTGTGCAGCGCGGCGGCAATCGGGCCACCAATCGTCTCGGGATCGTCGATGACGGGTCCGCCGCCCGCCTCGAGACGTGCACGGTCTTCCGCCGGGACGTGCTTGTAGTGCGCGTTCATGTCGCCGGTGAGGAAGACGGTCTCGCCCTGCGAGAGGCGGCGCATTTCCGATAGGATAATTCTCATGCCCTTCACGCGCGCCTCGTTACTGATGTGGTCGAGGTGCGTGTTGTAGTAGCGGAACTTCCGGCCCGTGCGCTTGTCGCGGAAAAGGCCCCACGTGCAGATGCGCGGGCAGGCCGTGTTCCACGACTCCGACCCAGGCTCGCGCGGCGTCTCGGAGAGCCAGAAGGTGTCTGTGTCCAGGCACTCGAACCGGTCCTTGCGATAGTAGATGGTCATCGACTCGCCCTTGTCATCCGGCAGACGCCCGATGCCAATACGTCCCCAGCCATCGCCCAACGCCTCGTCGAGGTATTTCCTCTGCTTGGGCGCGAGCTCCTGCATGCCCACGATGTCGAAACGACGGTTGTTGATCACCTGGACGACGTACGGGAAGCGGTTGGACCAGAAATTGTTTTCCGTATCCGACGGACTCGGACAGCGGATGTTGAACGACGCGAGGTTGAAGGCGTCCTCTTCGTCGTTGGACGCCGCAAGACCGTAGTCGATGTACTGTCCGCCGTAGTCCTGGTACGTGGTCGAGGCGATCACGTTGTCGCCGGGCTTGAGCACCTTTACGGCGGCAGCGGACACATTCTGCGGCTCGTAGTCGCACGAGTAGCAATGGAAGTCTCCGGCCAGCACGCCGTTGAACCACACCTTCGTGTCGTCGTCGTGGTGGATTGAAAGGAACGGCTCGGCAGGCACGGCGTCAAGCGACACATGGCGGCGCAACCAGATGTTCTTCGTGTCCCACTTCGTGCGGACGCTTGCGCCCGGCGTGCCGGCCAATCCGAATCCGCCCGCGCCGGTCTGCCACCCGGAATCGTCGAATCCCGGCTGCTCCCATCCCGCCGGCGGCTTCGTGAAGGTGTACTTCCATTTGATGTCCGCCGACATACGCCCTTCCGGGGCGATGATCTTGCACCTTGCCCGCTCCTTGAGCGGGGCATAGACACCTGTCTTTGCCTTGTCGCGCGAGGCGTACTTCTTCCACATCGCCCCGCTGCGAAGCATCGGCATGAACACGCCGCCGATCACGCTGCGCCCGATGAAGTGGACGTACTTCGAGTTGTGGGTCCAGTACCAGTCGGAGAACGCCACGCGGCTCGGCGTCTCGTTGGCGAAGCGATAGACGCGGTCGACGATGGCGTCGAAACACTCGCGGCGGTCGGTGAACGCGGCGCACCAGAGCTCCCAGTCGGTTTTCGTCCAGAGCTTGCGGTTGTCGAGCGGCAGACCGAAGGGGCGTGCGAGACGGCAGTAGGCGTTGGCCTCCGCGTCGAACACGGACTGCGGGAAGAGCCCGAGGCCGAGCACGCGGTCCCACACGAGGTTGTACTTCATCGACCATGTGCCGGGACGGTCGTAGGCGAGACGGTACGCGCCCTCCGCGCCGCCCTTTGCGGCCTCCATCCACTTCGGCACCATGTCCTTCGCCATCTTGGCGTACTTCGCGGCGACGTCGAAGTAGCCGAGCGCCTCCGCGAGGCGGGCGTAGCAGGCGAGGGCCACGATGGACTTCGCGGCGAGGTTCGCGTTGTGTGCGAGGTGTCCCGCAAAGTCGTCCGTGCAGAGCTGGTTGCCGGGATCGAAGCCGAACTTCGCGAGGTACTCCGCCCACTTCGTGACGGTGGGCCACCAGTACGACGCGAACTCGGCCGTGCCTTCGATCTGCGCGAGTGCCGCGAGGCAGATGATCATGTTACCGCTCTCCTCCACGGGCATCAGCAGCGATTCCCTCTTCCCCTTCTCGCCGCCACCGTAGCGCTGTTGGTTGGCGAGGGGGTACTGCCCGAGGTCATGCGGCGCAAACGGCCACGGCCAGCGCGAATGGGAGGCGTAGACGAGCACAGGCGCGAGCATGGCACGCATGAGCGTAGGACTGACAAACAGCATCTGCGGCGACTGCGGATAGAGGATATCCACCGTCCCGATGCAGCCGTTGGAGTCCTGTTCCTTCGAGAAGTAGAGCGGCTGGTTGTTGCGGTCCGCCGCGAGCTTGCACGCGGCGAACGTCTGGCGGTAGGCGAGGCTCGCGAGCGCCGCGTACTTCTCGCCGCCGACCTTTACGAGATCGGCGTAAAGTTCTGCATCGAACGCATCCATTTTCTTCAGGAGCGCGGCGCGTTCCGCCTCGGCTTTCTCCAGCATAGCCGTGAAGGAAAGTCCGTCGCGACGCCACCACGCGGGGAGATCGTCGCCAAAGAACTGGATCGCCTTCACGTCGTCGTAGGCGAGGAGGAAATGCGATTCCTCAACCACGCCATCCCCGCCACTCTGCGGGAGGGCCGCGCTTGTCGCGGCCACCTTGCTCGGGCCCACGAGCCACGCATAACCCCAGTCGCAGCGCACGCGGTCACCGCTGTAGGCAAGCGGACGCTGCTCCTTCCGTCCGATCGAGATTGCAGGCAGCCCCGCCACTGTGCAACGGTTGGTGACCATCTGCGCCTTGTCGTTGTTCGTCGCGAGCGCGGGCGAAATCGTGGCGCTGAGCTTCCACTCCTTCGCGCCCTCCACGTAGGCGGTCACGTAGGTGACCGGGCGCGAAAATACATCCAAGTCATCGGTCAATTTCGCCGTCGAGAATACTAGCGAAACTCTTAGGCCGTTGCCAGCGAAGGCATAGCGGGTTTGGAGCGGCATCACTTTCACGCCCGTCTGTGGCAACGCTGGAATAGATTGCGGCTCGAGGCCGCAGAGACGCCACGTCTTGCCATCGGCAGTGAGGGTGATGGAGATCGGCTGTTTCGCGCCGGCCCAGTGGGTCGTCTCCTTCTCCGTGAGCGTATCCGCCGCGCTCCACACGCTGAAGAACGGGTCGCATGATACGAGCGGCACGGCGGGCGGACGAAACGCCGCAAACCCCGAGCACGCCGATGTAAGAACTACCGCGAGCGACAGAATCGTTTTGTTCATTTTGTATGTCCTTTTCGATTGTCCTTTAACCATAATTTCACAGTTCTTCCGCGCACGGGCACCACTCGCCCCTGCGCCGAATATTCTACAATACCCTCCGTTTCAAAGTCAAGAGCAGCATGTCCTACTTTTCTCAAACGGGTTGCAAATCCATGCCTTCGTTCGCCATGCGGGGAACTAGCTTTTCATCTCGAACACCAGCTCGCCGCCATTCAGGATATCCTCGTGGCGGATGGTGAATCCTTCCAGCGGCACACCGTTGAGCGTGACCGACTTGACGTATTTGTTTTCTGCCGAAAGGTTCTTTGCAATGACTGTGAAGGTCTTCACGCCACAGCTCGTCTCGCGTCCCTCGTCTCTCGTCACCCGCATCACCACCTTCGGCAGCTGCGGCGCGCCAAGCACGTACTCGCCGCTCGCGGGGTTCATCGGATAGAAACCCATCGCGGAGAAGAGATACCAGGCGCTCATCTGTCCGCAGTCGTCGTTGCCGCAGAGCCCGTCGGGTCTGTTGACGTAGAACTTCTCAAAGACATCCCTCACGAGTTCCGCCTGACGCGCCGTGCGGTCGGCATACCGCAGAAGATAGATGACGTGGTGGCTCGGCTCGTTGCCGTGGCAGTACTGTCCCATGAGCCCCGTCACGTCGTCGCACGTGCCGGTCTCGGACTCGTCGGCCTCAAGCGTGAAGAGGCGGCAAAGCCGTTCGCCGGCGACGTCCTTACCTCCGACAGCCTCAATGAGCGCCTCGGGCTCGTGCAGGACATGCCACGTCCACTGCCAGGCATTCCCCTCCGTGAAATCGCTTCCCGTCCCGGCGTTGCGTCCGAGCGCAAGCGGGTTGAACGGCGTAGTCCAGTTTCCCTTGGTGTCGCGTCCGCGCACGAAATGCGTCTCGGGATCAACCACGTTCCGCCAGTTGCGCGAACGCTTCAGGAAGAAAGCCGCGTCGTCCGCGAAACCGAGACGCTCCGCCATCCGCGCCGCGCACCAGTCGTCGTAGCAGCACTCGAGGAGACGCGAGACGGATTCGCTCGTCACAATGTCGTTCGGGTAGTACCCGTACTTGTCGAGGGCTGGCCAGTCCTCGAGGATGCGTCCCTTGTGAAGGTTGGTGAGCGAGTCCTTTATCGCCGCGAACGCCGCCTCCCAGAACGCGCGGTCGCGCGCATGACGCGACGCGGCGTCCGCCCCGCCGGGTGCGGTGGGACGCGAGATCGCCTCTGTCTTCAGGAACCAGTCGACAATGACCGGCACCGAATGCGTACCGATCATGCACTGGTTGTCACGCCCCATGAGCGTCCATATCGGGAGAAAACCGGCCGCTTTCTGGTGCTCGAGCATCGTCTCGACGAAATCATCCCCCATCTCGGAGGAGATCAGCGTGTGGAGCGGATGTGCCGCGCGGAACGTGTCCCAGAGCGAAAGCGTCGAATAATAGCGCCCGCCCGGCGCGACATGTACCTCGCCGTCCGCGCCGCGATAGCGTCCGTCCACGTCCGCTATGTTGGCAGGCTGGATGAGCAGACGGTAGAGCGCGGAGTAGAAGTTCGTCTTCTCGTCGTCCGTTCCCTCGGCATCCATGCGCGCGAGCTGTCGCTCCCATTCGACATCCGCCGCCGCGCGCACCGCATCGAAGTCGAATCCCGGACACTCCGCGTCCATGTTGCGTCGCGCACCATCCTCATCCACCAGCGAATACCCAATCTTGATGACCAGAGGCTCGTCGCCAGCGACAAACTGAAGCACCATTCGCGGTGCCTTCTCATCAGGCGAGAGCGGTTCTAGCGTTATGGGTTCTTCGAAATCGCGGTTACACTCGATGACGAACGAATAGCGTCTCTCTACCCAATGCTTGCGCACGTTGGTGCCGGATACGATCCGCCTTCCCTGCGCACGCACGTCGCTTGAAAGAATCGTCTTCGCGAGCACCTTCCCGCCGATGCCCCACTGGCAGTCGAGGAGAAGCCGCATCGCCTTCGACCCCGCACCCGTGAAACGGTAGACCGCAGTGTGCGCGGCGGCAGTCGCCTCCACGCGCACGTCGCAGTCGTCAAGAGTGACAGCGTAGTAGCCGGGAGCGCAGGTCTGCGTCTCCTTGCGGAACGCGGATGAAACTCCTGGCGACGGCTCGCCCGCGAACGGCATGATCCGCACGTCGCCGAGGTCGCCGCATCCCGTGCCGCTCAGATGCGTCTGCGAGAAACCGAGGATGCGGTCGTCCTCGTAGCGGTATCCGGCGCAGTAGCGGTATCCCTCGCGTCCGGTGTCGGGAGACGGCTGCACAAGCCCGAACGGATATGCCGCGCCCGGGAACGTGTGCCCGTCCCCGCCGGAGCCGATTTCCGGTCTTACGAATTTCGTTCTCATTTCCCATGCCCTTCTGTTCTGATTTTGTAAAATCATTGCCCGTGGACGCGCACAGCAAGCAATTTCAGCTCCAGATGTGAATCGCCGCCGAAATCGGACTCCATCAGCGTGAACAGCACGTCGCGCGGAACGTCGTGCGCGCGGATTGCCTCCACGTCAATCCCGTGGTTCCACCAGACGGCTCGCGGAATCGCCTTGTTTACGAACGCGAAGGTGGCATGCTGTCCCTCCGCGCCTATCGGCCTTGCGTCCGAGAATCGCACGCCTTGCAGCCCGAACACTGGCTCCGGGTTGCCCTCGCCGAACGGCTCAAGCACGTTCAACGCGTCGAGAAGCTCCATCGTGATGTCGCCCGGCTCCAGCCAGAGGTCTGGCTCCACTGCCTTGGCGCGTTCTATGGTCTCGCGTGACTCCGCATACTGCGCGGCGCACGCCTCGGTGAAGAGTCGGCGGAAATCCTCGAAACGGCCTTCCTTCACCGTGAACCCGCCGGCCGCCGCATGGCCGCCGAACCGGTCCAGCGCGTCGGTCGCCGCCGCGAGCGCGTCGCGCACGTTGTACCCGTCGGGGGCGCGCACGCTGCCCGTATCGCCCACCGCCACGGCCACCGGCACGCCTAGCCGCTCCATCAGGCGCGCCGCGACTATGCCGACGACGCCCGTGTTGCCCGTCTCAAGGCGCGCCACGCAGGCAGGGCGACCGGATGCGATCTGGTTCTGCAACGCAAACGCGAGCTCTCGCTCCTCCGTCTGACGGCGTCCATTTATGCCGTTCACGCGCACGGCGAGGTTCCGCGCTACCTCGCGATCCTGCTCCATGAGGAGGTTGTAGGCGAGCGCGGCGCTCTCCAGACGCCCCGTCGCGTTGATGCGCGGCGAGAGGAGGAACCCGTAGTCGCGGGCGTTGGGCGTCGATGAGGCCACGCGGGACGCGGAGCGCATGAGCTCCTTCAATCCGAGTGGGGCGCACCGCCAAAAGTTCGCGAGCGACTGCGCCACGAGGATGCGGTTCTGTCCCCGGAGCGGCATGATGTCCGCCACCGTGGCAAGTCCCGCCAGGACGAGCAGCGGCGCGGCGAACTTTCCGCCGCTATAAAGGCCTGCCGCCTGGGCGGCCTGCACAAGCGCTCCGGCGAGGAAGAACGCCACGCCGGCGCCGCAGAGGTCCGCACAGCCCGGCGCGGCGGCCACGCGGGGATTTACGAGCGCGTCGGCGGCGGGTAGGTCAGGACCAGGCAGGTGGTGGTCGGTCACGACCACCGACACGCCGCGCGCCTTGATGTCGGCAATCTCGCGCACGGAGGAAATTCCGTTGTCCACCGTCACCACAAGCCCCACGTCGGGGTGTTCGGAGAAAAGGCGTCCGATCGCCGCGGCGGTGAGGCCGTAGCCCTCTTTGAAACGGTCGGGGACGAATGCTTCCGCCACTGCGCCGAGGCGACGCAGGGCCGAGACGAGGATCGCGCTCGCGCACACGCCGTCGCAGTCGTAGTCGCCGTACACCACGATCTTGCGTCCGTCGCGCACGAACGGCAGAATGACCTCCGCAGCCTCCCGCACGCCCGGCAGCGCGTCCACGCGCACCAGACGCGCAAGAGACGGATCGAGGAACTCCTCTCGCTCTTCCGCGCATATTCCCCGCTTCTCAAGCAGGCGCTCAACTATGGGATGCAAATTCACGTCCCATATTCTACCATATCCCGCCCCCTCTGGCAATGCGCCACTCGCGTGGAAACATTAGCGCGCAACCTACTCCACCATCACCGCCACTCCGCCGGACTTCTTGACCGTGGCCGCGCCGTAGCCGACACCGTTGACCAGCACGCCCGTCACTTTCACGGTCGTGCCCTTCGGCTTGCCGCCCACATCCGCGTACGCCTTGAACGAGCCCTTGAACGAACCGTCCTTCGCCTTGTACGTGAGCTTCAGCGCGGACGGATTCTCGCCCGCCTTCGCCGCGTCCACGGTGCCGTCCTTGGCGAGCTGCACCTTGCCCGCCTTCGGCAGCTTCCACTTCGCGCCGCCCGTCACCGGCACGCCATCCGGCAAGTAGGCCCCGTACTTGGCGTCGCCCATCTCGCCACCCAGCTTGAACGTCGCCTCCGCCTTCAACGTCCCCGGCTTCCCGACCCTCACGTCCTCGCCAAGCCCAACCACTACCGGGAGGGCCGCGCTTGTCGCGGCCACCGGCAGCCACACGTTGAACGCAAGCTTTGCCTTCTTCGAGACCACCACCGGCACGCAGCCCCATTCCTCTCCCACGATCAGCTGCCCCTTCGCGCTCACCTTCGTGCCGTCCGCAAGCGTCCCGGCCACCTTCGCCTTGCCCTTCGCGGCGATGGTCACCGACAGCGTATGATAGGGAGGGACGCGCTCCGTCGCGTCCGGCCGCCACGCCAAGTTCACCGGTCCCTTCCACTTGGCGAGTGCCGCCGCCGCCACGGACTTGTCCGCCGCGTCCTTCGACGCGAACACGTTCCGCGCGCCGTAGATGACATACGCGCCATACGTGCCGCCCATGCCCTTCGCGCCGAGGATCACTTCGCAGGCGTCTCCGCCTGCGAGCGGGATCGTGGTCGGGCCGTCGCCCTCGATCTTGGCCTTGCCCTTCTCGGCCGCCTTGAGGGTCTTCTTCTTGCCGTCCGTCCCGATCAGCGTCGCCTTCACGGCGGCGAGACCGGTCTTCTTGTTGGGCTTGCCCACCTTCACCTGGATCGTGCCCATGATCACGTTTCCGTTCGTGTTCACGACGTAGCCGTAGTACTCGCTTGCCGCTGTCGTCGGCGCCGCCCCCGTCAACTCGCCGTAGAGGCGACAGACCGCCTTCCAGTATGCATAGAGATGGTCGCCGGATTGGACGATGGTCTCGGCCGTCACGCGGCGTCCCGTGCCGTTCGGCCCCGTGAACCACCCCTCGAACGTCCAGCCGTCGCGCGGCGCGGGCGTCGGCAATTCGCCGTAGGGCTCGCCGACCACGAACCGGAGATTCGTAGTCACGCCGTCCGACGTCATGGGCACCGTCGCCATCTCGAACACCGTGTTCCACCACGCCGGGTCCGTGACGATCGGGGCGTTGTAGTCGAACACGATGTTCGCGGAGTTGTCGATCCTCACGTTCCCCGGTGCGTCCTCGCGCACCCGCACGCGGTAGGTGATGTAGCCCTCGCCTTCCGGCACCGTCACGTTCGGACTGAGGATGCCCGCGTCAGGATCGTCCGGCCACTGCTCTCCGTCGGTCTTGGACGGATCGACTATGCGCATGTACCAGGTTGCGGCGCCGGTCGCGGCGTCGAACTGGACTTCAGTGCGCACCCTGTACAGGCCGTTCGTCTGCTCCATCTCGCTCGAGGCAGACCCCAACGCGATCAGGTCGTAGGCGTTCAGGCCGTCGAGTCCGTTGTCGATCTGCCCGGCGATGGAGACCGTGCCCATCTCGAACGTGCTCCAGTCGAGGTATTGGCTGAGCTGGCTGTCCACGAACACCTCCTGCGCGGCGGCGTCCGCATCCGCCTTGTTCTCGAAGTATACGGTGTAGTTCATCCAGTCGCCCGGCTTCACGCTGCGGTTCGCACCCTCGCCCTCGGGTCCGACCACCTCGTTCGGGTCAACCGATTTCTGGGTTCTGTCACCCTTCTCGTCCACCACCTCGGACTTCCTTTCCCCTTCCTTCTCTTCTTCCTTTTCTTCTTCTTCCTCCATCTCCTTGAGCGTGATCGTCTCTTCGCAGGAGCTGGTCAGGAGCCACGTGCCGAAGTCGGAATACGGCGCGAGCTGCACCGTGTACTTACCGGCCTTGGGATAGTTGTGCCAGTGCTGGCCGCCGGGATCGTAGCGGGGCGTCCAGCGCGAGAACAGCGACTTCTCGTCGCCGTACATCCACTTCAGCTCCTTGAACGGGTATTCCTTGACTGACCACCTTTCGCGCGAGACACGCTTGGACATGCCTACGAACGACGTCACCTTGTTTATCGTCTTCGCCAGCCCGTCGCTCCAGCCGCTGTCGAGCCAGGCGGAGTATGCGGGCTCGGTCCAGTCCTCGAACCGGACGACGTAGCCGTCGTTCTCGTTGCCGGTCTCCTGCTCCCACAGGAATCCAGGCCTCGGCGCGTACCACCTGTAGCGGAAAATGTTGTAGATCGTTCCGGAGAATTTCGTGATCGTGATCCTCGACAGGAACTTCTTGAAGAACTCGTGGTCGAGGAGCGTCGCCTCGAGGATGTAGTTCAGCGAAGCGCCCATCTCGAACATAAGCGGCTCCTTCGACTTCTTCTCGACCTTGAACTGTGCGGCAGCCTCGAGGCCGGTCAGGACGTCCACGAACTGCGCCATCGTGAACTTCAACGCCAGCACGACCCCAACGCCGCCCTCGAACGACCCGGAGAACTCGTCCGAGACGTTCTCGATCCACTTGTCGATCTTGAATCCAGGCGCCGCGCAGGAGGCCGTCGGCATCCTTATGTCGTTCTCGACCGAAATGGTGAACGCGAGGTCGCCGTGGAACCTCAGGTTCATCCGCGCCGCACCGTTGACGCCGCCGAAGAGATACGGACGGAACTGCAGCACCGGGCGTAACTTCGCGATGGGGACCCCCGCGATCACTATCGGCACCTCCGGTCCGGCGTCGACCTCTTGGACTTCTTCCTTCTTATTCTTATCCTTTTTCTTCTTCAGGTACTTGGAAAGGTCCAGTTCGCACTTGTCCGTCCTCTTCTCGAGACCCACCCCAAACGATCCGTTGGCCTGGAGATACGGCGTGACGTCCACATGCATCGTGTACGTGAAGCGCCACACGTTGTTGGTGTATATCTTCGTGCGGTAGGGCACCCACTCGTTGCCGCTGTACATATTGTAGAAGCTGTCCGGCTCGTCGTATGTCGGGACTGTGATTTCGCGCTCGATCTTCGCGGTTTCCGTCGAGAAACGCCCCGCAAGGCAGTCTTCTCCGACCTTGCACCCGAGCGACAGGTTGACATCACCGATCAGCTTTCCGCCCTTGTTGAGATGCGAAGCGGTCTTCTTCGCGAGCTCGCCCAGTCCGCTTACCGCCGCCGCCGCGGCGTCGCTGATGGCGCCTTTAAATTTATTCGCGTACTTGACCTTGAACGCCACGGACTCCTGTTCCTCCTCCGGCGTCACCTCCAAGGCGTCGGACGTGCTGACTCCGATCTGCTTGAACACGGCACTGAGCCCTTCGCCCTCCGTCGTGCACGTGACCACCCCGTCGGTACCGGTCGTGTGCGAGACGATCCTGCGGATGCCGCTCGTGACGTCGCCGGTCTTCTCGTCTATGTAGCCGACCATCACGACAGCTCCGTCGAGCGGAATCGCCGCCTCGCCCTTGAGCCGCATGACAGTGCCCTCGGCCGCGCCGTTCGGGTCGAAGTCCACGAACTCCAGCGTCCCCGCGTTGTGGCGGTTCGCCACCGAGAGGATGATCGCGTTGTCCTGGTATTCCGTCTCGATCGGCGCCAGCAGGCTGAACGCCTCGCGCACCACGCATATCTCGCTCGTCCCGTCGGCCCTCGTGACGGTCAGCTTGACCGTGAACCGGTTCTCATCCGCCGTCCTGGTGAATTCATGCGACACGACAGGGGCGGCGGTGACGACGGTTGCGCTTCCGTCGCCGAAGTCCCAGGCGTAGGACACGTCGTTCGTCGACGGCTCGCGGACGCAGAACGTCGCCTCGAAGGACGCGCCCGCCTCCACGAACGCCCTGGCGGACGTCGCCCCGAAGATCGGCGCGGCCTGCGCGGCGATGTCGAGCTTGTTCTCGCCGGCCGCGACCGTCAGCGCGATGCGCGAGAACTTTCCGCCACCGGAGTATTTCACTTCGCATTCGCCCGGCGTGACGCCGTCTGCGGAATACGTGCCGTTCGTGTCGACCCCGACGGTCGTCGTCTCACCGTCCGCCAGCGACAGCACCGACACGATACCGCCGTCCACGGGAGCGCCGCCGGGCGTCACCGTGCCCGCAATGCTCGCGAGCGCCGGCATTTCGAGGTCGACTCTGACGTCGACGTTCGTCACGTTCACCGCGACGTTCGTCTTTATCGCCGCACCGTACACGCCGATCGCCTCGGCCAGGACGTCGTATGTGCCGTCGCCGATGCCCTCGAACGAATACGCGCCGAAGCCGTCCGTCTCGGTCGTCTCGCCTATCATCATGTCCCCTTCGCGCAGCACGACATGCCCGTACTGCACCGGGGTGCCGTCGGAGCCGACGACGTAGCCGTGTATCCTCGTCGGCGGCAACGCCAGGACTTCGACGCCGTTGACATCCTTCTGGCCAGAGACCTCGACGGTCGCCGTGGAAACCACCCGCGCCCTGCCGGACGCCGTGAAGCCGTAGAGTCCGTCCGGCAGCAGACCGAACTGGAAGTATCCGTTTGCGTCGGTCGTTGTGCTGAATGCGCGCCTATTGGCGGTTCCCGCCGACGCCTCGGTGTTCGTCGCCACCAATACGAGCGCGATTCCCTCCAGCGGCTCGCGGGTGCGCGAGTCGAGACACCATCCGCTGACGCCCGCCACGGGGGTGCCGTTGCGCACGTTGAGCGCCGAGTAGTAGATGTCGTCACCGTTCCAGACGGTGCGGCCGCGGAGGTTGAGGCGCGTGGCCATCGCCGCCACGTCGTCCTTCGTCTTGACCCACTTCCTGAGCGAGAGATTGTAGTCGCCCACCGGCTTGAACTTGAACGGCAGGCGGCCCGTGTCGCCCGGCTTCAGGATGCCCGCCGGATGCGTCGAGCCGATGCCCGCCACGACGACGGCGTTGGAGGTCAGCGTCTCCGCGTCGTACGCCCCCAGCATCGTCGTCGTGTCGCCCTTGCCGCGCTTCACGATGAACATCGGCACGTTCATCTGCGTGTCGCCCGTGTTCTCATAGACCACGTAGCCCGTATAGATGCGGTTGTCGCGCGTGCGCTCCGGCAGTTCCAGCTTCGCTTCGAGGATCGGCCCCTTCGCCACCTTGTTGATGTACACCGCGTCGCGGAGCGTCTTGCCGTCCGCCGTCACGTCGTAGTACCGGTCTGCCGCGATGTTGTGGATGTCGAAGACAGCGTACACGTTCGCGGAGTCTACGACCGTCACGCTCTTGGCCTTGATGCCGCCGAGACGGATGTCGCTCGTCGCCGTCAGCCCCGCGCCCGTGAACGTGAAGCCCATGTCGCCCACGTTCGCCGCAATCTCGGGATAGACCGACCACAGCTGCGTCGTCAGCTTCTCGACCTTGACCGTCACCGTCGCGGACGAAATCCCCGTGTTCTCGACGGCAAGGTACATCGTCTCGCCCGCCGCGCGCGCCGGCACCACGAGCACGGCCGTTGTCGTGCCCTGCGCGAAGGACGCCGCGTCGTTCATCACCACCGTCGGCATGTGTCCGTTCGCGACCATCGCCCGGATCGCCGCCGCGTTCGCGCCCGTGACCGTCACCACGCCGCCCTCGGCCGGCAGATCGATCAACGCCCACCCCTTCGTCGTTCCGGCCGGGATGGTCACGCTTGTCGAGGACGAAGTGGTCAGACCCGGCAGCGTCACCTCGACCGTATTTTCCGTCCACATCGAATTCCTCTGGAGGTTCTGCTCGAACACGTCGCGGTTCGGGTTCACGTCGATGCCCACGTACCAGTTGCCGGCCGGAGCGGCGGGCATCGTTACGCGCGCGGTGAACGTGGCGACGGCGTTCGTTTCAAGGCTGTAGTTCTGCGTCACCGTGCCAGCCACCATCGTGCCGCCGTTCGCGGCGGACTTGATGCGCACCACGTCGCGGATCGACCCCGTCGCCGCCGCGTCTCCCGCGTTCTTCATCGTGTAGGTGACGGCCAGCGTCTCGCCCGGCGCAACCGTCGCGGGCGTGAACGACACGCTCTCCACCTCAAGATTCATCACGGGACGCTCCGTCGTGCCCGGCACCTCGTAGATGCCGATGTCGGGATAGATTCCCTCCGCGTTCGGCTTGCCCGTGTTCTCGACGAACCTCACATCCATGCGCGGCTGCTCGTAGTAGTCATACTCCGGCGCCACGTCGCCCCAGGCCGCGTCCACGCATGGCGAACTCGCGGAAATCCGGAAGTCCCCGTTCTCCGCGTCGAGGAAGAGCGGATCGGCCTCGATGTTGTCGACGTTGTAGGTGTTCCACGATTTCCCGCCATTCTTATAACGTGTGTTCTCGCCGCCGGGAGTCCAGAGGCAGCTCCGCGTGGAAAAGACGGCGCTACCGTCGCCCGAGATGCCGTATTCCGAGTTGAACGCGGAAATGCAGTTCGTTATGTACATGTACGACGTGTGCGAGAAGAAACCGATACGGTTGCCGTATGCGACGCAGTTCACGGCCACAACACCCCTATCCACAGAGACAAGTCCGCGGTCGCAGTCGGTAAAGACGCAATTCTCCAACCGTCCGCAGCCGAAATATCCGTCCATCGCCGAATGGCTGAACTCGCAACCGTAAAGGGTGTTGGTCCGGCCATAGCTCATCAGACACGCTGTAGCGCTAAAGGTGTTTACGGCTTGCCCATACAGGAACTTCGCGTAGGTCGCGTGAACAGTTGCATCCCGTGAATAAACATACACGCCCCCGCATTCGCTGGGATACGGTTCGGAGCGGTTGCCGTCGCCGTTCGTGTCGCCGCCCCACGAGTCGTCGCGGATCGATGTGAACACCACGGGATTGGCGAGCGTGCCGTTGACCACAAGCGAGCCCGAATCATAGACGTTCAACCCTCTTGGGTCATAGGCGTAAACTCTCCCAAACGGCAACTTTACGATTGCGCCGGCCTCGACCGTCAGCGTCGCGTTCCCTTTGACAGAGCAACTGCGCTGAATCTCGTACACCCTGCCGCCGACCCATATCGTGTCGTTCGTGATGATGCCGTCGACGATGACACTACGAATGACACCGGGCTCGTCGTCCGGCTCGTAAACGGCGCGGTTCAGGTCGTCCGCGACACGCTGCCACCTTCTACCATCCGCCGTCTGGTATGGCCAGCGGGCGGGACGGTAGTCGGAATCGGCGCCGGGATATACCCATCCGCGGCTTCCTTCCTTGATGCGGACCTTCAGCGTCTCGGGCGTGCCCGCGAAGAGGTGCGGCACGTCGTTCGTCGGTGCGTGGCCGCGGAAGAAGACGTTGGTGAGCGACGTGCAGCCGTCGAAGAGGTAGTCGCCGAACTCGCGGCAGCCGCTCGGAATGGTCACGCTGCCGAGCGAGGTGCAACCCGCAAACGCGCGATCCCAGAGCGAGACCACCTCCGTGCCGATATAGAGTTCGGTGAGCGTGGTGACGCCAGCGAACGCGCCGTTCGCGACCGTCCAGACGTTCGACGAGATCTCGTAAGAGGCGGGGACATCGCCCTTCACGCGCAAGAGCACGTGGCCGAGCGAGACTTCCTCGAAGCCCTCCGCAGGGGCCGCGTCGTACCACGCCGTTCCGGCAAAGGCGTCCGTGCGGATAACGCGCACGTTCTCGCCGCCCGTGACGGTCGCCAGCTTCGAGCATCCCTCGAAGGCGGACACGCCGATCGTCGTGACGGACGCCGGGAGATCGATCGCCTTAAGCGAGGCGCAGCCCTTGAACGACGCCGCACCGATCTCCTCGATGCCCTCCGCCAGCTCAAGCGATGCGAGCGACGAGCAGCCCTCGAACGCACTCTCGCCAAGTGCGGAAACTTTCCCGAAGTCTGCGGTGGCAAGCGCGACGCAACCCTTGAAGGCATTCGTGGCGATGGAAACGGTGTCGCCGGCCGTGAAAGTCTCAAGGGTCGTGCAGCCCTCAAACGCGGACGCGCCGACCGTTGCGCCACCGCCGGCCGTGAAAGTATTAAGCGCCGTGCAGCCCGCGAACCCCGACGCGCCGATTGTTGCGTCGCCACCGATGGAAACGGTCTTCAGCGCCGCGAAATTCTTGAACGATTCGGCGGCGATTGTGGCCGAACCGCCGACGGTGAGATTCGTCAGCGCCGCGCAGCCCTTGAACGAAGTCGCGGCAATTGTCGCGCCGCCGCCGATGGTGGCCGTCGCGAGCGCCGTGCATCCCTCAAACGCGCCTGCGCCGACGTTGACGGCGTTCTCGCCCTCGATTGTCAGCGAGGTAATCGTCGTCTGCCCCTTGAACGCATTCACGCCAATGCCGGTGGCGTTGGCGGGTATGACGAGCGCGGCAGGGAGCGGACCCTTGAAGCCGGTCACGACCAGGCCAGACCACGTAAAGCGGAAGGTGTTGCGGAGCGTGCCTTCGAAGGCGTTGTCCGCAACGGTCACGCCGTCTTCAAGCCCGAACACGTCGTCGAGCTTCGTGCAGTCCTTGAACGCGCCCGCGCCGATGGAGACGAGCGAATCGGGCAGATAGAGCGTCGCGAGGTTCGCGGCTCCCGCAAGCGCGCCATCCGCGATCACCTTCACGCCGTATGGCACGGTCGCCGTTGCGGGAACCGTCCCCTTCCAGCCCACAAGCACGCCGCACACCACGACCGGTCCGTTCGGCGCGGCCTTCCAGATGCCCGAGTCGCGGAACGCGCCCGCGCCGCAGGCCGTCACATTCGCGCCGCCCGTTACGGCGGTGAGCGCCGTCGCGCCCTTGAAGAGGTTTGCGCCGAACGCCGTCACCGTCGCCGGAATCGCGAGCGTCGCCGGGAGGTCGCCCGTGTAGCCCTTCAGCACGCCGTCCTCAATCGTCAACGTATACGCCGGAGGAAGTTCCGTCCAACGCGCGTACCACGTGACGGCCGCCGTCACCGTCGTCGCGGCCGTAACCTGCGTCCCGCCCGTCTTGGCGGTGTACCAGCCGGCAAATGTGTAGCCCGTGCGCGTCGGGGTCGGGAGAGTGCCGACCGCCGCGCCGGACACGACCTGGCGCGAGGCCTCGGCGCACGTGCCGCCGTTCGCGTCGAACGTCACGGTGAACTGCGTCACGACCGGTTCCCCGCCGCCCTCGGCGTAGCAGCCCATGCCGGCCGCAAGGCACGGCGAGCTGTCCGCGAGGTGGAAGTCGCCGCCCGCCGCGTTCACGAAGAGCGGATCGGACGCGATGTTGCCCTCCCCTTCCGGCAGCGGCGTCGTGCAGGAGTACGTGAACTGCACGCCGTTCGTCGACGGCTCGTAGTTGGCCGTGGAAGCGTCAGCAGTCGCGGTATTGCCCCAGACGATCGAGTGGTCAGCCGTCGAGAGGCCGTCCAGACCGCCGCCGACCAGGGCGGTATTGCCGTAGACGGTGCAACGGTCGAGGGTGGAGCGGTATACGACGCCGGTTTCGCCGGACGTGTTGCCGTAGATGAGACTGTTGACGACGTTGCAGAAGCCGACGGCCGCGCCGTGGCGAAGCGCCGTGTTGCCGTAGATCTGGCAGTTCTCGACGTTCGCGCCGTAGATCGTGCAGCGCCAGCTCTTGCAGCCCGTGACAACGCAGTCCTTCAGGTTGACGCCATAGGACGCCGTGCCGGCATAATCCTCGTCCCCGCCGTTGCGCAGGGTGAAGCCGACGAAGGTGAAGTTCTTCGAGCAGTGGTAGTCGTCCACGCAGATGTTGGTGCTGCCGCCGTCGATGATCGTCTCCGCCGCGCTTCCCGTCGCGCGGAACGTCACGGGGTCGGGCATCCCGCCGCCCCACACGCGAACCGGCGCGTAGGTGCCCGGCGCGACGAACACAGTTTCACCTCCGCCGATCCACGATTCCGCCTGCTGCAGGGTCTTGAACGGCGACTCGGCCGTTCCCGTTCCGTTCGTCGTGCCGTTGACGACGTCGACGTAAAGCTTGGCGCCCACGGTGACTTCCCACTCGGCGTAGACCTGTCCATTTGTCCAGAGCGCGTCGGCCACTTCGCAGACGAGCGAATGTCTCCCGCGGTCGGCGTCGGTCGGGGCGTAGGTCCAGTTCGCCCCGGCGGTCGAGACGAGCGCGTCGTCGAGATACCAGCTGTAGCTGAGCGCCGCGCTTTCGGGGTCGTGCGCCGTAACCGTGAACTCCTGGCTGTCGCCCGCGAGGACGAGCACCTCGTCTTCGTCAGGCGTGACCGCGTCGATGACGGGACGCTTGTTCGCGTTCACGTTCACGGTGAGCGCAAAGGTCTTCCAGGCGGTGTCGCCGTTCGCGTCGTCCGTCACAAGCACCGAGACCAGATACTCTCCCGCGTCGTCCTCGATTCCGGAGAGAAGCCCGCCCTCCGAGAGCACGAGGTGGCTTTCGTTCGGGAGGCACGTGATCACATAGTCGTCCGCGTTGGAGAAGTCGCCTTCCGCCCTGTAGAGCGTATTCACGGTGTCCGCCGACCCATTGGAGTAGGCCACATACGCTCCTACCTCGTTGGAGCCGTAGGCGAGACGGACGGTGTTGTCGGAATTGAGCGTCGCGGAGAACTCGACGGTTTTCCCGTGGCACGTGCCCTTCCAGACGATCGTCACATGGTCCGCCTGACTGTCGACGCGAAATTCCGAAGTCTCGACATAATAGTAGGAAGAGTAAGGACCTTCGTTGACGACAATCTTCGGCTCTTCGTCGATGGCCCAGGGAGACCACGAAACGGACACTCCTGTGCCAACGCCGAAATAGAGCGCGCCAAACTTCGAGAGACGCACCTTGTCGTATTGCTCGCCGAACCACGTGAACGAGAACGGGAGAGTAACGATGGGGTTGTGTTGGTAGGATGTGTCCTTCTCCGGCCAGTCGTCGCCGACCACGACACCCACGTCGCCGTTGAAGGTGCTGCCCTCGCCACGTGTGACCACCGTATACGGCAGGCTCCACGTCGCTTCGCCCACGTTGCCGGAGCATTCGAGCTGCACCGAATACGGGACGGCCTCCGTCGCGGCGGGAAGCGACGCCGTTTCGATCTTGAGGTCTGCGTAGGACGTCACGGCGATGGGTCCGCACTTCTCGCTTTCGCCGTAGGTGGTGTTGTAGGACGAGACCCAGTAGAAGTAGTCCGTGCCACCCGTCGTAGAGAGGTCGAGGTAGGAGGTGGCGGTCGTGGAGCCGAGGAGCGTCGCGGCGGCGACATTGTTGGCGGTTCCGCGGTAGATGCGGTACTCCGCCGCATTCGGCACGGCCTCCCACGTGAACGGAATGCCTTTCACGGCCTTGGCGCTCGAGCCGGTCGCGACGGGCGCAGCGGGCGCGCCGGTCACGACGCCGCCTTCGTAGCATCCGTAGTCGACGATACCGTTCTTGATGCGACGGCCGCCCGAGAGGTCGGTCGCGTGCTCGAAGTCGAAGCCGAGCGCCTCGCCGCCCGCGTCGATTGCGGGCGAGCCCGCGATCAGGCGGTAGTCGCCGTTCGCGGCGTCGACGAACCACGGATCGGAGCCGATGAGGTTGGCGGAATACGCGACGTTCGAGCTGACGCTGGAACTGAAATTCGCGTCCTTGGGGTCGTAGACGTCATACGTGTCGCTGCCGCCGTTGGACTTGTTGCCGGTGATGATGTTGTTGAAGAGGTAGCAGACACTGGCACCGCCGGCGCAGTTGAACGAATGGACGTTGCCGACGATGGTGGAGTTGTAGACCTTGCATTGATACGCGCCGCCTCCGAAGCCACCATATTCCTGGTCGGTGGTGTTGCCCGTGACGAGGCAGCTCACGACCGTCGCGCCGGACACGCCGCCGGCCGACTGGCTGGAGACGCAGTTCGAGACGACGCAGTTCTCGATCGTGCCGCCGGTGACGCCGCCCGCGTAGCTGGACCAGCTCGTGTATTTGCCGTTGACCACGGCGACGTTCTTGAGCGTCGCGTTGGAGCCGAGACGGACGCACCAGTTCGTGCCGCCGCCGTCGATGAAGGTCTTGTCCGGGCCCGCGCCGAGGAGCGTGACCTTGGGCGATTCCAGGAGGGCGAACGGCTCGAACGTGCCCTCCGCGAGGCGGATCGTCTCGCCGTCGATCGCGAGCGCGGCGGCGGCAGCGATGGTCTTCTTCGGCGCGGCGGCGGTGCCGTCGCCGGAGTCGTCCGCCTCGGTCGGATTTACCCAGAATTCCCTGTATTCGAAAAGCGCCTCGACCTCGTAGTCGCAGTCGATGTTCTCGATGGCGAGTTCCGAAGTTGTCACGCCCGCGACTTCGACACCGTTCGTCACCCAGCCGAGGAACGCGCGGTCGGCGAGCGGCTTGACCATGACGTAGGCCGTCGCGCCTGCCGCCACAACCTGCAGTTCAGATCCGTCCGAGAAGATGCCGCGCACGGGATCGGTGAACGCGTATACGGCAAAGCCCTCGACGCCGGGGCCCTTGTACGCGCCCGTGTTGTTCGCGGGGTCGCCCGCGTCGATGCACGCCGAGCCGACGCGCAGGCGCAGGTCGCCGCCCGCGAGCGAGACGAACGTCGGCTGCGCCTCGTAGTTGCCGGGGCCGAGCTTCGTCATCGCGGGGATCGTGCAGGAGTTCGTTACCGCGGTCGGGCTATAGGTGGTGTCGGTGTAGACGTTGGCCTCCACGCCGTCGAGCGCGAGGTTGTTCACGACGATGGAGTTCGCCAGCGTGCAGTCCTTGCCGACGGCACGGCACTCCGCGCTCTCGGTGGAGGGGACGTTGATCGTGTTGCCGGCGATGGTGGAATCGACGATGTCGGTCTGGTAGCAGTGGAATTTGCCCGTGCCGCCGGTCACGTAGCAGCGCAGGAGCGAGCAGCCGCGGATGGCGCCGTCGTAGCTGTTGGCGCTGTCGTAGTTCCGGATCTCGCAGTCGACGAGGTCGCAGTTGTAGAAGCAGATGCCGTCGAAGGAGAAGCCCTGGAACGTCGAGTTCTTGTAGTAGCGGGCCTGGATGTAGCCCTTCTTCTGGAAGACGAACTTCGTGTCGGCGGCGCTGCCGGTGGAGCGGAACGTCACGCCGCCCGCGATGCCGATCTGCGTGCTGTCGGACGGACCCCAGACGTAGGTGCCGGGCGCGACGAAGACCGTGTCGCCCCGCTGCAGGCCGCCCATGTGCGGGCTCGGCCACGGATGATCCGCCGAGCCGTCGGCGGTGCCGGGATCGGCGGCGGCGTCCACATGCCAGTCGCGGCGAATGTTGACCTTCCACGTGACGATGTTCGTCCAGCACTCGTCCGAGACGGTACACCGGAGAAGAGGCTGGTAGTCCGAGTCCTGCATCACGTAGAGCGCCTGCGTCGCCTCGAAGACGAGGTTCGTCTCCGTGCCGACGGTCTCGGGCGTCGAATAGTAGGAGTTGCCTCTGGACAGGAACTCCCACTTCACGTCGAAGGGATCGCCCGCCTCGTCCGTGACGGCCACGTTGAAGTTGACCGTGTCGCCGAGGTTGATGAAGATCACCTCGTTCGTGTCGGCGGGCGCGAAGGCGTCGATCACGGGCGGACGGTTCGGGTTGCGGACGATGGAGAAGGCATAGAAGTTGGTTGCGGCCACCGAACTGTCGTTGTCGTCGTAAACGCGCACGGCAAACTTCACGTCGCACGCCTCGGCGACCTTGCCGTAGAGACGGGGGCGATAGAGGGAGGTGTCGGGATCCCATGAGCCTGAGCTGAACTGGAGGCCGGCGGGAAGACCGTAGGTGGTGAAGACGATGTCCGTCGCCGGGATGCCGTCCGACTCCGCGCCAACCGGCAGGTAGTTGCCACTGAAGGCGACGCCGATCACGCGCGTCGTGTCCGAGAAGGTGTTGCCCGTCTGCCGGTAGGAGCAGCGGATGGTGCCGTCTTTCTTGAGCGTCGCGCGCGCAGCCCACGTGCCGGTGCCGGTCGAAAACGACTCGAAGCGGAACGACACCTCGTTTGCGACGTTCGTATCGACGTAGGCCTCCACCTTCGACGTTTCGCACCAGAACACCGCGATGCCATAGCGGTAGTAGAGCGAGCTGTTTCTAACGTAGTTGTCGTCGATGAAATCGTCCTCGAAGAGGATTGCGCCTACGGGGCTGACATAGACCTTGTCGATCATGCGGCCCCCGAACGGGAACGCGAACGGCAAGGTGTATTCCACGTTGCCCCGCTGGCTCTGACCTTCCCAGAGCGGCGTTTCGTTTCCCGAAACCTGATAGGTGCTCGAAGCTGTGGCGTAACTGGCGGGCACGGTGTACCACTGCCAACTCGGGCTGTCGCCGCCGCCGGTGGCGGTGAACCACTGGTCGTATTGCACGCCCTCCATTCCGTCCGGCAGCGTGGCGGGCGTGATGGCGAGGCCGTCCCCTCGTGCCGAAAGGATTGCGCTCGCCGCGATCAACAGCGGAAGCGCTGCGCCTCTTGCGGCCTTCGCGATTCCGGAAAAGAGGGAAACTAGGGTTTTACCCCCTCCCATGCCGATTTTACGAATTATCGTGTTCATGTTTGGGCTCCTTTTTATCATCATCCATGCCACCTGCCTGCCGACGAAACTCCCATTTCGCCGCCCTGCCGCTGGCCATGCCTTCTCCAAGTCAAGTGAAGTTTACCAAATCCCCCTTGCCTGTTGCAAGGGGGAAAATTTATAATTGCAGATTGAGGTGAAGTTTGAACGGGCTGGCAGCCCGTTCTACTAGGCTGCGTAGCACAACGCGCCGTCCGCATGTTTTGGCTGTTGCATCTGCAATTCGATTGTGCTAAACTGTCCACGTCCGTCAAACAAATAGGAGCATTTGCAATGGCTACGTCAACAATCGCTTTCCGCGTCAAACCCGAAATCAAGCGTCGGGCCGATGCTCTTTTCTCCCGCCTTGGGATGACCACGTCGACGGGCATGAACATCCTTCTCATGTACACTTTGGAGCACCGTGGTTTCCCGCATGGCATCACCCTGGGCAAAACCCGCACAGATGAGGAGGAGGCAAACGAATACCCCAATGCAGAGACCCGCGCCGTCCTTGATCGCGACATGGCCGGACTTGAACCGTCATACGGCCCCTTCAACAGCACCGAGGAAATGTTGAAAGCAGCATTGGACATGGAGGATTGACTGCCATGCTCAACCGCATCTTCACAAGGCAATTCTCCCGAGACCTCAAACTGGCAGTCCGACGCGGCAAGGACTTGGAAAAGATCACGAAAGTAATCGACCTCCTCTGCGCCCAAGAGCCGCTTCCGCCAACGCTCCACGACCACGCGCTTTCTGGCGACTATGCGGGATACCGCGACTGCCATGTCGAATCCGACCTTGTGCTGATCTACCGGATTGTCGAAGGCCAGCTTCAACTCATCTGTTTCCGCCTTGGCACCCACAGCGACCTCTTCGGGTAAAAGCCACGCGGTAGAAGCTGTCTCCCTAGGGCGAGGGGATTTTTGAGCGGGTTACTTTGCCAACGGACGAACGAACTCGCGGAGGCGCTGGAAGAGGGCGTAGAGCGCGGGCGTGAAGAAGATGCCCACGAACGTGGAGGCGAGCATTCCCGAGAACGTGGAGATGCCGATTGCCTTCTGCGACCCCGCGCCCGCACCCGTCGCGAGCACGAGCGGCAGCACGCCGCAGAGGAAGCTCCACGCCGTCATCTGCACGGCGCGGAAGCGGAGGTCCGCCCCCTTCAGCGCCGCATCGGCGACGGACAACCCCGCCTCCTCGCGCTGCTGCTTCGAGAACTCCACCATGAGGATCGCGTTCTTCGCGGAAAGCCCGATCAGCATCACGAGGCCAAGCTGCGCGTAGATGCTCATCGGCGTGCCGGTGATCCACAGCCCAAGATACGCGCCGGCGAGCGCGAAGACGACGCTACACATCACGGGCAGCGGGATCGTCCAGCTCTCGTACTGCGCGACGAGGAAGAGGTACGCGAACAGCGCGGCGAGTCCCATCAGGAGTCCGAGACGTCCCTGGTTCTCCTTCTCCTGGAGCGACATCTCGCTCCACTCGACGTGATAGCCCTCCGGCGCGCCCGCGCGCTCGATCGCGGAGATCAGCTCAAGCGGCGCGACGCCAGGCGCGACCTGCGCGTTGATGCTCGCGGACGGCATCTTGTTGAAGCGCGTGACCTCGCGCGAACCGATCTCGTAGGCGACCGTGCCGATCGCCGAAAGCGGCACCATCGCGCCGTTCGCGCCCGGCACGTGGAGGTCGGCGATGTCCTCCGGCGTCGCGCGGAAGTCCGCCTGCGACTGTACGAGCACCTCGTAGGCGCGGCCGTCCTTGTTGAAGTCGTTCACGTACACGCTCGCAAGCTTGTTCTGGAGAGTCGAGAACACGGTGGACGGGTCCACGCCGAGCGACTTGGCCTTCTGTCGGTCGAGCGTGAGACGCAGCTGGGGCGTGTCCGCGCGGAAACCGCACGTCACGCGCCCGGCCTCGGGGAGTTCCTGGATGCGGCGCACGAACGCCTGCGCGGCGGCGGCGAGCGCGGTGGCGTCCGACCCGGCGTCGGAGCAGAGGTTGAACCCCACGCCGCCGAGGCGTCCGAGTCCGCTGATGGCGGGCGTCGTGAAGCATGTCACCTTTGCGGCGTAGACGTCCGCCGTGCGCTTGCGAATCTCTGCGATGATTGAACCGACCTGCGTCTCGGGCGTCTTGCGCTTGTCCCAGTGGTCGAGCAGGAGTACGCCCATGCCACAGTGTTCACCACTGCCGGACATCGACCCGTTGCCGGAGATCAGCATCACGCCCTTCACGCCCGGCACGCCCTGGATGCGCTTCTGGATGTCGTCCAGCACGCGGTTCGTGCGCTCGAGCGTGGCGCCCTGCGGCAGCTCCACGTCCATCATGATCATGCCCTTGTCCTCGTCGGGGAGAAGCGTCTCCTTCACGCAGTCCTTGAGGAACCAGCAGCCACCCACCGCCGCCGCGAAGAGGAGGGCCGAAATCACCACGTGGCGCACGAGAAGTCGCACCACCGCGAGATACCCCTTCCGCGCGCCGTCGATCACGAAGTTGACGGGGGCGAAGAGACGCGGCGGACGAGCCTTTGGCGGACGCAGCAGGAGCGAGCAGAGCACTGGCGAGAGCGTGAGCGCCACGAACGTGGAGAGGCAGAGCGCCACGCACATCGTGAACGCGAACTGGATGTACATCTTCCCCACCATGCCGCCGTAGAACGCGAGCGGGATGTAGCAGGCCACCGTCACGAGCGTCGTCGCGATCACGGCGCCGGTGATCTGGCGCATCGACTTCGACGCCGCCTCTTTCGCGGAGAGTCCTTCCGTGGCCATCAGCGTCTGCGTGTTCTCCACCACAACGATCGCGTCGTCCACGAGAGACCCGATCACGAGGATGAGGCCGAACATCGTGAGGATGTTGATCGTGAAGCCGAATGCCCAGATGAACACGAACGCCGCGAGGAGCGAGATCGGGATCGCGACGGCGGGGACGAGCGTGGCGCGGAGGTCCTGGAGGAACAGCCACGTGATCAGCACCACGAGGCCGAGCGCCATGAAAAGCGTGGCCACGATCTCGTGCATGAACACGCGCGTGAACGCCGTCGCGTCGTTCGCGATCTCGCACGTCACGCCCTCGGGGAGACGCTTCATCCAGTCGTCGAGCGTCGCCTTCACGCGGTCCACCACCTCCAGGGAGTTCGCCTCGGGGGTCTTGTACACGGAAAGGCCGATCGACTCGCGTCCGTTGAACGCGCTCCGTCCCGCGTAGCTCTTCGAGCCGATCTCCACGCGCGCCACGTCGCCGAGCAAGACCTGTCCGCCGGATTCCGGGTCGTTGCGCACCACGATCGCGGCGAACTCCTCCGCCGTCTTCAGGCGACCGTCCACGTTGAGCTTGTAGGAGAGGTAGCGGTTTGAATATTCGCTTCCGACCGTGCCGGCGGCCGCCTGCACGTTCTGCGCCTCGATGGCGCGCGAGATGTCCGAGATCGAGATGCCGAGTCCGCTCATGCGCACGGGGTTCAGCCACACGCGCATCGCGTATGCCTGGGAGGCAGCCACCTCCGCCACGGACACGCCCTCGAGGCGCATCACGGCCTCCTTCACGTTCTGCTCCACGAAGTCGCCGAGCTGCTGGAGGGAGTACTTCCTCCCGTCCGTCGCGAACGCGTACATCGCGAGCATGTCCGAATTGCGTTTCTGCACGGAGATGCCCTGCTGCTTCACGATGGACGGCAGTTTCGCCTCGGCGCGCTTGACAGCGTTCTGGAGGTTGACGAGCGCCATGTCGGAGTCCGCGCCGCTTGCAAAGGTCACGGAGCAGGAGTAGGAACCTGAGTTGTTGCAGGTGGAGGAGTAGTAGAGGACGTTCTCCACGCCGTTGATCTGGTCCTCCACGGGGAGCGCGATCGTGTCCGCCACCACCTGCGCGCTCGCGCCGGGGTAGCTGGCGCTTACGCGGATAGTAACAGGTGCGATTTCGGGATACTCCTCGACGGGGAGCTGCATGAGGGCGATCACGCCGCAGAGCGAGAGCGCAATCGCGAGCACGAACGCGAAGCGCGGACGGTTGATGAAAAACTGGCTGAACATGGCAACAGTATACCAAAAAAACGCGGGGCGGGAAATCGGCTAGGGGCGCGCAGTGCAGTGGCTCTCGGAGCGACGGGATGAATAAAAACTAAAAGACCGCCACCGTACGCCATCAAGCGCGGAACAAGTCATCCAGCACAACCTCGGACTGGACGTCGTTCCAGTACTTGTTGTGCACAAGCCCGCATGTGGTCACCATCGTCAGGTGTACCGACTTGCCGCGCCCTGCGATTCTGCCGAACGCCGCAACCCTGTTCTGCAGTCTGTCATGTTCGTCCTTTGAGATGGCGTATTTCTCCCGGGAGTACTTCATCTCGCAGAGATTGACGATTCCGTCCTTCCTGTCGATGAGAAGATCGACCTGCGCACCTCGCGATTCGTCTGTAGGTTCGGTCCGCCACGAGTACACGTCCGTGTGGACGCCGGATATTCCTAGCGCGAACTTGATCTGCCGAACATGCGCCAGACAAAGGCGCTCGAAGGCCAGCCCTCGCCAGTTGTTCTTGGTCTCAGACGAGACTGCGTCCGTCCAGTAGTCGCCATCCCTTGATTGACAACGCTTCACGAACTGGAGATAGAACAACGAGAAGTCGTCCACCAGCTGGTACACGCCGCCATTCTTTCCGCCGATCGGACGCGCCAGCCGCACGAATCCGCACTCCTCAAGGTCAGCCAGCATCTCGGACAGTTTTCCGCCGCCACAGCTTGCGCCGATTTCCGAAATGATCTCGTCGCGGGTCAACCCGGAGCGCCGCTTGTCCAGAGCCGTAATGATGCGCATGTACGGTTCGGGATTTCTGAAGAGAGAAGAATACAGTTCATCAAACTCAAGTCTCAGCCCGTCGCCGGGGCCGAAGAAGAGTCTGTTGAAATTCTGTTCCGGACTCTTTCCTTTCTCCAGTTGGTTCCAGTAGTAGGCGACGCCGCCAAGTGCCATGTAACATTCCGCAATGTTTAGCCTGTCGTAACCAAGCCGCCTTTCGTTCGCATACTCCTCGCATTCGGCAAGCGTAAAGGGACTCAGCTTGATGCGAACCCCGACGCGGTTGTGGAGTCCACCCCTGTTGCGGTTAATTTTTCTCACGATCCACGAGGTCGCGGACCCACAGGCGATGAGCAGGATGTCCTTGCGTGAAGTGGCCCAGCCGTTCCAAAACCCCTCAAGCGCGGCAAGAAAACCGGACTTGTGCGTGTCCATCCACGGCATCTCGTCGATGAACACGACCTTACGCCCACCACCCTGCCGTTCAAGAAGCATCTCCAATTCATAGAAAGCCTCAAGCCAGCTCTTCAACCGGGGGCATTTGTCATGCCCGTACCGGCGGAGCGCAAAACGAAAGTTGTCAAGCTGCCGCGCCATCCCCTCGCCTTTCAAACCGGCACAATGGAACGCAAATTCGTATCCAAAGGTTTCGTTGACCAGAAACGTCTTGCCTATTCGGCGGCGGCCGTAAAGCGTCACGAATTCCGAGTAGGACGACTCGTAAGCCGTCCTCAACGCCTTTGACTCGTCTCTCCTTCCAATCACATGTACCTCCTTTGTCGTTACGAGCCAAAGTATATCAAATATATCCGACTTTGGCAACGGATAGCCGTGAAATACAGCTATCGGGTTCCAAACTTAGGAATATCTTCTCATTTTGGAACCAGTACCATGGCTTTCGGGGCGATGAGGACGGAGAGCGCGGGGACCACGACGAGCGCGGCGACGGTCGCGATGACCAGCCCGCCGAGCTGCACCGCCGCGAGCGGCGCAAGGATCTCGCCGCCCGGGACGTCCAGCGCCACCACGATCGGAACGAGTCCGAGCACGGTCGTGAGCGAGGTCATCAGGATCGGCACCATCCGCTCGCGGCTGCCGAAACGGATCGCCTCGATTGGCCCGTGCCCTTCACGTTCTAGCTCGACATAGCGGTTCTCGAGCAACAGCCCGTTCCGGATCACAAAGCCGGCCACGGTGATGAGTCCCACGGCCGAGGCGATGGACACGATCCGCCCCGTGAGCGCCACCGCGCCGACGGCCCCTACGAGCGCGAGCGGCAGCGTCGCCATCACCGTGAACGCGCGCATCGGCGCCTTCGTGGCCACGAGGAGGACGAAGAAGACGACGAAGAGCAGGACCACCGAGAACGTCACGAGCGTGCGGCGCGCGCTGATGTTCGCCTGGTAGGTGCCGCCGAACTCCGCCGTGCAGCCGAACGCGGCAAGCTCCGGTCCGAGCCGATGCGCCAGCGAGCTGACGAGCTCGCCCACCGAGACGCCGGGCGCGGGATTGAGCGTGATGAGCGCCTGCCGGCGCCCGTTCTCGTGGATGACGAGGTTGGACGCCTCTTCGCGGTGGACGTCCGCGATGTCGTCGAGCCGCACGAACCGTCCCGTCCGCGTCTTGATGAGGAGTTTCTTCACGGCCTCTTCGTCCGCCTCGCCCTCCTCCATGCGCAGCGTCACGTCGCGGCGGTTCTGCCCTTCCGCGACCGTGCCGAGGACGCGTCCGTTGAACGCGGCGGAGACCTGCTCGCCCGCGTCGGCGAGCGTCAACCCCTCGTGCGCGAGGCGCTCGCGGTCGTAGTCGATCTTCACGGTGTCGACGAGGATCTCGCGGTTGGCCTGGAAGTCGCCGACCTCCGGCATTGTCGCGAGCAGCTCCTTCGCGCGCGCGGCGGCGGCGCGGATGTCCTCCGGCTTGTCGCCGAAAATGTTGAGCGAAAGTTCCGCCGCGCTGCCGGAGAGGACCGCGCTGATGCGGTGTGCGATCGGATAGCCGATCATGCACGACGCGCCCGGCACGGACTTGATCACGGCGTTCATCGCCGCGCGCAGCTCGTCCGGATTTCGCTTCATGTCCACGCGCACGATCAGCTCCGACGCCGAAACCGGCTCCGCATGTTGGTCGCGCTCTGCGCGCCCCGTCTTGCGCGTCACGGACGCCCACTCCCCCCGGTTGTGCATCCGGATGTCACGAGGCCAACGACGAGTAATGAAGCAATAAAGATTCTAAACATGATGATTCTCCTTTGGGACACGTGTCCCGTTTGAGGTGAAGATGGAAACGTAACCGCTCCTTGAAAGCAGAGCGGACGCGATGCATTCCTCACGACAAAAGGAGAATCTTGCGCATTCGGAAAAGAACGGAGTCTGAAGATGTGCCCGGCGGCGCATGTGCGCGCGACGGCGGGCGGCGCGGCAGAAGGATCTGGTTTCGGGCGATGCCAGACGCCCACGCGGGGGCAACGGGGAAGATACCATTCCCGTCAACCGTCACCTCACCGTCTTCGTCCCAGAAATCAACGAACCCAAAGGACAGATGATCGCATGGATCGAACGAGGACACGCCGTCTGGCAGGTTCTCCTCACACACATGGCACTCTTCGCCACATCCATCAGGATCATCGGAACAAAAACAAATCACTCGCCCGCAGCAAACTGCCGCAAGCGCCATGCAACCGGCGACGACCAGCGCCATCCAGTCCTTAAATCTGCCCCACCTGTGGTTCACGGAGGGGCATTATACTACATTTACCCCTCACCGTCAAAACTTCAGAACTCAAAATTTTCAATTCCGAAAATTTCCGCGCCCAGATTGATTTTTGCCACGATTTCTGCTAAAAGGAACCTATTTTTCGTTAGGGGTATTGTGCCCTTGAACGGAAAGCGAGGCAAAAGACATGGCAAAATACCTTGATCCAAAGGCGGATGTGACCTTCAAGAAGGTTTTTGGCGAGCATAAAAATCTCGTCATAAGCCTCCTTAATGCCTTATTGCCCCTTGACCCTGGCAAGCAGGTCGAGTCGATAGAATATCTGCCGCCAGAGATGGTGCCAGATAATCCCGACAAGAAGAACAGCATTGTTGACGTGCGCTGCGAGGAGACGGGTGGGCGCAAGTTCATTGTGGAAATGCAATTAAATTGGACTACGGCCTTCAAGGAGCGCGTCCTCTTCAATGCCGCAAAGGCGTATGTGCGGCAGATCGACAGGAGCGAGAAATACAAACTTCTCCAACCGGTCTATTCGCTCAATCTCGTCAACAAGATATTCGAGCCCGACACGGACAACTGCTACCATCACTACTCGATGGTTCATAATCTCGACACAAAGAAGAAGATTGACGGCCTTCATCTGGTGTTCGTGGAATTGCCCAAGTTCAAGCCCCAGTCCTTCGCAGAGAAGAAGATGGCGATATTGTGGCTCAAGTTTCTCACCGAGATAGACGAGAAGACGCGCACCGCCCCGCAGGAACTTTTGGACAATCCCGAAGTTTCCAAGGCGCTGGAGATAGTCGAGGAGTCCGCTTACAGCGACGCGGAGATTGCGGCATACGAAGGATACTGGGACGCGGTGCGCCGCGAGGCAACAATCATAGGCGAGCTCAATGACGCGAGAGAGGAACTTGCGGAGGAAAAGAAGAATCGCGATGAGGCAGTTGCGTAAGCAGACGCGGCAGTTGAAAAGCTGCGGCAGACCGCCCGCAAGATGAAAGACAAAGGCTTTGCCGTAGCGGACATTACAGAACTCACCGGCCTCACCGCCGACGAAATCGCCGCGCTCTAACACCAATCTCAAATCGTGAAACTGGCAAATGAAAAGAAGAAGGGTTCGCCAAAGACATTCTTCCTGCGCGTAAGGGTGAAGTAGTAGGCGGCAATTATATTTTACTGTTTGAGCGATTGCGCTTATTTGAATGCCTGACGAAATAAAAGCCCGCCACGGTGCGACGTGGCGGGCTTGTGGTGATTACTTCTCAATCGTGTTCGAGTTCTGGTTGTACGCCTTGGCGACGCACTTCCATTCGCCGTCGATCTTCAGGAGCAGAAGGACGTCCGTGAAGTCGATCTTGCCGCCCCAGCCCTCTTCGAGGACGCGCACGACCGCCAGCGTCTCCTCCAGCTCAAGAACGTCGATGCGCGTCTTGAAGTTCTCGCCCGCGCCGACGGTGTCGACGTTGCGGTAGAACTGCTCGATGCTGCCGCGCTCGAACTTCCCGTTGAGGAAGCCGAAGAGACAGGCGTCTGCCGTAAACAGCTCCTTGGCGTACTTGCTGTTGCCCTCCGCGACGCTGCGCGTGAATTTTGAAGCGGCCTCGACGACCGCGTTGTAGTCTGCGATATTCGCTCTCATTTTATCTTCTCCATCTTTGTTTGTTGCCTTGCTTGGACAGGCCAATCCTGTCCTTGCGGAACGGCGCGAATTATACTATACTATCTGCCGCAAGCGCAAGAATGTACTTTTTTGTATCATACTAACCAAAAGGAAACCAAGGTCGGCAAAATGACGAAGAGCGAGGCGAAGAAGCTGCACTGCACGGTGGAGGCGGCGATTGCCGTCATCGGCGGGAAGTACAAGGCCATCATCATCTGGTGGCTGAACGAGAAAGGCGTGATGCGCTACAGCGAGATCCAGCGCAGGGTGCCGCAGGCGACCGCCAAGATGCTGAGCCAGCAGCTCCGCGAGATGGAGGCAGACGGTATCATCTCACGCAAGGTCTATCCCGTCGTTCCGCCCAAGACCGAATACGCCTTGACCAACATGGGCAAGGCGACCGTCCCGATCGTACACGCGATGGATAAGTGGGGCGCCGATTTCTTCACCCAGCTCGGCGTGCCCATCCCCTGCGACGAAGAAGAATGAAACAGCGATTTGGAGGAATCTATGACAATCCGAGAATACGAAGAGGATGACATCGACGGCATGATTGCCGTCTGGAACGAGATCGTGGAGGCGGGCGACGCATTCCCGCAGGAGGAACCGTTGACGCACGACACCGGCAAGGGATTCTTCGCGGCGCAGACTTACACGGGCGTCGCAGTGGACGAAGGCGGGAAGGTCGTGGGGCTCTACATCCTCCATCCGAACAATGTCGGACGCTGCGGACACATCTGCAACGCGAGCTATGCCGTCAGCTCGAAATGCCGTGGGCGGCACATCGGTGAGAAACTCGTTCTCGACTGCCTTGCACAGGCGAAGGAACACGGGTTCGGAGTCCTCCAGTTCAACGCCGTCGTCGAAGGCAACGTCCATGCACGGCACCTCTACGAGCGCCTTGGCTTCACACAGCTCGGTACCATTCCGCACGGCTTCCGCATGAGGGACGGCTCCTTTGCCAACATTTGCCCGTACTACAAAGAACTGTCATAAGGGTTGTGATGAAAAACGGGTGCCGCAGACGATCGGCACCCGACAGCCCCGGGAAGAAGGAAAAGCCGAAGCTGGAAATAGATGATAACTCAAAGCGCGGCTTTGAGTGTCTCGACCCACGCGGCGATTTTGGAATCGGTCTGGTCGGCTTCGTTCGTGTCGTCGAGCTTCAGCACCTCGCCTACGAGCGTCGCGCCGGCGTCCTTTGCTGCGGTGGCGAGCGTCTCGGCCGCCACGCAGAAGGAATCCGCGAAGCCGACGGAATCGCCTAGACCGAAAGTCGCGACCTTCTTCCCGGCGAAGTTGGCCTTGACGCCGTCGAGCTGCGCGGCCCAGTCGTCCTGCAGGTCGCCGACGCCCCATGTGGAGGAGCCAAGCACGAGCAGGTCGGCGTCAAACGCCGCCGCGTCGCCTGCGTTGATGTTGAACGCCTGCGCATCCAGCGCCTTGGCGATCTTTTCCGCGACAGCCTCGGTCATGCCGGTGGTGCTGCCATAGATTACGTGTACTTTGTCCATGTTTGTTTTTCCTTTCCTTAACTTGCCTTTCTGGCAGAGATCGCGTTGATGAATTCTTCGATTCCGCGCGAGCGGTCGAGCACTTGGGCTGCATTGGCTTCCGCATTGGCGTAGAGCCGCATGCGGCGAAGCGATTCGTCCGCGCCGCCGTACACGCGCCACGCTCCATGGTGGACGGGAGTCGCGGGAATCCTTTGCATGAAGCCAGCCACATCCTTGAGCGGATAGCCGATAAACACGCCAACCTCGTGCGGAAGCTCGCATTCGGCCGCTCGATTCACGAGGTGCGCAAGCATCCTCTGAAGCAACACGGTTTTCCCTCCCTGCGAAGTGTCCGCAGGATATCCCATCCGTGCCAGCCACCTGGCGTTGCGAGGCTCTGTAAGCGTGGCGGCGAGTGTCTGTGGGTTGTAGAAGAGCACGAGAGAGCTGTCCTCCTGCACGTTCAGCTCCACGTAGTCCAGGCCAAGGGTGCAATATATGTCGCTGCGGTACAGACACACGCGAAGTCCTTCCGCGTTCACGCCGGAATAGCAGTGCCTGACGCGCAGCAGCTCGGCGGGCTTGATGCCCTGCCGCACGGCCGCAGTCTTCACCAGCAGGAACTTCAGCAATTCCTTCCGGTGCGACTCGTCGATTCTGTTCGTTTCTTCTCTCATGTGCCTGGTGTGCCTCAAGAAAGTTAGCGAAGTATAACATAATCCCTGCGCGCAGTCACTAGCCTAGGCTAACTTTTTATTGAGGGCCCCGCCTCCGATCCAGGGACTCGGCGACTCCGGCGGCGTGACGTTCGCGCTCCAAGCCGTCGCCGGGCAGAGTTTCCGGGAGCTTTCGGAGGCGGCGAACAGGCTTGTCCGGCGCATCATGCAGAGCGGAAAGGCGATGTATGCGTTCACTTCCTTCGACTGTTCCACGCCGATGGTTGAGTTCAAGCTTGACCGCGCGAAGGCGGAGGCGATGGGCGTGCCCGTCTCGGACGTCTTCAACACCCTCCAGGCGCAGCTCGGCTCGTTCTACGTCAACGACTTCAACAAATTCGGGAAGACGTACCAGGTCAAGATACAGGCCAAGAAGGAAGGTCGCGCAACGATGGCGTCGATCAACAGCATCTATGTGACGGGGCGGAACGGCGCGCAGATTCCGATCAGCGCGCTTGGGACCTTCGAATGGACGCTTGGCTCGCGCCAGGCGGAGAGGTTCAACATGTTTTCCTCGGCTGCGTTCACCTGCCAGGGACTTCCCGGCGTGAGCTCCGGGGAGATGATGCGTCTCTGCGAGGAACTGAAGGACGACGAACTCGGCAAGGACTACGCGCTCGCGTGGAAGGACATGTCCTACCAGGAGAAGCGCAACGAAGGCGCGATCGTGTGGCTGCTCGGGCTTTCGCTCCTGATGGCATACCTGTTCCTCGCCGCGCAGTACGAATCGTGGACGGTCCCCGTCTCGGTAATTCTCTCGATCGCAACAGCGGTCGGCGGCGGGCTTGCCGCACTCAAGATCACGGGCCACGCGATGGACATCTACGGACAGCTTGGACTCCTCATGCTCATCGGCCTCACTGCGAAGACGGCCATTCTGATGGTCGAGTTCGCGAAGCAGCGCCGCGACGAAGGCGTTGGGATTTACCGTGCGTCGGTGACGGGGCTTCGCATGCGCTTCCGCGCTGTGCTGATGACGGCGCTCTCGTTCGTGATCGGCGTGATGCCGCTTCTCTACGCGACTGGTGCGGGAGCGGGCGCGCGCGTATCCGTCGGAACGGTGACGTTCTGGGGAATGCTTGTCGCGACGGTGGCGGGCATGTTCCTCGTCCCGCCGCTTTACGTCTGTTTCCAGCGCATCAGCGAGTTCTTCATGGGGCCACCCCGTCCGCCTGTGGAAAATTAGCGTGTGCATGCGCTTTCATTGTGTGTAAAGCTTGAACAAAAGGGAATCAAGAACTTCTGGACGTCCATTTGCCGTCACGCCGGAATGTTCGTCGGCGTCGCCATCGTGAACTGCAACGACGGACTTGGCTATTGGACGATGTACGGCATGGTATAATCGTAGATTATGTTTTATAATAATAAATTGGTATTTGTTATTTCTCGCGGACGAAGTTATACTATCAGCGTTTTCTTTTTCACCCCAATAGGAGAACCCTGAAATGAAACGCACGCTTTTGGCATTCAGCATCGCAACGATGGCACTGACGACGACTGCCGACCACCTTATCGTCGTGAAGGTCGGCGGCAAGAGCTTTACCGCGAAGGTCGAGGACACGGCAACGGGACGCGCGTTCATGGAGAAGCTGCCGCTTACCTTGGACATGGCGGAATTGAATGGCAACGAGAAATACCGCTATGGCGTCTCCCTGCTGACGGCCGCGCAGTACTTCGACAAGATCGAAGCCGGCGACCTGATGCTCTACGGCTCCAACTGCCTGGTTCTCTTCTACGGCGCGGCCGGCGGCTATTCGTACACGCGAATCGGCAAGCTGACCACTACGGACGGACTCGCCAAGGCCGTCGGGGGCGGCACGGCGACGGTAACGTTCGAGAAGGCGACTCTCTCGGCGAACATCCGCATGGACGGCAACGTGCCGCAGATTACCGCCGTGACGAATCTCCCTGCGGAGATTGCGATCACGACGCTTGCCGCAAAAAGTCCGTCCGCCGACAAGTCCGAATGGAAGGATTACAACTTGCTTCCAGCCGACGAGAAGCCAGCATACAGGTTTTTCAGGCTTGTGGCAAATGTCGATTGAAAATGTGGATTCAGCGAGTCAGTCGTAAAAATATTCCCGCCACAGAAGACCGTCACCTAATCGTGATTTTTTTAATAGGTGACGGTTTTTGACGGTCGAAAATCCGTCACCTATTTTGATTTTCGCGAATAGGTGACGGTTTGTTGTTGCCGTTGCGAAAAAAATGTGATAAAATGACGCAGATTTACACATAAAAGGAATTCCTTTATCATGTTTTATGGCCGTGAAGAACTGTTGACAGATCTAGACGCCCTGTGGGGCAAGCGGGTCTCATCCTTGGTAACATGCCGAGGCCGCCGCCGCATTGGGAAAAGTACCCTTATTGAGCAGTTTGCCAAAAGGTCAGAGGCCCGTTTCATCAAGATTGAAGGTTTGCGTCCACAAAAAGAACTTTCGAATGAGGACGAACTGCGGGCTTTTGCCCGGCAGTTGGCAGATCAGTCGAGTGCCGAGAGAAGTCTGCCAGACTGCTGGCTCACGGCATTTGGCCGCCTTACCCGTGAAATCTCAGATGATGAGCGAACGGTCGTCCTTCTTGACGAAGTTTCATGGATGGGCTATTATGATCCCGCATTCGCCGGAACGCTCAAGATGGCGTGGGACAACCATCTTAAAAAGCATCCGCGTTTGATTCTCGTTGTTTGCGGAAGCGTTTCAACCTGGATCCGGGAAAACATCATCGACGACGGCCAGTTTCTGGGCCGCCGTTCGCTTGATGTCGTCGTGCCTGAACTGCCGTTACGCGAATGCGTCAGGTTCTGGGATCCTGTACGGGAGCGACTTGACATGCGCGAGATCATCGATATGATGTCCGTCACGGGAGGCGTCCCCCGCTACCTTGAAGAAGTCAACCCCGCTCTTTCCGTAAACGAGAACATGCGCCGGCTGTGCTTCCGTCCGCGATCTCCGTTGCGGATGGACTTCGACGAAATGTTCAACGACGTGATCACGCGGCAGCCGAAATCCACGGCTCGCGTCCTTGACTGTCTCGTGGACGGCTCGCGAACGGTCACCGAGATTGCGGCCCTACTCGACAACACGAAGGGGGGACACATCTCCGAAGCACTTGCCCAGCTGGAAGAAGCCGGATTTGTATCCTCTGATGTCGGCACCAATCCGCTGACCGGTGCGGAAAGAAGAGAGAAACGGTATCGCCTGAAAGACAACTACTCAAGGTTTTACCTCAAGTACGTCAAGCCCGCCGCGACCCTTATCGACAAAGATGCTTTCGCATTTTCTGGCTTTGACCAGTTCAAGGGCTGGGAGACCGTGCTGGGATTGCAGTTTGAGAACCTTGTCGTCAACCATTTCCAGGAGTTGCTTCCTTTCCTCCACCTTGAGAACGCACTCGTCTATTCCGCCGCCCCCTACCGGCAGGAAGGCAAGAAAGGTTCCGGCTTGCAGATCGACTTGCTCATCCAGACGAAACGGTCAGCCTACATTGTCGAAGTGAAGCGCCGTTCCGAGATCGGACTGGAGGTGGTGGACGAAGTCGCACAAAAGGCCCGTCGGCTGAAAGTGGCGGCTGGCAATTCCATAAGGACCGCGCTTGTCTATGCGGGACATCTGGCCCGGACGGTCGAGGCCGAAGGATACTTTGATGCAATCGTTCCGTTCTCCCGAATACTGGGAATCTTACCGGAGAAATGATATACTATTGGAGCCATGTGCGCTGGCGCACAGATTCTAACCCCCAAAAGGAGATATAGCCATGCCCACGAAGAAGACAGCAAAGAAAATCAAGAACGTGCTGATCATTTCGGCGTCGTTCCGTCCGAACTCCAACTCCCACGCGCTCTGCCAGGAAGTCGCGAAGGGCGTGAAGGCTGCGGGCAACAAGGCCGAGGTCATCCGGCTCAAGGACAAGAAGATCGGGTTCTGCACCGGCTGCTACGCCTGCCAGAAACTCGGTAAGTGCGTGATCCAGGACGACGCGAACGCAATCGTCGAGAAGATATGCAAGGCTGATGCCGTCGTGTTCGGCACGCCCGTCTACTACTTTTCGATCGCCGGTCAGCTCAAGGCGCTCTTCGACCGTTGCGTCGCGAAGTGGCCGGAGCCGAACGGCAAGCCGTACTATCTCGTCGCGACGATGGCGGAGAACATGGACTGGGATCTCGTGAAGGCGCCGCTCCAGGGCTTTGTCGACTGCTTTGAGGGGGCGAAGATCAAGGGTTTCCTCAAGGCCGGAGGCGTCTACGAGCCCGGTGCCGTGAAGAAGACGAAGTTCATGAAGGCGGCCTTCGATCTCGGTAGGAGGATTTGAGTATGAAAACACCGGCTATCATCGGAACTCTCGCCGCCAAGTCGAACTGCCCTCGCCGCGCCAACGGCCGCTGCCACTGACTAGATAAAGAAACGGGTGCCGCAGACGAGCGGCACCCGACAGCCCCGGACGAAACGGGCCGAGGCGGCCCCGTGGGAAAAACGGGCAGCGCGCCCCGCAGGAAATCAGAACTCCACGGAGAGGCCGAGGCCGCCGTAGAAGTTCCAGGAGTGGTCGCAGCCCTTGCCCCATTCGGCGTTGTGCTCGCGCGCGCAGTGGCGCATCGTGCTGTCGAACCAGTAGTCGCTGTAGGCGACGTAGGCCGAGAGCGACACATGGTCCACGAACCTCCACGTGAACTCGCCCTTGATGCAGGTGTCCATGATGCCGCCGTGGTCGTACGTCCGTTCCTCGGGGCTGTACCCGCGCACGCGCTGCGTGTTGCCGAAGCCCTGGCCGATGGACGGACGGAACTCAAGTACGGGATCGTCGTCCTCGCCCTTGCCGTCGATGAGCGCGAACGAATGGCCGAGTTCGAGGTTCACGTAGGTGCCGTCGTCCGCCATCAGGTCGCGCTCGATCGCGAGCGTCGGCTCTACCCAGAAGATGCCGTCGGAAAGGCCGAACTCGAGGTTGAGGTACTGCGTGTCGCCCATGTCACTGTGGTAACGCTCGATGTACTCGTACATGTAGTTGAAGTCCACGGAGAGCTTACCGAACTTCTCGCTCAGCTCGAACTCATGCGCAATGCCCACGGAGGCGTCGAGCGTCGTCCAGCGTCCCGCGCGGTTACCGTAGCCGCCGCGCTTGCCGTTGCCCTTCGTCACGTCGAAGATTGATTCGACGCCGAAGTACACCCAGTCGAAAAACTTAATCTGCGCGCCAGGGACGACGATCGGATCCTTGCCGTCGATCATGCCGTACGTCATATAGCGGGAGTCAAACCCGATGTGGAACTCCGCCGAGACGAATTTGTCAAGCGGATCGTCGACCTTCTCCTCGACCTCAACGGGCTTGGCATCCTTTGCTTTTGCCGTCGTGGGAACGGCCTTCTGATCGGCGGCAACAACGCCGAACGCGCAACCGGCAGCAATAACCGCCGCTGTCAGTGTCTTGGTGTTCATTTTCTTTTTCCTTTTTTGTCCCCGGCGTTCTGCGCGCCGGGGGATTTTGTTAGTGTATAAAATCTCACTTCGCATGGGAAGTGCCTTCTCCTCCGACGGCCGCGACGGAGCGCGGCCCTCCCGCGCCAGGTCGCGACAAGCGCGGCCCTCCCGTGCCAGATCGCGACAAGCACGGCCCTCCCGTGCCAGATCGCGACAAGCGCGACCCTCCCGCCGGTAGGGCGCGATCACCGAGCGCGCCGCCGCATGTGCAGTGACACCCGTCGCACTTCCCGCAGGAACAGGGCGCGCCCTTCCGAATGTTCCGCCAGACGGCCAGCCCGACAAGAACAAACAGGAATGCGACTATGATGATCGAAGGAACGTTCATTTTCACTCGTCTCTCGTCTATCGTCTCACGTCACTCATCACGTGTCTCTCGTCTATCGTCTCACGTCATTCGCCTTCCGCGCCGGACGGAACACCATCCACAGGCACCAGAGGTCGAGGAGAAGCGCAACCACGGTCCACACGCCGAACCCGCCGCCCGACATGAGCACGCCGAGCTGGTAGACCGACAGGGCGAGCATATAGCCGACGAGCAGCTGGAAGCCCACCGCGAACCAGCCCCACGCCTTCGACCCCATCTCGCGGAACGTCACCGCGATCGCCACCATGCACGGCGGCACGAAGAGGTTGAACAGCATGAACGACAGCGCCGCCAGCTTCGGGAAGTCGCTGAACGAGGCGAACAGCCACCTGACATGCATGGCCGTCGCGTCGCCGGGCATGTTCGCAGACACAAGCCCCAACGTGGCCGTGGCCTGTTCCTTCGCGATTTCGGCCGAGACCGACGCCGCCGCACCCTGCCACGACCCAAATCCAAGCGGCGAGAAGAGCCACGCGATCCATCCGCCGACAGTCGCGAGGATCGACTTGTCGATCTCCTCGTCGCCGAGAAGCGACAGCGAGAAGTCGAAGTGCATGATGAACCACAGGAACACGCACGCCGGGAAGATGATGAGCCCCGCCTTCAATATGTAGCCCCTCACGCGCGTCCACGTATTCCGCCAGATGCCCGTCGCCGTCGGCATGTGGTAGGCAGGCAGCTCCATCACGAACGGCGCCGCCTCGCCGGCGAAGAACCGCGACTTCTTGAGGGCGATGCCGCCCAGCACGATGATGGCGATGCCGATCACGTCCATCAGCGGCGCCACGTACCACATGTCACGGAAGAAAAGCGCCGCGAACATGGCGATGATGGCCGTCTTCGCCCCGCACGGGATGAAGGTCGAGAGGATGATCGTCATACGGCGGTCGCGCTCGCTTTCGATCGTCCGCGCCGCCATCACGGCGGGTACGCCGCAGCCCTTCCCCACAATCATCGGGATGAACGACTTGCCGCTCAGTCCGAACTTCCGGAAGATGCGGTCCATGATGAACGCCACGCGCGCCATGTAGCCGCAGTCCTCGAGGAACGCAAGGAACAGGAACACGATGGCGATCACCGGCACGAAGCCGAGAACCGTCGCAACACCGCCCCACGCGCCGTCCACGACGAGGCTCTTCACCGTCTCGCCCACGCCCATCCTGTCCATGGCGTCGCCCAAAAGCGAGGTGACCCCAGGCACGAACACGCCGTAGTCCGAAGGATCAACCGCCGGAACGCCCTTGGACGCCTTGTACATCGCGTAGTCGCACTTCCACGTCGCCGCGTGCCCGCAGCACGCGCAATCGCCCGGGGCTTTGCCGTTCGCCACAACGACCGCCGGGACGAGCGAGTCGTCCAGCACTTCGAACTCGGACTCCTCGAAGAGTGTTTTGGGAATGTACGTCTTGCCGTCCTTCTTGGTGGCGGCGCGGGCGGCGGCGGAATCCGTGCGCCACTTACTCTCAGCCTTGTCGTTGAATGCCGCAAGCGCCTTCTCGTATGAGCCCTTGCCATGCTTCGCGTCGTATGCTTCGATGTACGCTTCGCGCCACTTCGCGACCTTTGCGCAGTGTTCGCAGGCCTCCTTGGCTTCGCCCTCGTCGTTCTTGCAGTCGTCGCAGAGATGATTCTTGTCGGACTCGCGCCTGAGCGAACACTCCCCTGAGGCATGTTCGCACTTCTCGACCTTGACGAGGCCGTCCTTGCCGACGGAGACGACGCCCTCAACCGGCTCGCCGGTCTCCTCGTCGTCGTCGAGCTTCACCTCGGCGGTGACGGTCGCGGCCAGCTTCTCGTCGACCTCGGCGTCGCCCAGTTCCTTCATCTCCTCGAAACCGTCCTTGCCCTTGTTGGCCTCGTTGTACGCCTCGACGTATGCCGCCTCCCACGCCTCCACGTTCTTCCCGTGCGGGGCGTAGAACTCCTGCGCGGCCTCGTAGTCCATGCCCTTGTAGGTCCCGTCCTTTCGACACTCGTGCGAAGTAAACGGAAGATGCCAGCCGTCCTCGCCCAGGAACTGGTCGTTCGCCCAGTCGGTGAGGAGCGTGCCCGGGCCGTTGTCGGACACGGCAAGCCACCACATGGCGCTGAGGGAGAGGATGAAGATCGGAAGCGCCAGAATGCGGTGCGTCACGATCTTGTCGATCTTGTCCGAAAGAGAAGTCGACGCCCTGCGCGGCGAGCGCGTGAGGACTGTGCCGACGATGCCCTGGATGTAGGTGTAGCGCTGCGTGGTGATGATGGACTCCGCGTCGTCGTCCATCTCCTTTTCGCAGTCCTTGATGTGTTCTTCGACGTGCGCAAGGATGTCCGCCGGCACGCCCAGCGTCTCAATCGCCTTCGCGTCCCGCTCGAACACCTTGATCGCAGCCCAGCGGCTCGTGGCTTTCTCAACCTTGCCGTGCAGCGACTCCTCGATGTGCGCGAGCGCGTGCTCCACCGAACCTGTGAACACGTGCGGTCTCTCGCCCTTTGCGCCCTTCTTCGCCTCGGTAACGGCAAGTTCCGCGGCCGCCTTGGTGCCCTCGCCCTTCAGGGCCGATATTTCCACCACGGGACATCCTAGCGTCTTCGAGAGCTTCGCCGCGTCGATCTTGTCGCCGTTCTTCTTCACGACGTCCATCATGTTCACCGCCACGACCATCGGCAGCCCCAGCTCCAGCAACTGCGTGGTCAGGTAGAGATTGCGCTCCAGATTGGAGCCGTCCACGATGTTGAGGATCACGTCAGGCGACTCGGTAACGAGGTAGTTCCGCGCCACGACCTCCTCAAGCGAATAGGGTGAGAGC
>CADCOC010000001.1 GCA_902802945.1 uncultured bacterium | reverse complement strand
TTTTCTGGCCGACCCGCCGCCATGGCGAAATCGGCCCGATTCTGGCGCATCCAGACTGTCTAATGCCCGTGCGACTTATTTAGCCATTTGGAATCTCTGGCCCAATGGAATCTTTCTGCTGGATGGTGTCGTGTCACACCCCACAAACACCTACAAGCCGCGAAATAGAAGGAATGCCATACAACGGGATGTCTTCTATACGAGATCCAGAAGTCCGCTTCTGCATCGAGACCCGAATCTCAAACGATGGAGCATACCTGTCGTAATAGCTCTTGAGGCTTGCGGCCCTGAGATTGGTGTCCGCCTTTGCCTCAAGCGGATAGATTTCCCTGTCCCCCTGAACAAGGAACTCTATCTCCGCCCGTGCATTGTCTGGCGACCAGTAATATGGTTTTATGCCAAGCGACACCAGTTCCTCAAGGACGTACTGTTCGACAAGCGCCCCGTTGAACGTAGTAAACACATCCGTTTTATCCAGAAGAATCGAACTGGAAACATCGCACATTGCCGCCAAGAGTCCGACATCGTGAACATAGAGCTTGAAGTTACCGAATTCCTCATACGATTTTAGCGGCATTTTCGGTGTACTTACGTTTGCAACCGTATGCACGACCCCTGCATCCAGTAGCCAAGCCAAGGCTATTTCATACTCCCGCGCACGGGCTCCCGTCCTAAGAGCCGTATAGATGAACTTCTTGTTTTCCTTTGCGAGCTGCGCAGGAATAGATTCCCACATAAGCCGTATCTTGGCGAGCAGACGCGGCTTCGCATGCTTGGCAAAATCTTCGTCATAGTCCCGTAGGATACGCTTCTGGACTTTCCTGACTTCCGAGAAATCCCTGGTCTCGGCATAAGTTTTGACGGCTTCCGGCATTCCTCCTACAAGGTAGTATCGCCGCACGAGATCAATCAGCGCTTCATGAAACCCTTCAATTGCGGACCACTTTTCGGCCGCGATGTATTCGGCTTTCATCTCTTCGCCAATCGCCCACAGGAACTCCTCGAACGACATCGGCGCAACATCAAGATAATCCACCGTACCGACCGGGTAGGACGCTTTACGCTCATCCGACTTCTCTGCGGCATCCTGATCTTCCTCCTCGTCATCACGCTTGACGGCCAACCCCAACAGCGATCCAGCAACCATCACCGCCAATTCCGGCTTTTCCTCTTTAAGAAACTTCAAGGCTGTAAGCGCACGCGGCGCTTCCTGTATTTCGTCGATCAAAAGGAGCGTCCTGCCGGGAACGATGCGCTTCCCCGTTGCCAGTTGAATCACATCAATAACCGTATCTGAATCAAGATTGAGCGTATCAAAACGCGCCCTCAGAGATTCGTTTTTCATTAAATTCACGGAAACGGTATTCCCTGCATATTCATTACGAGCAAACTCCTCCATAAGCCAAGTCTTGCCGACCTGCCTCGCCCCCTCCCATTTTACAACCCGCTCGCGTTTTCGCGCCACTCCTCATTCACACGCTACACACGAAGCACGTTTGTGGGGATTGGGTAAAGAATTGAAGAATTGAATGCGCTCACTTCGTTCGCTATTTGGTGAAGACGGGGCGAACAGGATAACCATTGTCTCGATAACAGTTACTGTGCGTGTCGTGGTAACCGGTAGGGTAGAAGTAGAGTCGCCACGAGTAGCGGTAGTTGTCGTTTGAGTACGGGACGGATGACCAGTAGTAGCCAAACAAACCGGAATCGCAGAACGAACTTCCGCTGCCGCGACCAGCGGCGGGGAGGAAGATACTGGCGGAATCGTAAGCGCCCCTGCCACAGACAACATATCCTTTCACGCCGTTAACAGTCGTTATTTCCCAATCACACTTACTCTTGAGGTCATCTAATTCCTGCTTCGTCGGCATGCGCCACCCACCACCCCATTGCACGCACGCCGCATCATGCTTTGGAGCGAGAACGCCCTCCGCCGTAACCCATCCCTCATTCCTTAGTGCGTCGTTACGTTTATGGTATGTCCGAGTGCGATTTGAACCAAACGAAAAGTCAGTTTGAGTTCCTTCGCTTGCCACCCATCTGTCACCCTCGCGCTTATACCCTATTGTATCGCCCCACCAGAAGTAATATCCATAATCTTCAGGCTTCTCCGCCCCGATATTAGCCTCAGCCCAGTACAGCCCGCCCTCCCACAGCTGAACACCCTTATGACCGGCTTTGAATAAAACATGTTCACACTCGGCCTTGGCTTTTGCCTCTGTAACGGGTGAGACGCGCGTTGCCCCGGTAGCACGCGCCGCTCGTCCACTCTTCCACCACCATCCACCGATGGCCATAAAGCCAATCGCTATTGCGGCGATGCACAGCGCAGCTCTCACGCCACGTCTTCCATGCTTCTCTTCCGCGTCCCTACTCGCCTCAATTTCCCCTGTCTGGGCTGTGTCGCTCTTCGCTGCCGTTTCTATGAACTCCATGCAACTTGCGAAGCGTTGAGACGGCTCTTTTGCCAAGGCGCGGCACAAGGCCATCTTGCGCGGACAGTCTTCGGGGAACTCGACCTCCCGGTTGCAGACCGCGTTCATCATCACCATTGGATCGCCAGTATCGAAAGCCGATGCGAACGGCACCTCGCCTGTCAACATTTCGTAAAGAAGCACGGCAAGGGAGTACTGATCGGTCGCAGGGCCCTGTTTACGGCCCGCCCACTGCTCAGGCGCCATGAACGGTCGCGTGCCAGAAGTGTCGTGTATCTCCCGCGAGACGCGCCCCATCGATGAGCGGATCTCGGCAGCAAGGCCGAAGTCGAGAAGCCGCGCCACCACCTCGCCGTCTGGTTTCGTCTCCACCATGATGTTGGACGGCTTTATGTCGCGGTGGATGATGTACTGCTCGTGGGCGAAGTCCAGTGCCTGCGCAATCTGCCACGCGATCTGGATCGCCGGTTCAAGCGGCACCTTGCCGCCCGGAAACTGCTTGCGCCATCTGGAGAGCGTCACGCCGGGCGCGTACTCCATGACCATCAGCGTGTCGCCCGAATCAACGCGCAACTTCTGCCGTACGGAAGGATCACAGTAAGCCACTTCCTTTGCGGGATGCAGCACGAGCGCCGCAGCGATGTATGGATGATGCAATCGCGATATGAGAGCGAAGTTCTCCCGGATCCGTTCAAGTTCTTCGGCATTGTTTCTAATCATAGGCGGCAAGCCCTTTACCGCCACCTCAATTCCTGCAACCGTGTCTCTCGCAAGATACACCGTGCCGAACCCACCGCCACCAAGTTCCCGCAACAGCTCGTACTGGTCAATCCGTCCAAGCGCGGAGTCCGATCCTCCGCGTATCGTCTGTGCGTCGTTGATGGTGTCTGTGATCATTCGTTATCCTTTTCCATGCGGCAAGCAGATGCCATCGCGTTCTTTGCGGCCGCGTTGATTCACCGACCTTCACGTTCCTGAATCACGTCAGCGGCGATTCTCAACGCGCTCTGCCCGTAAAGGCCGAGGCTGTCATCGGCAAAAGCCTCTGCTGTCTTAGACCGATAGAACATCTCCATGGCATCGCCCTCAGATACATGATAATGTGCAGCAAGGAAAACCACTATCGCCGGAACCAACGTCGCGCGAATCAATGTATGGTCTTCATTCATCACGACACCTCCAGCTCGTATGACGAGACGAACTTCAGGAACTGGAGCGAAGCCTCGGAACAGAACGCAGTCTGATCGTTTATTTGCTGAAACTTAAGCTGTTCTATTGCCATTTCTTTCGGCATCACTCCTGCGACGACATACGAAACCGTCTCGCCGACATTGTCGTTCGCAACTTTTCCGGTCATCAAATCATAGCCATGCCGATACGATGGCCTTGATCGGCACGCAACGACCATGTCAAGCCATTCCATCGACACGCCGGGATAGTCCCTGCATTTCAGGGCTCCCCGTGCCGCCATCTCATCAAACTCATAGACAGACACGACGGCAGGCGTTCCGGCCTTTCCTCCCTTCCGCGCAAAACGCGCGCGGCGTACCGCCCAGCGCTCGGTCTGTGCCTTGATGTTGGTCGTGTAAAAAGTTGGCCCGAAATCGCGTCCTACTTCGGCGGCAATGATCTTCGGCGCTGAGACTTCAATCGTACTACCATGATACAATATCATTTCGGATTCCTTCCAAGGTACTCGTCGAACATCGGCATCAATGCCTCCCAGCCGAGGCCGTGAAGATCTTCATAGTCATCGTCAAGGGTTTTCAGGAGTCCGCTTTCCGAGAACATCCTGTATACATCGGCCCCCGTGGAGCCGATGTGGCGCGCATAGAACTCTATGCAAAATGATTTGAATGAAAGTCTGCTCAATGTTTTGCCTTTGACGCCAACATTATACCAAAAAAATCCCACATGCGGGAGAATCGCGTTCCTATGCGGGGCCATGTTCCTTTTATTCGCCAGGGGAATGGAGCGTAGGCTCTTTTCTCCACAAACGATCAATGATTGGAAGATAGTCCCTCCGAATTCGCTTTAGGCCGTCCGTATAACATCCTGATGGCAATCTGTACGGACCATCTTCTACGGCCAGGCACTTCAACATCTTCCTCCCATCGCCTACAGTCAGAGCTGGCCAGGTCTGGATGAAATGACCTTCCAGACCGGGAATCAGGTTCATGTCATCTACGGCGACATACGACACAATCTCTGGATGCCTGTCAAGGAACTCCAGGATCTCCGCAACACGCTGGTTCATCTCTATCCGGTCCTTCAACCCATGTGATTTTGCGATTACATCTTCAACCTTAAAGATCTCGGTCTCATAGTCCCTGCGATATTTCTCTCCGACTTCAAACGGAAACTCATGTGAAAGCCACAGATAGTCGGAGGAAATCGTCCGATCCCACAGATACCCGTCAAGATCGTGAATGGCCAACAACGCCTTCATGAGGCGCATTGCGCGCATGTCCTTCCAATCAGAAGAAAGGACGATCTTCGCCTTCGACTTGTCTAAAACACGCCTAAGCGTTTCGACAGCCGTCACGTCCCAGTCATACCTGACGGCTCCGACGTCCATCAGATCAAACCCGGGTTCCCCCAACCATCCTACATAATGGTAGAGCCCCTTCATTCGTTTGTCCATCTTGCGACAGAATGCAGGTATCTCCTTCCTGTGTCCCCCCCTTTTATTCGTTCTGGGCTGAAGGACACCGTCAATGTCGAGAAAAACGACTTTCATACCGACTCCCATTCCCGCGCCTCCATCTGCGCGAGGTACTCCGTCTTGTCTTTAAGAGCTCACGCCACGCGTGCATGGATGTAGGCATCAATGTCGGCGACGATATACTTCACGCCCGTTGTATGGAGCGAATCGAAAAAGCGCGTTACGTAATCGTAGAGACCGTACTTGGCGAAAAGCTCCGACACCTCCCGTCCGGATAATCCCTTCTCTGCACGGTAACACTCCATGCAGAATATCAAAAACTTTCCCTCCTTGCTCATCAGAACGCCTCCTCCGGATAGGTGATAGCGCCCGTCCGCTTTTCCTCGTCGTACATGGAGAACAGGACCTTTGGCGAATAATGCCATAGTTTCCTCCCCTCGTCAGAAAGCTCGTCATAAACGCGGGAGGCGTAAAACTGTTCAGTTGCAGTATTCTCGTCGAGGCCATAGACCCGGACAATCTCAGCAACGACCATAGGTACGATCACCGTCAAGAGCGCGCTATGCTTTTTGTCACACATCAAACACCTCCGACCCCTTAAAGCGAATGAATGAAAGTGCCAACGGAGAGGCGAACACCAGCTGATTGTACAATGCCTTAATTCACTTCCTCTCTTGTTCGTTCACAGCCCATACTATAGCAAATAACGTCCACGGCACTCCATGCTGTCTCAGAAATTCTGTGCCGAAGTTCGTCACTACTTGAGCGAAGCGAGGAGGCCGCCGCAGAGGAGAAGATGTTTCTCGCGCGCGGAGAGCGTAGCCGTGGCGGTGAAGGTGGTGTTGCCCGCCTTGAACGTCGCCTTGCCGTCGCCTTCGACCGCCGCGCGGATGTTCGTCAATTCAAGGGCGTCGCCCGCCTGGAGACGGTCGTAGTCCTTCGGGTCATCGAATACAAATGGCACGATGCCGAAGTTGATGAGGTTCGCGCGGTGGATGCGCTCGATCGACTTGGCGAGAACCGCCTTGACACCGAGGTACATTGGGCAGAGCGCCGCGTGTTCGCGGCTGGAGCCCTGTCCGTACGACTCGCCCGCCACGATCACGTTCGCGAGTCCCTTCTCGCGGTTCGCGAGACAGCGGTCGTGGAACGTGGGGTCGCATGGCTCGAACACGAACTTCGCGTACTCGGGGATGTTCGAGCGGAACTTGAGGCACGCGCCCGCCGGCATGATGTGGTCCGTCGTGATCTTGTCGCCCACCTTGATCGCGCATACGGCGGTGTAGGACGCCGCAAGCGGCACGCCCTTTGGAACAGTCGCGATGTTCGGTCCGCGCACGATCTCGGTCTTCCGCACGCCCTTCCCCGCTGTCGCGCGGTAGAGGAACATGGAGTCGTCAACCGGAAATTTCTTCGGCGCGGGGACGGACGGAATCTTCGCGCCGAGCGGCGAGGTGACCTTGCCCGTCAGCGCGCTCACGGCGGCGGTCTCGGGCGAGACGAGGAACACCTGCGCGCTCTTTGTGCCGCTCCGTCCCTCGAAGTTGCGGTTGTTCGTGCGGAGCGACACCGCGCCCGTGCGCGGGCTCATGTGCGCGCCGATGCAGAAGCCGCAGGCGTTCTCGAGGATGCGGCAGCCGGCCTTGATGAGGATCGCGAGCGAGCCGTCCGCCGCGAGCATATTCACCACCTGACGCGACCCGCACGCGATGCCCACCTCCACGTCCTCCGCCACGTGCTTCCCCTTCAAGATGAGCGCCACGGTGCGGATGTCGCGGTACGAGCTGTTCGTGCAGGAGCCGATCATGATCTGGTTGACCTTCTTGCCCTTCTGCGACTTCACCGTGACGATGTTGCCGGGCGAGTGCGGGGCGGCCATGAGCGGCTCGATCTTCGAGAGGTCGAGCTCAAAGACGTCGTCGTACGACGCGCCTTTGTCCGCCACGAGCTCCGTCCAGTCCTTCGCGCGCCCCTGCGCGGCGAGGAACTGCTTCGTCACGGCGTCGCTCGGAAACACGCTCGTCGTGACGCCCAGCTCCGCACCCATGTTCGTGATCGTCGCGCGGCTCGGCACGTCGAGCGTCTTCACGCCCGGGCCGAAGTACTCGAAGATCCAGCCAACGTTGCCCTTCGTACCGTACTTCTCCAGCACCTTGAGGATCACGTCCTTCGCACTGCAGCCCTTCGGAAGGCGTCCCGTGAGCCTGATGCCGCGCACTTTCGGCGTGGGGATGTGGAACGCGCCGCCGGCCATCGCGACGGCGATGTCGATGCCGCCCGCGCCGATCGCGACCATGCCGATGCCGCCGCCGGTGGGCGTGTGGGAGTCACTGCCGAGGAGCGTCTTGCCCGGCTTGCCGAAGCGCTCGAGGTGGAGCTGGTGACAAATGCCGTTGCCGCACTTGGAGTACACGACGCCGTACTTCTTCGCGATGGACTGGAGGAAGTCGTGGTCGTCGGCGTTCTCGAAGCCGATCTGCACGGTGTTGTGGTCCACGTAGCTCACGGCGAGTTCGTTGCGGACGTGTGGCACGTCCATCGACTCGAACTGGAGGTATGCCATCGTGCCCGTCGCGTCCTGCGTAAGCGTCTGGTCGATGCGGATGCCGAGTTCGGCGTCCTTCGCGGGATCGCCCTCCACGAGGTGGGCGGCGATGATCTTCTGCGCCACGTTGAGTGGCTTGTTCGCGGTCTTCTTCACTTTTCTTCTCCTCCGTAAGTCGGCGCATATTATAGCACAATGTGTCGCGGACGTTGGTAATCCGAATCGGATTGTGGTATAATACGCGTCTCTCGCAAAGAAGGAATCAATCATGATTGACATCAAGAGAATCAGGGAAGAATTCGACGCCACCGCCGACCAGCTCGCGCGGCGCGGCGTGGAACAGGAGAAAGTCGCCCGCGCGCGCGACCTCGACGCGAAGCGCCGTGCGCTAATCGGCGAGACCGAATCGCTCAAGCAGCAGCGCAACAGCGCGTCGAAGGAAATCGGCGCCGCCGCGAAGGCGGGGCAGGACGTCTCCGCCGCAAAAGAAAAGATGCGCGCAATCGGCGACCGCATTGCCGAGATCGACCGCGAGCTCGCCCAGGTCGAGACGGACCTCCGCGAGACGCTCCTCATGATTCCCAACATCCCCGCACCGGAAATCCCCACCGGACTCGACTCCTCGTCCAACAAGGTCGTGCGCCTCGTCGGCGAATGGAAGGATCCCGCCTACCCGATCCCCGACCACACGCAGATCGGCGAGCGCCTCGGCATCTTCGATTTCCCGCGCGGCGTCAAGCTCACGGGCACGGGTTTCCCGATCATCCTCGGACAGGGCGCGAAGCTCCAGCGCGCGCTCATCCAGTACATGCTCGACCTGCACTGCCAGAAGCAGGGCTACACCGAGATGCTCCCGCCCTTCCTCGTCAACTCCGCGTCCATGACCGGCACCGGACAGCTCCCGAAGTTCGCCGAGGACCTCTACCACTCGAATGCGGACGACTTCTGGCTCATTCCCACCGCCGAAGTGCCCGTCACGAACTATTACCGCGACGACGTGTTCGACGGCGTGAAGCTCCCGAAGATCACGCCCGAATCGCCCGTCAAGCTCACAGCCTACACGCCCTGCTTCCGCCGCGAGGCTGGAAGCGCCGGCAAGATGACGCGCGGCATGCTCCGCGTCCACCAGTTCGACAAGGTCGAGATGGTCAACTTCGTCCATCCGTCCACCTCGTTCCAGCAGCTTGAGACGCTCGTCCACGAGGCCGAAGAGGTACTCACGGGCCTCGGACTCCACTTCCGCGTGCTGATGCTCTCCTCCGGCGACATGGGCTTCTCCGCCGCCAAGTGCTACGACCTGGAGCTCTGGGCCCCCGGCGAACAGCAGTGGCTCGAAGTCAGCTCCTGCAGCTGCTTCACCGACTATCAGGCCCGCCGCCTGAACTGCCGGTTCAAGGACGAGGACGGCAAGACGAAGCTCGTCCACACGCTCAACGGTTCCGGCGTGGCCCTGCCGCGCCTGATGGTGGCGCTCCTTGAGCAGCACCTCCAGGAGGACGGTTCCGTGCTCCTGCCGGAAGCCATCCGCCCCTACTTCGGCGCGGACCGCCTCGTGCCAGTCAAGTAAGCCACGGTGTCGGCCATGGGGATGAAGTTCTTGGCAACCTACGTCGCGCTGGCGGCGGGTTCAGGCGCTCTTGTGTGGTATTTTGCGCCGACCATCGGCGAGAAACTGCCGCCCGAGGTGCGCGCACGCATCTGCTCGGTCGTTGATTCCACGACCTCGCTGTTCAAGGGGCTGTCGAAATCGGAGAAACCGGTTTCTACGCCCCAGAACGGCAAAGTCGTTCAACAGAAGAGCGCTCGCGTACGTCCCGTTGACCTGAAAGACGCGACGTGGGGCGTCTTGAAACGCGTCACGCCCGTGGAGGAGCTGGACGGCAAGCCAATCGGGAATGCGCCGAGCGGACGATTCTTCATGATCAAGGAGACTGTATCCACCACAAACGGACTCAAAGTGGCTGGCACTTTTATCTCCCAGAAGATCACCCGTACCGTGCGCATCCCCGCCGACAACATCTACTGCTTCTCAGGTACCCCTGACCTTCTCCCAACCAACCAGCTTGTAAGCCTGGGCAAGTACTACCAGTTGGCCGGCGAGGCGGAGGCGTTGAAGGCGAAACTACTGCAAGGCGCCAGCAGCAGTCCGTATCTACAGGACGCCGCCGCCGCCCTGCGCCAGCTCCGCAGTCTTGAGAAAACCGCAGCGGAGCGCAAATCGACCGCAGATGCCGACACCCTTCGCAAGATAACCTACGAGGTATCGCGTCTCCGCGTCAAGGTGCAGGAGCTTAACCAGAAGCACAAGGACTGGAAGGCGAAGCACGCATCCCAACAGCCCGATCCCGAAAAAGACCCCACCCACGTCAAAATTCTCCGCCAACTTGAAAAGTGCGCGGAACCGATAAAAGATCTCCTGCCCTAGGCGTCGGAATCTTCGGACGATGATTCAATTGCGCGGCGAATGTAGGGCCAGTAGGCTCTCGTGTAGACCGCGCATGAATAGATGTTCAGCACGATAAGAAATGCCTCGACGAGGTAGACCGCTGCCAGCATGGGACCGTTCCATGTGTCTGGCAGATAGCCGTGGTACGCAAGATACAAGTAGATGAAGCCAGCGGCGGGGAAAGACAGCGCCGTGCGTACTTTGCCCAGCCACATCGCGCTCACGTCCGCATGGTACGTGCTCGCAACCGCGCGAAGGAACGTTACCCACTGGTCGCGCAGGATGTATAGGACCGTGAAGGCCAGCATTACGACCAGATGGACGCGGTTCTCGCCCTGTATCCCGATTAGCCATAGCAGCGTGGGAAAAGAGACGATGAAGAACACCTTGTCCATGAGCGGATCAGCCAACTTCCCAAATGTGGAAACAACCTTCCACCGTCTGGCGAGGCGTCCGTCCAAGAGGTCGGTGATCCCCGCGAGGAACATGCTGACGCAGGCGGGAATCGTCCACACCCAACTCTGCCGCCATTCAGCCGTCACGGCGAACGCCATGAACGCAAAGATCAGCGGCACTCGCGAAAACGTGAGCGCGTTTACGAAGAGCGAATGGAAACGCGATTTCATTCAGCTTCCGACGCAGTCTCGTCCACCCCATTCAGCATCTCGCTGTGTGCGGCGTCGCCAATCGTGGCCGAGATGTCGCCTGCAAGGCGGCCGATGAGCGCAGCCGACTTGTCGCGCAGCTTCACCTCGTTGCGCGAGAGCTCCTTCAGCTCCTCGAGCTGGATCGCGAAGGACTCCAGCAGCGCACGGAGCGAGTCGCTGCGCATGGTGACGCCGCGCAGCTCGAGCTCAAGTTCCGCGATGCGTGCCTCGGCGCGCTGAAGGTTGCGGCGCGCGGCGAACAGCTGCTTGAGTATCTCGCCCGGCTCGATGTCGAGGTCGTCGATCTTCATGCCGTCGGGAATGGGGACAAGCACGGACTCGCCACAGTTCACGCATTCGATCTGGAGACCGGCACCGCGGTAGTCGATTGCCAGGTTGTGGCCGCAATGAGGACAGTCGAACACGATGTCCGTATCGCGGATAACCGTGCCGCCTTCTTCTTCCGCGTCCGCTTCGGCGAGGGATTCCTCGTCTGCGGCGACATTCTCATCGGCAGCATCAGCTGCTGCCGTCGCCTCAAGCTCCTCGTTGTTCTCTTCTGGTTCCGCCATTTTGGCCTCCTGTGGTGTTTCGGGTATTATAGAACAAAGAACGCCGTAGCGCAAGCCTCGGCTGCGCCGCCGTTAGTGGAAACATGCATGTCGAACTGCGCCCGTCACGATGGCAGGCGGGTTCTCGGCGCGGCAGCGGTCGTCGGCGAACGCACAGCGCGGCGCGAAGGCGCAGCCGTCCGGCCACTGGTCGGGCGGAGGGACCGTGCCCGGGATGTCCGCGAGCGGAGCGTCGCGCGGAGCGTCTAGGGCCGGTACGGCCGCGAGCAGCCCCCGCGTATATGGATGGCGGGGGTTGGCGAGCACTTCAAGGACAGGTCCAGACTCCACGATCTGCCCCGCGTACATCACGTTGACCTCATCCATGCGCCCCGCGACGAGGCCGAGGTTGTGCGTGATGAGAAGCACCGCCATGCCGGTCTCCGCCGCAAGGGAGTCGATGAGCTCAAGCACCTGTTTCTGCGTGGTCACGTCTAGCGCCGTCGTGGGCTCGTCGGCGACCAGCAAATCCGGCGCGGCGGCGAGCGCCATCGCGATCATCGCGCGCTGCTGCTGTCCGCCGGAAAGTTCGCACGGATAGGCATGCGCGGCGCGCCTGGGATCGGGCAGACCCGTTCGCGCGAGCAACTCCACAGCCCTCTCCTCGGCCGCGGACTTGGACATTCCCTTCGGCAGCGCCTCGCGTATCTGCGCGGAGATGCGCATCACGGGGTTGAGGGAGTCGGACGGATTCTGGAACACGTAGGAGATGCGTCTCCCCGTGAACGTCTCCGTGCCGGAGATGTACGCGCTGTCGGTGGGCGGCAGATGCGCAAGCGACAGCGCGGTGAGCGACTTGCCGCAACCAGATTCGCCCACAAGGGCCACCCTTCCGTGTTCAGGCACGGAAAAACTTACGTCCCGCACGGGCACAGTCTCGTGTCCGCCGCGGCGAAACGCAATACGCAGATTCTTAACTTCCAAGAGCATGTGAGAATTATACCATGATTTGCGTGCGCTTTCAATCCCCGACACGCTTAGCGCTCCATTTCAAAGACGATTTCGCCGCCGGCGACGATGTCGGCGTGGCGGATGACCGCCCCTTCCAGGACATTTCCGTTGAGTTTGACGGACTCGACGTACTTGTTCAGACGCGAGAGATTGCGCGCCACGACGCGGAACGTCTTGCCGCCCGGCAGCGCCACGCGTACCTCCGGCAGCTGCGGCGCGCCTAGCACGTAATCGCCCCCGCACGGGTTGAACGGATAGAACCCCATCGCGGCGAACACGTACCACGCGCTCATCTGCCCGCAGTCGTCGTTGCCGCAGAGTCCGCCCGGTTTCGCACCGTAGAAGCGTTCGCACACGTTTCGCACCAAGTCCGCCGTGCGGCGTGGATGCCCCGCAAGCGTGTACAAGTACGCCACGTGGTGACTAGGCTCGTTGCCATGCGCGTACTGTCCGATTAGCCCCGTCACATCGCCCACGAATCCCATGCCGTCAGTGCGCTCTGGCTGGACGAAGAGGAAGTTCAGCTTCTGCACGAACGAAGGACGTCCTCCCATCGCCTCAATGAGTCCCTTTGGATCATGCAGCACATGCCAAGTGTACTGGAAGGCGTTGCCCTCCGTGTAGTCGTATGCCGTGTCGGCGTCATAGCCGCCGAAGCGAAACGGATTAAATGGAAATCGCCAACGGCCATCCGAGTCCTTGCCGCGCATAAATCCGCTTTCCTGGTCGAACACGTTCTTCCAGTAGTTTGCGCGCCTCCTGAAGAACGCCTCGTCGCCGCGCGCGAGCGCCTGACAGAACTCCGCCGCGCACCAGTCGTCAAAACAACATTCAAGGGTACGGCTCACGCTCTCGCCGATGATCTTGTCGCACGGGTAGTAGCCGTGGCGGTCGTAGAGATGCCAGTCCTCCTTGATCTTGCGACGCCCGAACGGGTCTGCGTGCGTGACGGTGAGCGAGTTCGTGACGGCCTCAAAGGCGAGGTCCGCGTCAAATCCGCAGAAACCCTTCTTGTAGGCGTCCACAATCACCGGCACGGCGTGGTTGCCGATCATGTAGTACGATTCCCAGCCGAAGTGCGGCCCCACGGGGAGAAAGCCAAGCGCGCGGTAATGATCGAGCATCGAGTTGACGAAGCCGTTCACGCGTTCGGGAACGGCGATAGTGTAGAACGGGTGTACTGCACGGAAGGTGTCCCAGAGCGAGAAGCCCGTGTAGTATGCGCCGTCCTTCGCCGTAGCGACCTTGGCGTCTCCGCCCCGGTAGCGTCCGTCGACGTCGGCAATGTCGTTGGGCTGTATGAAAAGATGGTAGAGCGCGGTATAGAACGTCGTGCACTGCTCGTCCGTGGCACCTGGCACCTCGAAACGTCCGAGCAGCGTACGCCACCGCGTCCGCGCCGCATCGCGGATTTCCTCGAAGGACTTTCCCTCCGCCTCGGCGGCGTAGTTCTTCGCCGCACCATCCTCGTCTACCGTGGAGATTGCCGCCTTCGTGACGAGCGGCGCGCCTGGAGCGAACTCCAACACCCAGCGCTCGCCCTTCTCCTGCGGATCCGATTTGGGTAGGAGACGCGCGCTCGTCCAAGGACGGTCGAACACAACTTTCCAGAACACGCTGCGTCTGAGCCATGCATGGGTACGGCGTCCGCCGACAATCGCATTCTGCGCCGCATCAAGCCGATTCGAGAACTCCACGACGGCGCCAGACATGTCGCTTGCGTTGACCCACTGCAAATCGACGAGCAGCTTCACGGGCTTCCCCGCGGAGTACGTGTAGCGGTGTACGCCCACACGCGGCGTAGCTGTGAGCTCCACCTTCACCCCGGCGTTCGTGAACGCTACCGTGTAGTATCCTGGACGACCCCGCTCCGTGCGGAAGTCTTTCGCAAGACGCCACGTGCGCGGATCGGGAGAGTGGAAGTCGTCCGTGAACGGCAACAGGCGCACATCCTCAAGGTCAGGACAACCCGTGCCGCTCAGGTGCGTCTGGGAAAATCCGTAGATGCATGGATCATCCCATACGTAGCCGGAACAGTGGTCCCAGTCGCACAGGCCCGTATCCGGACTCACCTGCACCAGCGAGAACGGACACGTCGCCCCGGGGAACGTGTGCCCACGATACGAGCCGCCGATCAGCGTGTCCACGGCGTCAAGAGGGTCGGCGGCGAACGCCATGGCCGCCACAATGGCAAAGGCAGCGGAGAGCTTCAGTCGGAGATTCATCTTTATGATTTCTTTTGAAGGACCACGAACGTCTCAAAGCGAGCGGTGCGAGGGAACAAATCAAAGAGCTTCACGCGCGCAATGTCGTAGGTACGCGTGAGCACGGCGAGGTCGCGCGTGAGCGTGGCCGGGTCGCACGACACGTAGAGAATGCGCGGGGCGGGCAGACGAGCAAGCCACGGGGCGACGTTCGGTTCGAGTCCGCCGCGCGGCGGGTCCACGATCACCGTGTGGTGCGAGCCCGCCTTGATGCGCGTGAGGCTGCCGCCCACGCGCTCGCAGAAGAAGTTCGCAGGGATGCCTAGCGCCGCCGCGTTCTTCTTCGCGCAAGCGACGGCAGCGCGCCCGCTCTCGATGCCCACGAGGCGGATGGGGTCGGACATTGACGCCTTTGCGGCATGAGCGCAGCAGAGTCCGAACACGCCTACGCCGCAGTAGAGATCAAGTACATGCGGGGCCGTGTCGATACCAGACACATACTCGTCACGCACGGCCGCCACAAGCCTGTCGGCCATCTGAGGATTGACTTGGTAGAAGCCGTCTGCCGACACGGCGAACTTCAGCCCGGCCGTCTGCTCGCACAACTCAAGGTTAGCAGGCGGCTCGCCGAGCCACCACTTCACGCCGTCGCGTGCGGTGTGGCGAATCGTCACGTTGTCCGCCGCCTTCGCGCTCTGGCGCACGGCGCGCGCGCCCTGAGTAAGGAGCGTGAACACCGCCGAGCGGATGGCTGGAAGCGCCGCGTTGATCGCAGGACACGCCAGAGGGTCCTGTGTTACGTCCACTACGCGGTGGTCGGGTTCTTCGCGGTATCCGAGCACCCACTTGCCGTGCTGGCGCTCCGTGTGGTACACCACCTTGTTGCGGTAAGTGGTCGGCGCGACGGCTGGAACGACCTCAAGCGGCAGCACCGTATGCGCCACCTTCCAGAGGAAGTTCTCGAGCTGGTCCTGCTTGAAGCGGATTTCGGCGCTGTAAGCCACATCGGCATACACCATGCCCGGAACGGTCGGTCCAGTCTCGGAGAGCCTTTCTGGAATCGGCTCCTCTATGTTCACGAGACGCGTCTTGACGAAACGCTTCTTCTGTTCTACGATTTCGGCCTTCACCGTTTCGCCCGCGTACGCGCCCGGTACGAACGCCACGCGTCCGTCGCCGAGGCGTCCGAGTCCGTCGCCGCCGTAGACGGACTTCTCGATTTTCAGTGTCACTGTCATGTGCTGCCTTTCCGCTACCCGTCATGGGGCGCTAGAATCTTTTTCTCCGTGGCACAAAGATACCAAATCCAAGCGCAGAGGGCAAGTCTACTCCGCAAGTCAGATAAAAAGCCAAACGCCCCCGGCAGACAAATGCCGGAGGCGTCCGTGACGGAATCCGCCGCAGCGGATTCCCTTAGCACACGCCCTGGGCGACCATGGCGTCGGCGACCTTCACGAAGCCGGCGATGTTCGCGCCCATAACGTAGTTGCCCTTGTCGCCGTACTTGGCGGCGGCTTCCCAGGCGTTGTCGTGGATGGACTTCATGATGCCCTTGAGCTTGGAGTCCACCTCCTCGGCGGTCCAGCTGAGACGCTCCGAGTTCTGCGACATCTCGAGACCAGACGTGGCCACGCCGCCGGCGTTCGACGCCTTGCCCGGAGAGTACATGATCTTGGCCTTGAGGAACGCCGCGATCGCGTCCGGGGTGGACGGCATGTTCGCGCCTTCGCCCACGAGCGTGCAGCCGTGCTTGAGCAGGTACTCGGCGTCCTTGCCGTTCAGCTCGTTCTGGCGGGCGCACGGGAACGCCGCGTCGATCTTGTCCGCGATCTGCCAGCTGTTCTTGCCGGCGAAGAACTTGACGGCCTTCGTCTTCTTCGCGAAGTCGGCGAGTTCGCCGCGCTTGACGGTCTTGAGGACCATGATGTCCTTGAGCATCTTCTCCGTGATGCCGCTTTCGCAGAAGATCGCGCCGGAGCGGTCGGAGAGCGTCATCACCGTCGCGCCGAGCTGCATCAGCTTCTGCGCGGCGAAGCTCGCCACGTTGCCCGAACCGGAGATCACGCACTTCTTGCCCTCGAACTTCTCACCGCGCATGGCGAGCATGTTCTCGGCGAAGTAGATGTCGCCGTAGCCGGTCGCCTCCGGACGAATCAGCGAACCGCCGAAGGAGAGACCCTTGCCCGTGAGGACGCCCGTCCACTCGTTCGCGAGGCGTTTGTACTGGCCGAAGAGGTAGCCGATCTCGCGGCCGCCCACGTTCATGTCGCCCGCCGGCACGTCCGTATCAGGACCGATGTGGCGGAAGAGCTCGGTCATGAAGCTCTGGCAGAAGCGCATCACCTCGGCGTCGCTGCAGCGCTTACCGGGCGTATGGGGGCTCTGCTTCGGGTTGAAGTCCGAACCGCCCTTGCCGCCGCCCATCGGGAGCGTGGTGAGCGAGTTCTTGAACACCTGCTCGAACGCGAGGAACTTCAGCACGCCCAGGTTCACCGTGGGGTCGAAGCGCAGGCCGCCCTTGTAAGGACCAATCGCGCTGTTCATCTGGATGCGGTAGCCGCGGTTCACGCGGACGATGCCCTTGTCGTCCACCCACGGGACGCGGAAGATGATCACGCGCTCAGGCTCGACCATGCGCTCAAGAATGGCGTTGGCCTCGTACTGCGGGTTCTTCTTGAGAACCGGATCGAGGGTCGTCAGCACTTCATCGACGGCCTGGAGGAATTCCGGCTCATTACCATTGCGCGCAGCCGTTTCCTTCAGCACGCGCTCGACGTATTTGCTCATTTTGTTTCTCCTTGACGAGTGGCAACTCCACTCTGTAGAAAGTTATTCAAGCACATTTCGTGCCATAGTGATTCATTATGCTTTCACTACAAAATTCTCAGTTAAGCACAACCGACTTTACATCCCGCGTAAAATCGTCGCGGCATGCATTACGCATAATGTAAGGAAATTGCTAAACCACACATCCACGATGTAGCAAGGCCGCCCCGGCCTTGCTGCAAGGGCGATAGCACCCTTGCCACATCGCAATACCTACTCCACCTTCTCAAACGATGGGCGATTTTTCATTCACGGTCGCAGAAGCGGGATGAAGAAGAGGTCGAGGCTCGTGCCCTTCTTCGGGTCGCTTTCGTAGCGGAACAGGCGCCAGAAGAATGATGTCTTGCTGTAACCATCCTTCTTCACGTCGCGCGTGATGAACGGGAACATGTCGGTCGTCGCGTCGCCGTTGAGCTCCTCGCGGTGATAGAGCCGCCAGAAGAGCGCGCGCTTCGAGTAGTCGTGGCCCTTGAACTTCTCGTCGCGCGCAGACCACACGAGCCCGAACAGCGAGAGCGCCTCTTCCACTTCGCCGTCGAATACCTTCTCCTTCGTGTCGTAGTCGAAGTTCACCACGCGTTCCCGCTCGCCGCCGTAGAGCAGGCGGTTGCCGAACTCGGTCTTCTCGTCGAACGAAACCGTCCGGTTCTTCCCCTCGCGCCACAGTTTGCCCGCTTCTCTCTTGATGTCAGACAATCTCCAGCTCCCGTAGCGCTTGGCGTTGTCTCCGCCGTCCATGTAGATGGTATGCTTCCGCCCAGCCGTCTCGAAGTTGAACTGGAGCGCCTCGCTTGCGCTGCGGCTATCCACCCGGAACACATCGTTCGTGACGAAACCCTTCTTACGCCAATCCCGTTCCTTGCGCATCTTCCCGACGATGGACCCGTCCAGCTTCTCGGCGTTCATCATGCTTTCAAGCTGGGGCAGTTCCTTGTCCGCACTCCAGGAGACGAGCGGTCCGAGCCAGAATCCGGATGTACTACCTGTCGTGGTGCCGATGAACGGCGTCAACCACCAGTGATCGACACTGTCGCCGGATGTCTTGCGCCCCGCCAGCAACGTCATGAAATCGCCGTCGCCGTCGCGGTAGTACAACGGGAAAATCCACTCCGAGCGGATGGTCCCGTTCGTTTCCGCGTTGCGTCCGAAGAGCCCCAGGAGCACGCGCGTCTCTTCAGGGGACATGACCCAGCGGTCGTGCTTGGAAGTTTCAGTCCTGTACCACGAAAGAATCGGCGGGATGCAGGTCGTCTCGGTTTGGGCATTTCGATCTTTGTACTGGCAGTACGGCAATGAGTAGAACCCGTCCTGATCCTTGAACCACAGCGGGAACAGGCCGCTCTTCTTTTCACTGTAGCCGCCGAGCGGCGAATAGAAGTACGACTTGCCGTGGTCATCCGTGCCGCCACCTGTGAGGAGCGGCGGGATCATCCAGGATTCCGTTTCGCCCGTCTTGTGGTCAAACGACTGCCACCAGATCGGCGTGACGAAATCAAGGTTATCCCAATAGGCAAGCGGAAGAATCCATTTGCTTTCCCCGTTCCGTCCGAAGAGGGGCGTCACGAACAGGTCTTTGCTGGTTTCGTACCAGAGCGGGAAGCACCATGAGCTGCGGAAGCCGTCCGGACCGTCCCATTCGGCGCCCGCGAGGCCTGCCAGTATTTTGAGGTTTTCGCCGTCCTTGTCGCGGCTGCCGCCCGTAAGGAGCGGCGGCACGAACCACCAGTCCCTCTCGCCCGCCGCGTTCCAGTGTCCGCACCAGAACCACGACGCAAACAGGCTGGGACTCTTGTACCAGATGGGGAACGTCCAGTGCGATTCCTTCGTCTGCCCGTAGATGGGCGTGACGAACGTCCCGTCGCTGTTGCCGTAGTAGAGCGGAACCAGCCACGACTCCGAGAACGATTCGTTTCCGGCACGTCCGGCGAGACCGAGCAGATAGCGGTTGTCGTAAGCGCCCTTGACATCGGCGCCCCACGAAAGAAGCGGCGGCGCGCACCACCAGGAGTTCGTGCCCTTCCCGCCATCCGTGCCGCTTCCGCCGCACCAGAGTGGAGAGAGGAAATCTCCACTGATGGAGGCATACAGCGGGATTAGCCAGCTGTCGCCGTATTTGTTCAGGCCAAAGAACGGAGTCACATAAGTCACTTCGTCATCGTGGTAATAGATCGGCACAAGCCAATTCTCGCCGTTCTTCTTCGTACCGAAGAACGGCGTCACGAGCGTGACTTCGTCATCGTGGTAGTAGAGCGGCAGGAGCCAGTTGTCGCCGTTCTTCTTCGTGCCGAAGAGCGGCGTCACGAGCGTGAGTTCGTCGTCGTGGTAGTAGATCGGCATGAGCCAGTCCCGTTCCTTGCTGTGGCTGAAGACCGGGAAGAGGGTGAAGGCGCTTCCGTCGATATCCCACCACGCAAGCGGAAAGAGCGTCAGATAGTCGCCTTCCTCCCAAAAGAGCAGCGGAAAGAGCGTGTGGAAATCACGGTGGTTCCACACGACGGGGAAGACATGGAAGTCATGCTCGCCCCAGAACACGGGGAAGACGTGCCCTTCGTGGCTCGCGGTGTCGTATTGTCCAATTGGCCAGAGGAAGTTATGCTCCGAGCCGTAGTGCGAGTAGAAGGGACGGAACGCGAAATGATCGTCCGAAAAGGAGAACATCGGCCAGAGCACGGAGCCCACCGGCTCGCGCCAGTAGGCGATCGGCCAGAGGTTCACGCGATCCTCGGGCTTTCCCGTATAGGTGACGTCGTGTCCTTCGTAGAACGGCGTCGACTTCATCTGGTCCGTCTTGCATCCGGCAAGCAGCATCGCGCCAACCGCCAGACCCGTCATCAGGGCGCATCGCGCCCCACTTCTCTTTTCATTCGCACTCATCGCATGAACCTCCTTTTTCATGATACCACTTTCCTTTCTCCTTGGGTGATTGACAACGTTTAGCAATCACTCAAAAACAACTTAAACACTCCGTCGAGTATTGTTCACAAATCTTCATTGCCACCATTGTTCACAAATGACAAAGAGCAATTTGTATTGGTGGCCACGTCCCCCACATCGGGGTGGCGGGCCTCCGTGCCCGCAACTCCCGAGCGGGCCTCCGCGCCCGCCCCCCACGCCCCCAGCGCCTTCACCAGCGACGCAATCGAGCCCCCCGGCGTGATGCTCCCCGCCCACACCTCGGTCGCCTGCTTCAGCACATACTCATTGCACCGCATGGCACGCTGCTTGTTGAGTCCCGTGCCGGACGGAACCGGCGAAATCAAAAGCCCACTCCCCAGCTCACACGCCCGCACAACGGCCGGTTCCAGTGCCTCCTTCGGCGGAATGCCGCCCGGATGGATCCGCACAAACCGACGCCCGCTCATCAGCAACTTCCCCAGCACCGCCCTCTCCTGCGCGCTTGTGAAAGTGGAAATCACCACTTCGGGGTGTAAATCATAGTTGGGATGCCGAGCCTCCGTGCCCGCCTTGGGACTTCCCCCCACTTCGGGGTGGCGGGCCTCAGGCGGGCCTCCGCGCCCGCCTTGGGGCTCCCCCCCACTTCGGGGTGGCGGGCCTCCGCGCCCGCAACTCCCAGGCGGGCCTCCGCGCCCGCCTTGGGACTTCCCCCCACTTCGGGGTGGCGGGCCTCCGCGCCCGCAACTCCCAGGCGGGCCTCCGCGCCCGCCTTCCTCCTCCACAGCAACCTCGGCCTCAACTCACTCGCGCACACCCCCTGCGACGCCACGAACCCCACAAACCGCCTGTTCAGCAGCGCAATGTTGCCAAGCGCATAGCTCGTCATCGGACCAAAGCGGTCGCTCGACCATTTCGCCGGGTTCAGACGAATGTAGCGCCGGTAGGCCTGCAACTTCTCATCCGACGTTACAAGCCTCTCCCAATAGTCGCGCTGCCAGGGCGTGGTGCCCACATTCACGGCCCGCCCGGCCGCGCGCAAATCGCGATAGACCTTCGTAATCCAGCTCTTGAACCGACCAATCACAAAGCCTAGCTGGTGCTCGTGATTATCTTGCCGCTGGGCAATCCGCAAGATGACATGGAGATGGTTCGGCATCACCACGAACTCAATGACCTCCGTGCCCGGGTACCGGTCGCCCAACGTGCGCAGCGACTCGGCAACGGCTTCCCCGAGCACGTTCAGTTCGCTCTTCGTGCCTACGACCGCCCCGAAGATCGTCTTGTTGAACGCCGCCTGGATCGTCACGAAAAACGTGCCGTGCGAATAGTCGATATTCGCATGCCGCAGCTGTGGCCTGTATTTCATCTCTTCCATCTGTTATCCTTCTTTCTTCTGTGTCCTGACGCAATCATCTTACCACATGACGCCGCCGAGCGGAACCCCCAAAACTGTCAAATGATTTCAACAAAATTGTATGAAAATTGTATGCAATTTGTATCAGAAATCTTTACGTCCTTTCCTTCTTCACCTTCAACACTTCAACAACTTTCTCGTCGACCGCCTGCCGGCCGATCTCGACCAGACGTCCGGCATCACGGAAGTCGAGCGCCACGACATGCTCAACTGTAGGACAGATCAGCACGTCGGGTCCGTTGACCGCGAACTCGCGGCGCGTCAACTCGTAGTTCAGGATGCCGAAGGATTGCAGCAGCACGTCCTTGATGTGCAGCTTCTTGAACGGCTTGGCTTCCGCCGGATCAGCAAGGGGATTCACATCGACGGCAATGACCACATCCGCCCCCAGCGCGCGGCATACCGACACCGGCACCGGATTGACGAGTCCCCCGTCGATGAGCACGCGCCCATCCCGCTCAACAGGACTGAACACGCCGGGAATCGCCATCGACGCGCGCACGGCCGAGATCAAATCCCCCTCCTGCATCACCACGGCCTCGCCCGTATTGAGATCCGTGGCCACCGCCGCAAACGGGATCGGCAAGTCGGAAAACCTCTCCGTCGCAATGATCTGTCGCAGCTTCTTCTCAACTTTCCGCCCGGCAATCAACGCTTTCATGGTGGGCAGGTCTAAGACCAACTCAGGCAGCTTCTTCCAGCTCGACATCTTGCACCACGAAATCGCCTCGTCCACGCGACCGGCGGCGATGGTCGCCCCCGCAATCGCGCCAATCGAGGTGCCCGCGATGCAGTGAATCGGGATTTCCAACTCCTGCAGTCGCTGCCACACGCCGAGATGCGTGATCCCCCGCGCGCCTCCGCTTCCCAATGCCAATCCGATTTTCATTCTTTTTCTCCTTTTTCTTCCTGGCGGGTCTCCGTGCCCGCCTCCTCAAACACTGCCTTGAACTTCAAGTAGAGGAACGCGCCGACGATGAGCAGTGCGCCCACCGCCGCAAACACGCCCACGCGCCCGGGCGTGGACAGCGACGCCGTGTCGACAAACAGCAACTTCACCACCGACAGCGTCAGCACGCCCAACCCCACGAGACGCGCCACCTTGACCCTACGCACGATGCCACTAGCAAGCAACGCCGACGCCACAACCGCCCACACGATCGTCACGAACCCGCCGCGCAGCACAGGCAGAAACTCGCGTCCGAAGAAATGGCTTTCAGCCGTCAGGATCACGAACGACATCACCGCCGCCGTTCGATACGCTAAAACGCGCAGCCAACCAGCCCAAAACGCCCGCTCGCCCAGACGCCATCCGGTGAACGCCACCAACGCCGGCACCGGCCACAGGTACTGCATGCGGTCGACCAGGTCGTGCGCATATCCGCCGCCGACATTCTCCGCATTGATGGCAAAGTAAAAGAATCCCGCGAACGACATCACGACCGTCGCAAGGAATGCGGCCACCTGAAGCGTGCGGTCCTCGCTCCGTGCGCCAAGCTCGACAAGAAGCGCAGCGAAAAGGCAGAAGAGAAGCATGCTCGTCGCATTGTTCAAGCGCCACCAGTCAAAGCACGCCGTGCCGAGCGCGAACGCCGCGCACACGCACGCGAACACGACGAACACTGGCGTACCGCCCCACCCGCGGCGGCGGCTCAAAGCCGCCAGTACGGCGAACGCCACCGCCCATCCAAGATGGTGCAGCGTCCACGCGCCATGCCATGTGAAGTGGTTCTCGGCGATAGTACCCAACTTGCAGAGACAGAACACCCCAGCGATCGCGGCGGCGACCCAATAGCAGGGACGTATGTTCGCATTGCCTTCACGCACCGACGCCCGCACCGTGAGCGCGAGAAACAATGCGTACTCAAGCGCATAGAACAGATACGCGACGGCCACATTGCACTGGAAGCATGAACCGCACTTCACCTGGGAGAAAAGCGCGGAAACGACAATCCCCGCAAATCCGTAGAGCGTCCACCCGCGCAGACACGCCACCGCGCATGTGCCAACGGACAGGAGGAACAGGTAAACGTGGAGCTGCACGTCGTGGTCCGTGAAGCTGCAGATCGTCGGAACGAGGAACCCGCCCACGAGCGCAAGCCCCGCAATCATGAACGACTTGAGCCGCACCGAAAGCGCTCCCGCCGTGATCGTGGCGACGAAAAGCCCCGCAAAAGCGACATACCCCGACGCAATCACCGGCGGCTTGAAGTAGCGATGTCCCAACCCAAACGACAGATACAGCGCCACCAGCCCCACCGCCGCGCATACCTCGCCGAGAATCGCATAGCGTTCGCTCTTCAGCTTCAGCCACGTGCCGAACACCGTTCCGATCACGCCCCACGCCATCATGCCGTAGACACGCTGGACCGGTCCGATCCATCCCTTGTCGATGGCCAGCACGAGGAAGTAGGCAATCGCCCCCACGAGCAGCACCGCGCCCACGCGCGTGAGCCAGCGCGTCGCGACGGCGAATTCCCGTGTTGTCCCCTTCGGCGCGAAATCCCCGCGCACGCAGAACCAGTCCTCGAACTTCGCCCAGAAGATGTCGAAAGCACTCATTTCCGGCTCCACCGGCTCAAGCGAGGGCTCTGGCAGAGGCTCAGGTTCTGGTAGATGCTCTGGCAGAGGCTCTGGTTCTGGCAGATGCTCTGGTAGAGGTTCTGGTATTGGTTCAGTCATCGGAGCAGGCACAGTCTCTGGTTCCTGTTGTACCTGCTCATTTGGCTTTTTCACCGCAGGCACATGTGGCGGCACCAACGGCTTGGTCACTGGCTCGGGCGTACTCTCGGCCTTCGTCGCCGCCTCGACGTTGGACTGGGTCTTCGTCTTTGCACGCGAATCGATCAGGATTCCCAACAGCATCTTGAGTTCCCGTATTTCCGCTGCGAGGCCAGAGATCTTTGCAAGTGTCACAAACGGCATCGCAATGAAAATGATAACCAATGCAATTCCAATAATCGCTCCCATTACTTTACTCCTTTCATTCTTTTACTGCCCTCACATCAGGATGGCGGGCCTTATCCCCCACATCGGGGTGGCGGGCCGATTCCCCCACATCGGGGTGGCGGGCCGATCCCCCCACATCGGGGTGGCGAGCCGATCCCCCCACATCGGGGTGGCGGGCCTCCGTGCCCGCAACTCCCAGGCGGGCCTCCGCGCCCGCCTTGCCCCACGCAAATTCTTCAATCATCTTGAGATACCGTTCCGCGCCCATCACGAACACGAGATCGTTATGGTTCGCGCCCTCGACTGAAATGAAGCGCTTGGGCTCGTTCGCGAGCTCGAAGAGCTCCTTACCGTGTCGGTACGGAATCACCGTATCCTTCGTTCCGTGGATGATCAGCACGGGACACTTCACGTCCTTGATCATCTTGAGGTTCGGGAACGGATCGATCGGCAGAATGCGTATTCGCGTCACCACACGCGGCGCGGAAAGGAACGGCGCCTCCAAGACGAGTCTGCCCACCGGCTTCGTGGCGGCAAGTTCTGTCGCGGGACCACTGCCAATGGAAAAGCCATCGACGATGATATCCTCGGGCTTGAAGCCGCGCTTTTCAATGAGCCAGTCATAGAGACGATGAACATTCCGATAGCAACCTTCCTCGTCCGGCGAGCCATCGGACAGCCCGTAACCGGGATAGTCGACGCACGCGACCGTGAAGCCGCGCCGTGCGAGATACCGAAGCGCGAACAGCGAGTTCGCGGCATCTTCCGCGTTGCCGTGGCATCGCAGAATCGCCTTCTTGCCGCGCTCTGGACCCAGAACAATCGCGGCAATCTTCACGCCGTTCGTCCCGATGTCCACGTACCCTTCGGTCGATTCGCCATATCCGCCCCTGCAAAAATCGGGGTGGAACATGAGCGAATTGATGCATCCCATTCCCGTCAGCAACGCGACGACTGCGACGCAGACCAGAATCCTCCCGGATGATTTCATAACTGTTTTCAACATGATTAGACCTCCTTTAGTTTACACGTCATCTACTCGAGCCGCAGCTCGTTTTCTGCACAGACAAACAAAGTTTGGGCCAGGCTCCCGACACCATGGTGGAAAAAGAGCTTTCCATAATGCGCGCCGATGACGCTCCCGTCTTCGGCAAAGCGAGTCCGAAGCCTCAGGCAGTAATAGGTCGATCCGTCAAAACCTTTTGACCCCGTCGAGCCCTCGCCATGCCAGTACCAACAATAAACGGCCGGTTCCGGTGTATCTTCAAATTGCGCCGTGGCGGGGATTTGATACATACCCGGCATGCCATCATACCAATTACACGTGTCGCGAATGAAACCATTTCCCTTCCCAACAGTTTCAATTCGAATGGTCTGCCGGTATGCCGCCTGAGGCTTTTTATCATCTTTGCATTCAAACGCCTTTGTCAACTTCAGATCGGGCGTTTTTCCCTTTCCGTATGGCGGCAGCCAATCGCCCTTCTCGCAGTCAAAGAACAGCTCAGCCGACTGCCATCGTAAGGAATCGGGAATTTCAATTGCTGCCTTGACTTTCTCAACTGGACGGATTTTCCTCTTCATGACGAAATCCAATACGATTCTCCCGTCTTCGCCAGGTTGTTTCTCGTAGACGCAATGCCACGGACCGTCATATTCACGATATTTGTAATACCCATCTGCGGAAATTGACACGAATTTCAGCGCGACGCGGTTCAACTTCGGAACAAAGATTTTGCCATCTTCATCCGTCGTCTCGCGTACGACGTCCTCAATGAGGCTGCTCGTACTCATATTTGCGAAGAAACGCGCTCCCGCCACAGGCTTGCCGTCCGCATCGCGCACACGCAGAACAAAGCCATGACGCGGTTGCGCCAGATCGTATGGCAGGCAGCAAAGATCGACCACAGGTGATACGACCAATTCATCCACGGCAGCGACGGCAATTCCGGCAGGTACCGTTGCAATTCCAACCGGCGGGATAATCACCCCGACATAAATCAACCCGAGCGCCAATTCACCCGGTCCTTCCCGCGTCGCCTGGAAAATCTCCCCAGATCGTTCGGAGAACAGGCTGGCACAGGCAACTAGAGGTGCCAACATCATCATGATAATCATTCGCTTCTTCATCTTTTCTTCCTTCTCGATTCTGAAACCTCTTTGCGTCCTTTGCGTTCTTTGTGGCTAAACAAATCACTCCTCATTGTACCACTCATTCAGTCTTGCGTTGAACTCGAGACGCGTGCCCTGCGCCCATTCTTTCACGCGGTCGGTGAGATCTTCGACGTGCATCGTCACGCGGCGGCGCGGGACGAATGGCGACCAGAAGAACCAGAGCAGCACGCTTTTGATGAACGTCGGCACGAACGCGGGCGAAGTGGTGCGGCCTGCGCGCGACCAGATCGAACCCCAGAGTCCGCGCGTGCGAACTCCGATGATGCGGATGCGGGCGCGGGCACGGAGGCCCGCTTGGTAGTTGCGGGCACAGAGGCCCGCCACCCCGACTTCTTGGTTGCCCGCATCTTCTTTGGGGGATGCATAAGCAAGATCTTTACAAATGTTGTAGGCGAGTTGGCGGGTGCCGATATCTTCATGCTCCGGCTCGGTCTGGATGTGGCCCGAAGGATAGAAGATCACGTTGCCGCCATCTTCAAGTGTTGACTTCACGATGTCGCCGAGGCCGCGCGCAATCGAGGCGCCCTTCGCCGTGCGGTGCTTGCGCAAGTCGGGCACTGGCACCGCGCCAAGCGTGCGCAGCACGGCCGGCGCCACAATGCCTGTGTGGAAAAACGACTCGTCGCTCAGCGGCTTGAGCGGCGTTTTCCAAAACATCAAGCTCACCAGCATCGGATCCACCATCGCCGGATGGTTGGGCAAAACGAGGAGCGGCACTCCTAGCTTTTCTAGCTGATCTAGCCCTTCTAGATGATCTAGCCGTTCTAGCTGATCTAGCCCATCTAGCTCTACCCGATACCGCCGCGCGAATATCCACCGGCCCGTGCAGAGCAGCACCGACCGATAGCTGAACACGAAAAGAAACGGCACCACCAGCATCACCACGGCGAACAACAGCAGAAATGCCTTCGGACCAAACGCCCAGCTCACGAGCGCATAGCACCCGCTTGCCGCGAGCATGAAGAGAAACGACACCTGGTTGAAGTATGCGAGCATCGTGTTGAGCTTCGGCCCCTTCACGACCTTCTGAATCTCGGCGTCGAGCGGCAGTTTGAAGAAACCAAGGTCAAAGGCGAGCAGCCCCAACACAATTCCAAATGCCACCGGCGGCATCGGCACGAAGTAGAGTACCAGAAGCAACGCGGCCGCAATCCAGCCCGTGAGGAGCGTCGCGCCCAATAGGAAACGCCGCTTATCCACGAACCCCGCAATGATCTGTCCCGCGACAATGCCCACCGCCGCCGCACAGAGGAGCGCCCCCGTTTCGGTCGCGCTGAGGTTCAATCCGTTTTCCGCCTTCCCATATACCAGCAGCCCCATTTGCAGCATTGCCGCACCCCACCAGAAAACCGACAGCGTGAGAATCACCGCATTTAAGCCGTCGTAGCGTCCCGCCATGCGATAGGCGCGGCGGATGTAGCGAATCGGATTGATCGCGTGGAGCGCATGGTTCAGCTCTTCCTTGGCACGGATCGTGTAGCTCGCCGCGAGACCGAGCGTCGCAAAGGCGACAAAGCAGATGCATGACAGATTCCATTCGGGATAACGGACTTCCAAGTCCGCAAATACCGCCCCCGCCACCGTACCCGCGAGGACACCGAGGAAGGACACCCCTTCCATTCCGCCCATGCCGGTCGAGATGCGTCCTTCGCCGCCGATGTCGCGGATGAGCGCGTACTTGGCCGGCGAGTAGAGCGAACTCTGCAATCCCATCAAGAGCACCGCGCCGACCACAAGCCACGGCGACTTGAGCGCGAAGCCCGCGATGGCCACGGCCATGATCGGCAGCTCCACCCACTTCGCGATCCGCACGATCCGCCGCTTCGCCCACACCGCCGTCAGGCGATCCGCGAGCGGCGAGCAGAGGATGTAGGGCAGCACGAGCGCGCCGGCCGTTACGCCCATTGCGATTGACTTCAGTCCTTCGTCGGCTATCCAGCCGATCACCGTGAAGCCCGCAAGCGTCTTCAGGAAGTTGTCGTTCAACGTGCCGAAGAAGTTCGTCACGTAGAGCGGCAGAAACGAGTGGCCGTTCCCGTTTTCACATGTATCTTGACTGGTTGTCTGTTCTGTTTTTTTCATCGTCGCACTTCCTTTTATGGTAAGCACGCGATTACTTTATCATAAACGACGGTCGGTTGTCAATGGCGTTCTGAAAATTTCTGAAAAAAAATTCAAGAGTGGATCGGGGAGGATTCGCGGTCGTGGACCTGGCTGCGGTAGAGACTCCAGCCGTTGTTGAGCCAAAAGGCGATGCCGCACACCCACATCGCGGGCATGAGCAGCTCGTGGTTGCCGCTGATCTCGGCCACCATCACGATGGCCGTGATCGGAACGCGGATGGTACTCGCGAGAAATCCCGCCATACCCACGAGCGCGAACTCGGCGGGCACGATGCCTGCCCAGGACGGCAGAACGTCTTGATACCAGAACCCCGTGCCGAGTCCGAGCGCGCATCCACACACGAGCGCCGGCGCAAACACGCCGCCGGAACCGCCGGAACCAACCGTGAACGACGTGGCGAGGATTTTCAAAAAGAAGAACGCCGCGCAGCAGAGCGGCGCCATGCGCCACCAGCCGTAGCTCTGGGTTGAAGCCCCCGAGAAACACAAGTCGACCAGTCCATAGCCCGCACCATGCACAAAGGGACAGATCAGCGCAATTGCTCCCACGGCGAGACCGCCTATCGTCGCCTTCAGCCACACGGGCGCCTTGAAGCGACGGAACACATTCTCCATCCAGCGGAAAAAGGCGATGTAGAACCGCGCGCCAAAGGTGATGATGAGCGCGAGCCCGAAGTACGGAAGGAGGTGAAGTCCCTTCTCGAAATGTTTGGCGGGCATGGCGAAGAGCGGTTCCCATCCCCAGAAGCACGCGAACACGGTGTAGCTCACCGTGGAGGCGGCGAAGCTCGGCAGGAGCGCTTCGTATTCAAGATCGCTCGACGAGTAGAAAATCTCCGCGCCGAAAATCGCGCCCGCAAGCGGCGCGCGGAACAGTGCCGCGATGCCCGCGCCCACGCCGGCGGCGAGCAGGATGCGCGCGGCGCGGCGGTCGAGATGGAAGAGGCGCGTGATGACGCGTCCGCACGCCGCGCCGAGAAGCGTGACCGGTCCCTCGTAACCCGCGCTTCCGCCCAGGCTCACCGTGAGGACGGAGGCGACAGACTTCACGGGGATTACCGTGCGGGGGATGTCCGCGTCCTGGTGGAACGCGTGCACGGCCGAGTCTGTGCCGCGCGCATGCTCGACGCGGGCAAAGCGCGAAATGAGCAGCGCGCCCGCGCAGGCGCCGAGTGCGGGAAGGAAGAAGCGCGCCCACGGATTCGTGACGAGGCCCACGGCCTCGTCCATGTGAACGATCATCCACTCGAACGCGGCCGTCACGATGCCCGTGACCGCGCCGAGCAGGGCAGCCTCAATGAAGTACCTCCCCGTGCGGAACGACATGCCGCTCCCCGAGAAGAAGAACTTCCACGAGGCGAGGGAGATGTTCTTGGAGAGTCCGCGGGACATCGTCAGCCGTTCTTTTTCGCGGCGATCTCCGCTCCAAGCGCAGCGCCGTCCTTGCGTGAACGCGCCTTGAGGAAAATCCGGAGCGGCGCGCCCTCAAGGCCAAACCGCGCGCGGATCGCCTTCTCGAGGTACGTAAGGTACGCGGGCGTGACGAGCTTCGGGTCGTTCACGAACAGACGCACCGTGAGGGGGTCTGTCCCCACCTGGAGGCCGTAGTAGACCTTCAGGCGCTTGCCGTTCTTCATCGGCGCAAGCGTGCGCTTCGTGGCCTCCACGAGCGTGCGGTTCAGGACGCCCGTGGGCATTTGCGTCTGCACGCTCGAGGCGACGGCGTCGATCGCGTCGACGGTCCGGCGGATGTTGTAGCCCGTCTTCGCGCTGCAGTAGACGACCGGCGCGTACGAGATGAACGGCATCATCTGACGCAGGACGGGCGTTGCCTTCGTCTCGGTCATCCCCTTCTCGAGCGCGAGATCCCACTTGTTCATGAGGATCACGCACGCGCGGTGCGCGTCGATGATCTTGCCCACGATGCGCATGTCCTGTTTCGTGGGACCGAGTTCGCTCTCGAGGACAAGCAACACCACGTCGGCCTCCTCGATCGCCTTTTCACTGCGGAAGAGGGAGAAGTTGTCCACGCTCGTCTTGGACATCTGCGTGTGCTTCTTCATGCCGGCGGTGTCGACGAGGGTGTAGTGACGCGCCGTCGGACCCTTCCCGATCGTGAACGGCACGTCCACGCAGTCGCGCGTGGTGCCGGGGATGTCGCTCACGATCACACGCTCCGCGTTGAGGAGGCGGTTGATGTAGGAGCTCTTGCCGGCGTTCGGACGCCCCACCACGGCGACGCGCAGGGGACGCGTCTTCGTGACCTCCTCGGCGGGCGGCAGCTTGCCGGTGGCGAACTGGACGAGCGCGGCCGCGCCGCGTCCGTGTTCGGCGGAAACGGGAAAGACGGGCATCCCGAAGCGCGCGAACTCGTCCGCAAGCGGATCGTCTTCGGGACGGTCGCACTTGTTCGCGGCGATCGCGCAAGGTACGCCCGACTCGCGCACGCGTTTGAGTACCTCCTCGTCGAGCGGCGTCACGCCCGCGCGGACGTCGACGACCACGAGACACACCGCCGCGTCGGACACGGCCACGGCGGCCTGCTGGCGCGTCTCGGCGGCAAGCGGGTCCTCGCTCCCCGGCGTACGGTCGAAGGCGAGTCCGCCCGTGTCCACGAGCAGGAAGCGCTGTCCGTTCGCCTCGACCTCGCGCGCCACGCGGTCGCGCGTGACGCCGGGCTGGTCGAACACGATGGCGATGCGCGCCTTCGCGATGCGGTTGAAAAGCGCGCTCTTGCCCACGTTCGGGCGGCCGACGATCGCGACGACGCGACCGGGGCCTCGGTCTGGGGTTGTTTCGTTCATGTCAGAACACCCGTTTCTTGTAGAGGTAGAAGAGCAGCCCCACGATGCCAAGCGCGAGCAGGGCGGAAATGGCGGAAATCACGGCGAAGGCGTGCGCGTAGCCCTGCAGCGGCAGAGGGATGTTCATGCCGTAGGCGCTCGTGATGACGGTAGGTACGGCAAGGAGAATCGTCGCCGCCGTCATGTACTTCATCACGTTCGAGAGGTTGTTGTTGATGAGCGAGGCGAAGGTATCCATCGTGCCGTTCAGTACGGTCGCGTGGATCGTGGCCGTCTCAAGCGCCTGCTGGTATTCGACCGCCGCGTCGTCCAGCACGTCGCGGTCGTCCTCTGTCATGTTGAGCTGGCGGGCGTGGTCGAGGCGGTTCATGAGGATGTTGTCCGCCTTCAGCGATGTGGAGAAGTACACGAGCGACTTCTGGTAGGTGAGCAGCTTCAAGAGCGCCTCGTTGCGGATCGACTCGTGGAGGTCGTCCTCGAGGTCCTCAATCTTCATGTGCATGTCGCGCAGGTAGCGCAGGAACAGCACCGCCGCATGCCAGAGGAGGCGGAAGAGGAAGCGGTTCTGGTCGGCCGGCGGACAGACCCGCCGGATCTGGTCGAGGAACGCGCCCGTGACGGGCGTCGCCTGCGAGCAGATCGTGATCACGCTCTTGCCGAAAAGCACGATGCCAAGCGGGATTGTCTCAAAGGGAAGCACGGTCTCGTCGTCCTCCTCGCCGCGCACCGGATACGGTACGTGCACGATCACTAGAGAAAAGCCGTCCTCGCTCTCGAAACGCGGACGTTCCTCGCGGTCAAGGGGGTCGGTCAAGAAGTCACGCGGCAACTGCGAATAAGTGAGTACCTGCTCTAGTTCGGCAGTGGATGGCTCGGCAAGGTTAATCCAGCACGAATCACACAGATCGGAGGTCTCTTTCAGACCACCGTTCTCCCATCTGTAGATTGTCATCATGGACGCACCTCCTTCCTCTTGGAAAAAACGCCGTATAGTTTCTCACTCTTTGCCCCGAAATGCAATCCAAAAATCCTAAAATCCGCACTTCCTTTCAAAACATCACATTTCAAGTGCTATTTTCCACATTTCGCACTTTACACTTTTCATTTTACACTTTCAAGCCGTTCCATCACATCGAACCCGCGCCGATCCGGCCAGCTCGTCACGTTGCGCAGTATCACCACGAGCGTGCGCGTGGAGGGATCGTACCCTACAAAAGACGCGCCCCCGTAGATCATCCCCGCTCGGTAAACAATGCGCCGACCGCTCGGCAGCACATGGACGCGCAAGAGGCCGTAAACTGCCTCATCAGGATAGGATTCAAGCGGGCGGTCTTTGATGTAGGCGTCTACGAGCGGCCAGCAGGAGCGAAAGAACGTGAGGCAATCCGCAACCGAAGAAAAGAGTCCACCCGTCGCCCGAAGCGCGTCGCCGAGCCGGTGGTCGGGCACTTCGTGGCGGCGCCGCACGAACCACGGAAGATGTCCCGCGCACGCGCGCGTGAGGCGATTCGTCTGGTTGCCCTGCGGGAAGTAGGTCGTATCCGCCAAACCGCGTGGCCGGGTCAGTTCCTCTGCGAGAATCGTCTCGAGGTCGCGTCCTAGCGCATCCTCCACGGCCATGCCGAGAAGACCGAATCCCATGTTTGAATAGATATTACCGCCCTTCCGCAACGCCGCGCGCCACTTTGAACGCCACATCTCGCGCACGAACTCGTCCCGCTCGTCGAAGTCCGCGTAGATGTGGCTGCCCACGAAACCGCAGTGGAACGCGGTCCACATGTCGACGGGGTTCCAAGGCGTCATAAACTCGCGAGGGAGACCGCTGTGGTTCTCCAGCAAATCACGCAGCGTCACGCGCGCGCACTCGGGCGGCAGGTTGAGCTTCGAGTAGACGGACACGGGCCGGTCGAGGTCGATCCGCCCCTCCGCGTGCAGCTTGAGCAAGACCGGTGCAAGGAAGAGCTTCGAAAGCGACGCAATGCGATAGAGACTGTGTTCGGTCGCGCCACCCGCGCACGCGAACACGGGCTCGCCCGCATCGCCGCGCACCACGCCCACCACGCACGTGTCGTCTTCGCCGTCTGAAACGTAGAAATCCGCCACCGCCTGCGCCACCTCGCGCACGCTTTGCGCACCGGACAGCCGGTCGCGCATCGTCGTGCAGCCGGCGGCGAGCGTCAGCAGAGTGATGGCGACCGCCCTACACACGACGGAAAATGAGCGAGGTGTTCACGCCGCCGAAGGCGAAGTTGTTCGACATCGCGTACTCGATGTCGAGCATGCGTCCTTTGCCCGCCACGTAGTCGAGTTCCGCACAGGCGGGATCAACGCGCCGCAAGTTCAGCGTGGGCGGATACCAGCCCGTCTGGAGCGACTTGACCAGCATCGCCGCCTCAAGCGAACCGCACGCGCCGAGCGTGTGGCCGGTGTAACTCTTGACGGAGGATATTGGCACGGCACGACCGAACGCGGCGCGCGTCGCGGCCGTCTCCGCCACGTCGCCCGCCTTCGTCGCGGTGCCGTGTCCGCTCACATAGCCCACGGCGGAGCCGTCGAGCCCCGCATCGCGCAACGCGCCCGTGAGCGCGCTCGTCATCGTCTCCGCGTTCGGGTTCGTCACGTGTGTGCCGTCCGTGGTCTCGGCGAAGCCCGCGACCTCGGCGAGAATCGCCGCGCCGCGCGCACGCGCGTGCTCGTATTCCTCAAGGATGAGCGTGGCGGCGCCGTCGCCGATCACTAGGCCGTCGCGGTCCGCGTCGTAGGGCGCGGGCGTGGACTTCGGCGCGTCGTTGCGCACGGACGTCGCGTAGAGCGTGTCGAACACCGCCACCTGCGTGGGGCTGAACTCCTCCGCGCCCCCCGCGATCATCACGTCCTGCACGCCCCAGCGAATCAATTCGGCGGCGCACCCGATCGCGAGCGAGCCGCTCGTGCAGGCCGTCCCGGTGGGCATGAGGCGACCGTGCGTGCGAAAATACACGGAGATGTTGCATGCGGCCGTCTGCGGCATGAGCTTGATGTACGTGCCGCTCGTGACGCCCGCCACCTCCTTCGTCTGGATCATCGAGTGGAAATCGAGGAGCGGCGGCACGGACCCCGAACAGGAACCGTACGCCACGCCCGTGCGCCCGCTCTCCAAGTCCTCCGCGACAAGCCCCGCCTGCGCGACGGCCTGCTCCGTGGCCGCGAGCGCGTACTGCGCCACGTCGCCCATCGTGCGCGTGGTCTTGCGCGTCCATGCGGCCGGACGCGTGAACGCGGTGCGGCACCCGAGGTGGGTGTTGAGGCCCTTGTACTCGGACAGCTCCGGCAGCGTCTGCACGCAGTTTTCAAAAACCTTCAGGCGGGCGAACGACGTTTCCACGTCGTTTCCCAGCGGGCTCACGGCCCCCATGCCCGTCACCACAACGCGCCGGCTCATCATCTTTCTTCCTTTCGCATGGCCGAATAGTATACCACAAATCGCCCTACGCCACTACTCCTACTCTACCGATGGCGTAATCGGCAGCGGGCATGAGGCGTGAGATTACGGTACGGACAAATAAAAAGCGCCGCCTTGCCGTAGTGCAGGACCTCTGGAACCTCATGTTCCAAGTGGGTGCCTCCAGCGACGGCACGGATGCCGCCGCCTTTAGGCTCCCGTCATAAAACGAAGGTCAGAGAAATACGCTGCCGAATCCGCGTGCAAGCCAGCGCCCACGATGTGAAAGATCAACTGTCTCGGATGTCGACCTGGAGCGTCGCCTTGAGCGCGTCCGTGATCTTCGCGAACGCGCGGTTCACCTCGTCGTCCGTCAGGGTGCGGTCTGCGGCCCTGAACGCGAGCGAATAGGCGAACGAACGGCGGTCCTTGCCGATGTCCTTGGACGAGAAGATATCAAAAAGTCGGATGTCCGTCAACTCCGGCGGCGCGGCCTTGCGGATGCACGTGACCACCTGCTCGTGCGTGACGCCCGCGCCCGCGACGAACGCGACGTCGCGCTTGACCATCGGGAACGCCGGCACGGCGCTGACTTTGGCAACGGCGTCCACGCGCTTCAGGAGCGGCGCGAGGTCGAGCTCGGCAAGCGCCATCTGCGTGGTAAGGCGGAACGGGTGGCGCAGTTTCGCGGAAAGCACGCCCAGCACGCCGGCGGGGCGTCCGTTGATGCGAATCTCCAGCGTCGCACCCGGTGCGAAGGCCGGATGGTCGGCGGACTTGAACTCGATCTTGCCCACGTGTACGCGGCGCGCAAGCGTCTCCACGGCGCCCTTCATCCAGAGGAGCGCTTCCTCCGCGCTCACGGCGCGACGGCAGTCAAGCGCGGAACGGCCCACCGGCCCCGCGAAGCCGAGCGCAAGACGCTCGCACTCAAACGGCTTGCCGTCCTTGTCCTTGCCGAACACGCGGCCCATCTCGAAAAGTTCGGGCTGGTCCACCTGGTGCGTCGCGTTGCGTCCGAGCGACCCCATCAGCTGCGGCAGAAGCGAATCGCGCAGCACGCCGTATTCGGCGGAGACGGGATCGGGCAGTGCGAGACGGAGAGCCTGCGTCTCCGGACGCGCGTCGAACGCATCGAGTTCACCCTGCGAGAGGAACGAGTAGTGCATCGCCTCGGAGAAGCCGAGCGCAAGACACGTGGCGCGCACTTTCTCCTTCGCGCGGAACGGCGCGTCGGAGAGCGGCGACACGCTCGGTGCGGATGGCATCGTGTCGGGGATGTTGTCCAACCCGTAGACGCGTGCGATCTCTTCCACGAGGTCGGCCTCGAGCTGGATGTCCCAGCGCCAGGACGGCACGCCGAACGTGGCGGTCTTGGCGGCGGCGTAGAGCTTGCCCGGTGCGTCGTCACGGCAGGTAAAGCCGAGATTCTTCAAGATCACGACCATCGCGTCGTTGCCGACCGGAATGCCGATCAGCGCACGCGCGCGGTCGAAGTTGATTGTCACGTCGGCATTCAATGGCTTTTCGCGGTTGTCCACATCCACCACGCCCTTCGCAACGACCGCCTCGCCGTACTTCTGCAGGAGGTGCGCCGCGCGGCGGCTCGCCCAGTCGGCGAGGTCCTTGTCCACGCCGCGGATGTAACGGTAACTGGACTCTGTCGCGAGACCGAGCTTCGTGGCGGTGTACTTCGTGGAAGTCGGCTCAAAGAGCGCGGATTCCAGTAACACGTGGTCGGTGCCGGCGGCGATTTCGCTGCCTTCGCCGCCCATCACGCCCGCGACGGCGCTTGGCTTTTCGGCGTCGCAGATGAGGAGCATCGACTCGTCGAGGTCGCGGTCCTTGCCGTCGAGCGTGCGGATCTTCTCGCCGGGACGCGCATCGCGCACGACAATCGTCTTGCCCGCGAGCGTGCGGTAATCGAACGCGTGCATCGGTTGGCCGCACTCGAGCATCACGTAGTTCGTCACGTCCACGAGGAGGCCGAGCGACCGGACGCCACACGCCTCGAGGCGCTTGGCCATGAAATCGGGAGACGGACCGTCCTTGACGGACGTGATCACGCGCGCCGTGTAACGCGGACAACGCACCGCATCCTCCACGACCACCTTCACCTCGTCGTTCACGTCCGTATCGGATTCCGTGAAGTCGACGGGCGGCATCTTGAGCGGACGCCCCAGAATCGCGGAGAACTCGCGCGCAAGGCCGATCACGCTCAGCGCGTCGGGACGGTTCCAGGTAACTTCAATGTCAAAGACCGTCTCGGGCTTCTCGCAGCCCACCACGTCGCGCACGAACGCGCCGACGGGCGTCTCGGGCGGAAGCTCCATGATGCCCGCGTGGTCGCCGCCGGGAAGCGCAAGTTCCTTCGAGCTGCAGAGCATGCCGAACGACTCCACGCCGCGCAACTTGCCCTTCTTGATCTTGAACCCGCCGTCCGGCACGACTGCGCCGATCTTCGCAAGCGCGGTCTTGAGTCCCGTGCGGCAGTTTGGCGCGCCGCACACGATCTGCAGAGTCTCCTTGCCGTCCGTGACCGTGGTCTTGTGGAGGTGCGTGCCTTCGATCACCTCGCAGGTGAGCACTTCGGCGACGACGAAGAAATCGGAAAGCGGTTCCGGTCCGGATGTCTCGATCGCCTCGACCTGGAGGCCGCTGCGCGTGAGGCGCTCGGCCAGGTCGGCAGGCGGGATGTCGGAGACGTCAACGTATTCATTCAGCCAACTGAGCGGCAGTTTCATCTTGCTTCACTTCTTCTTTGGGTTCTTCGGCAATGGGGGCGGGGGCGGGGGCGGCGGCGGGCGGGTCGCCCGCCGCGTCATTTGCGGACGGGACGTCCGCCACCCCGACTTCTGGGGCGTCCGCCACATCATTTTGCGGGGCAGGGGCGACAGCTGGCTCTGCTGCAGGGGCGGCCGCTGGCTCTGTTGTTGGAGCGGGGGCGGGCTCTGCTGTAGGGGCAGGTGCCGCGTCTTTTGCGGGGGTGGTGCCCTTCGGCTGGCGGTAGAGAGGATGTTCCGCGGGGGCCGTGAGCGCGCCGTTCGCGTAGGCCACCACATAACCCTTTTCAATGAGCCATGTGAGGTGTGCGCGTATCTCGGCGGCCTTCGTCTTGTCGTCGCCGGCAAGGGCGGTGAGGAGCGCCGCCTGAGTCGAGCAGGGATTCGACTCCACATAGTTGACGATTGCGGTCAGCTCGGCGATGGCGTGTGACGTATCGAGCTTCGTGGGCACCGCGGCGCTCACGAATTCAGGACCGCGCGGATCGTTCGCGCGGAAGAACGCGAGCTTGCGATGGTGGAACGCCCCGCGCAGCGCGTAGAACAGCGACGCCGGGAAGCGCTTCTCGCGCTGGAGCGCGTCGCGGCAGGCGTAGAGCAGCGGCTTCGACGACGTCTTCAACGCCACGTCGGCCGTCATGTCCACGCTCTTCGGCGCGGTGAGCAGACTCGGCGCGATCATGCTGCGGAACTCGCGCTCGGCGACCTCGCGTTCCACGGCGGGGGCATCCGGCTCGCCCTTCTTCTTGTAGACCGTCTTCTTCGTGGCGGACGCGCGCCATTGCTCGATCACGTCGGAGTCGCGTACCATCTCGATGCGGGCACGGTACGCCTGCTCGCTCATGTCCGGGAAGTGCGTGCGCAGCATCTCGCGGATGCGCGCGTCGTAACCGTGCAGGTTCGGCGGACCAAGCAGCTCGCCGGTGAGGCCGCACTTCGCCACGCACGTGAACGCGCCCTTCGGCGGATCGCACGTGACTTCCTCGGCGACGTAGTAGTCGGTGATGTGGGCGGCGAGAACGTGCGCGAGAAGCTCCTCTTCCGAGAACGTGACAACCCCGCACGCCTTGCACTGGTGGAAATGGAGGTCGGCCGGCGCTTCGCCCGCGTTCGGCTTCTTCGGACTGATGCGCAGGATGCACGCCTCGGGATGGTCGAGGAAGAAATAGGCGAGCTGCTTGAGCGGATAGGCGAGGTGCGTGGCCTTGATCTTGTTGATGATCGTGCCAATGTCCTTCGGCGCAGGGAGGATGCGCACGTCGGCGTCGAGCGGCGCGATGAACTCGCGGCGCGGACCGCCGAAGCGCGGACGATCCCCGTCGCGGCGCGGACCGTTGAAGCGCGGGCGGTCCCCGTCCTCGCGGCGCGGCGGACGGTCCCCGTCACGGCGCGGACCGTTGAAACGCGGACGGTCGCCCTCTTCGCGACGCGGGCCCTTGAAGCGCGGACGATCCCCGTCATCGCGGCGCGGGCCGTTGAAGCGCGGGCGGTCGCCGTCGCGGCGCGGCGCGCGTTCTTCGCGGCCCTCAAAATGGGCGTAGCGCGACTTGTCGTCGGGCTTGCCCTTCGCCCAGTCGGGGGTGAAGTCAAAGGAGCCAAGACCGCTGAGATCGAGCGCGCCTTCCGGTTCCTGTTCTTTATTTTCGTCTGCCATCTTCGTGCCTTTCGGGAATCCCGTCAAGTTTTGATGTGAAATTATCCACTTTTAGCCGCCGAATGTCAATCCCAAACGGTTATTCGGACAAAGGAATCTGCTCCACCGTGGTGCCACGCCAGTTGCAGACGTAGAGGCTGCCCTTCCACGCGCACGGCTCGCACGGACTCTTGAAGCCGCCCTTCTTCACGATCTCGACCTTGCCGCAGGGCGTCACCTTCACCGCCGCGTCGCCGAACATGTCGGCGATGTAGAGGTTGTCGTTCTTGTCGAAGCAGAGGCCGTCCGGCGTCTTCACGCCCGCCGATGCCGGCACGAACACCTCGCTCTTCGCCACGCGTCCGTCCGCGCCGAGCGTGAGCTTCCAGACGTGTCCGTCGCCGTAGTTGCCGGTGTAGACCGCGCCCTTCGAGTCGATCGCGACGCCGTTGAGCCCGCCGCGAATCTTCTTGTTGCGCGTGACGTCCGAGAACACGCACTGCGGGTCCGCCGGCGTGTTCGCCGGACGCACGTTGCGGTCGGTCGCCTTGAACATGTAGAGTCCGCTCGACGCCGCGCCGTCGCCGCGCTTCACGCCCGGCATGAACGCCTGCGTCACGTAGATGCGCCCGTTCAGGTACTTGACGCCGTTCGCGTTGGCAAGGCCCTCGGCGACGGTCTCGAAGGAGACGGGGCGGTCGTTCTCGAGCTTCACGCGGAGGATGCGTCCGAGACCCGCCTTCTGGCAGTCGCACACGAACATCTCGTCCTTCTCGCCGAAGCACACGCCCATCGGCTGGGAATAACCCGATTCCTTGAGCGCCGGCACCTCGAACCACTTGACCGGCTCCGCGCCGGGCTTCTCGATGCGGTAGAACGCGCCGGGCTTGTCGTGCTTCGTGTTCGGCGCGGCGATCACGAGGCGTCCCTGCGGGTCGATGACCATGCCGTCGGGCGTCGTGCAGCCGGGCGGCATCTGGATGGTCTCGGCACCGGCGGCGACAGCCAGGGAGAGGAGAAATGCGGTAGTTGCTTTTTTCATGTCTGGTTCCTTTCAAAGTTCAATGGCCACGAAGCCGTAGGGGGCGAGACTGACAACGCCGCGCGCGTCGGCCATGAATCCCTCCGCGAGCATCGGTTTCTTCTTCGGGTCGATCTTCACGCCGCTTTCCGGACTGAACGGCGTGAACGCCATCGGCTTCGGTGTGAGGTTCGCCGTCACGAACACGGCCTTGTCGCCGAGACGGCGCACGAACGCGATCGCGCCCGCCTTCTCGCCCGCCGTCACCCACTCCTGCGAGCCCTCGGCGAACACCTTGTTTTCGTGGCGCAGCTTCGCAAGAGCGCGGATGAGCGCAAGGCGTTTCTGTCCGGCGGGCTGGAGCGCGCGCGCCCAGTCGACGGTCTTGCGCGCGCGGCCGGGATCCTCGACGGGCGCGAAGAACGTGTTGAGCGAATTGTCGGCGATTTCGTTGCCGTTGAAGACGAGCGGCAGGCCGCGACGCAGGAACGTGAGCACGAACGCCGCGTTGCCGGCCTCGACGGGATTGACGCGGTCGAAGCGTTTCTCCCAGTCGTCGGCAGCCGTGTCGTGGTTATCCATGAAGCAGAACATCAAGGAGCCTTCCGGTATCTTCGCCTCGTAGGTGCGCACGCCCGGCATCTTCTGGTCGAGCGTCTTGTTCTTCGCGGTCACCTGTCCGTGCAGGGACGGCGTGAGGAAGTTGCGGATTGAGAAGCTCCACGGCCAGGCGTAGCAGGCGTCGAACGCCTTTTTCAGCCACTCGGGATTCGTGCCCTCGTTGATCATCACGAGGTCGGGCTTCACCTTCTGGCATGTCGATACCGCCTCCACCCAGAAGTTGATCGGCACGGCGTCGCCCACGTCGCAACGGAAGCCGTCGCAGCCGAGGCTGATCCAGTGGAGCATTGAGTCGATCAGGTACTTGCGCACGCCCTTCGAGGCGAAGTTGACGTACGGGAAGTGCCACTTCGTCGTGCGCACCGAGCCGTCCGCGTTTTTCTGAAAGGCGTCGGGGAACATGTCCTTCATCACGTTGTTCGGCCCGCAGTGGAGATACACGAGGTCCATGTACACCTTCATGCCGAGCGCGTGCGCCTTGTCGTTGAACGCCTTGAAGTCTGCGTCGTCGCCGTATTCGGGGTCGATCTTGTCGTAGTTCGAGATGCGGTACGGGTTCTTAGGCGTGACGAAGCCGCTCTTCTTCTGGCGCTTGCTCCAGCCCGACTTGTCCATGTCGCGGTCCATCTCCACGAACGGACACAGGTACACCACGTCGATGCCCGCCGACCGCACATGCTCCAACATCGCTGTTGCGGACTTGAAGTTGCCGTCGCGCGTGAAGTTGCGCAGCACGATCTGATAGACCACCGCGCTCTTCAGGTACTCCGGCGTCGGACGCATCGCGCCCATCGCCAGGCTCACCGCAAGACACGCCGCCGCGCTGCACAGGATTCGCTTCATGTTTTCTCCAGAGTTCGCCCGAACACCTCTTCCGCGACGCCGACAGGGCAAGCCATCCAGCTTGCTGCCACCTGCGGCCAACCGTTCCGCGACAGAGGGGACAGAACCCCGTTAGTTTACCATTTCAGACGGCGTTCCGCAAGCCACGATGCCGTTTTACGCTTTACAAGAAGACAACGGTAGACCAGATTTACGCCGGTTCGACGATGGGCATGTCGATGTTGCGCTTCTTCGGGTTGAAGTTGATGCCAATGAGCGTGACGGGGCGCTTGCCGCCGATCCACTTGTCGGCATAGCCGCGTTCGCGGATCTGCCTGATCGCCGCCTTCGCACTCTTGCGGTACTTGAACTCGAACACGAACACATTGTCCGGGGTCTCGATCACCGCATCGGCGTAGCCGCGCACGGACGGGAACTCGGGCGCCGGGTTCGCGCCGAGCATCGCGCAGAAGAGAAGAAAATACCGTTTCGCCTCCGCCTCGTCCTTGATGCGCCAGTCCGGCGGCACGGCGGCGTAGAGCGAGAAGAGCATGGTCTCTGCCACGTCCCGGATGTCGCCCGAGGCGATCAGTCGCCTGGCCCGCTCCACAAGCGGATTGAAGGAGCCCTCCCTCATGCCCATCACCTGCGAGAGATATCCGCGCTTCAGGGCATCGCGCACCTCGAGGTTCGGCGGCGCGAGGACATAAGATTCGCTTTGGGTTATCTGTCCATCGGGTTCCCTGGGCGGCGGAATCACGTTCTTGATCGTGAGGTAACCGCCCTGGTAGAGCAGGGCCTCCATCGGCAGCGTCTCCGCGTCGCACACGTCGAGCGTCATGGCGTCCGCCGGCACGTTCTCGAGGTCGCCCGGCATCTTGCCGGCCTTCGCAATGCGGTTGATGATGAGCGTCGCCCTGCCGGTTGTCTCCCAATAGCCTTTCAGCTCTCCATCCTTGAACGCACGGCCCAGGGAGACGGGATTGCAGACGCGGTTTTCATTCCTCGGGGAAAAACGATAGCCGTCATACCACGACAGGATCGCGGCCTTCGCGGCGGCAAAGTCCATTCCGCTTTTCTCGCCGAACGCCTCGACGTTCTCGCGAAGCGGCCCGTCAAGTTCCTTCGGCGAGTAACCGAGGAGCGTGGCAAACTCCGCAAACGAGGAAATGTCCGTGAGGTGGTTGAGCCCTGAGAACACGGAGAGCTTCGTCAGCTTCGTGACGCCCGTCATCAGGAGGAAGCGGATCGATTCCGAACTGAATTTCAGCTTCTCGTAGAAATCATGGAGCAGGTTGCGAACGCGCTTCAGCGTTTTGATGTCGTCGAGAAAGGCCGCGACCGGTTCGTCGTATTCATCGATGAGAATGACAATCTTCTTTGTCGGCGACTGCCTGGCCGCCGCGAGGATGAACTTCTTGAACTTACCCGGAATCGTGCCTTTTTCTGGGACGGGGATGCCCGCCTGCTGGAACAGGTCTTCGACAAGTTCGCCCAGCTGTTCCTTGACCTCTTCGTAATTTTCGCCAGTCACGTCGCCCATCGTGAAACTGTACACGGGCGTCGGCTGCTTCCACCCTTCCCACGGCAGTTTGTCGATGGCGAGGCCCTTGAAGAGGTCGCGCCGTCCCTCGAACATCGCCTTCAGCGTGGAGAGCATCAGTGACTTGCCGAACCTGCGCGGGCGCGAGATGAACAGCTGCTGGTCCGCGTCGTTGCAAAGTTCATAGAGCAGGTCCGTCTTGTCGACGTACTTCCCCTTCTGGCTCGTGACCAGCGTCTCGAAGTCGCACACGCCGGTCGTGGGGACTTTTATGGTCTTCTTCTTCGGCATGGCGCTATTCTACCAAAAAAAACGCCGTGAGGCAAACACGCTGCCAGTTGCAGTGGTGGGGGGATACACCAAGGGCGCAACCACTCACCTTCTTGCTGTCATACGCTTGCCGTTCGTCACCCAAGGCCGCGGGCGCGCTTGATTTCATCCCATGCAGCATTGATGCGAGCCATCTGCTCATTTGCCCTTGCGATCATTTCATCTGGCAGTCCCTGCGCGCGAAGGATGTCCGGATGGTGCTTCTTGGCCTGTGCGCGGTAGGCGCGGCGAACCTCATCGTTAGTGGCGGAGGCACTGCATCCGAGAACGGCATAAGGATCGATGGCGCTTTGGGCTGGACGGCTGGCGCGGATTCGGCGAGACCATTGTTCCGAGAAAAGCGAAGGGCGTATGCGAAGAGGCGTGACGATCATCTCGAGGATGCGGCGCTCCTCTACGGACACGGTACCGTCCGCGCAGGCGACATCCCAGAGGATATCGTACATCATTTCGCGGATTGCGACAGCGCGAGCAACCGATGCAAAAGACTCGGCGTAGTCAAATATCGAATGGGCGTCCGTCTTCGCCGCGTGAAAGGCCCGTATGCACAGCTTGCGGTTTGCAGGGGTAAGGCCGAGCCGCACGAAAGCCTGTTCTCCCGCCTCAATCTCCGATGCGTCAACATGGCCGTCGGTTTTTGAAAGCTTCGCCAGCATCGCGCCCACCGCAGAGAGGAACACGACCTCGCGTTCCGTAGTCGACCCATTGCGCGATGCTGCACGCGACCGCATCCGTTCGCGTGCATCCTGCTCCATCCGCCGCTGTACATCGGCTTCATTCGCCTTGGATTTGAGCAGGTCTGCGATGCCACTGCCTAGCACAGCGCCAAGTATTCCGCCTAGCGCTCCGAAACGCGAACCCAGCACATAGCCTATCGCACCACCAAACCAGCTCATTCCTATTTCACCTTCCTTTTTTTCATCGCGGCGCATTATACCAAAAAAACTCCGCCGCGTGCGGCTATTCCGTCACCGTGATGCGGACGGAGGCGGAGACGCCTTCGGCCGTCGTGCAGGTGATGACGTGCCTGCCGACTGTCATCGGCACGGTCTTCGCCTGCGCGCCGTCGCTCTCGCCCTCGAGGCGTCCGTCCACGAACCACCAGAGACGCGATCCCGACGGGTTGCCGATGGCCTGGCAGACGATCTGCTGGTTGAGCTCCCCTTCCACAAGACAGAACTCTGCGCCGTCTTCAGGCTTGGAGATCGCGAGCTTTTCCGCCTGCGTGATGCGCCCCGCAAACGCCGCCAGCGCCGGATTCTCCTGCGTGATCACGTTTCCCGACGCGTCCCGCCGGTGCGCGGTGCAGATGGCCGACGGACTCTTCCCCGCAAGCGACCAGCCGTCCGCCACGTCGGGACAGTCCGGCGACGCGGGACGCCCCGTGTACGTGCAAACACGTTGCGGGACGACGTCCGCCGGACGCGTGAACCACGGCCCGTCGTTCTGGGGATAGAGGGCGCGCGCGAGGCCCCACGCAATGGGCGCCGCCGCCTTCGCCCCCACGAGCGTCTGGTCGCCGAAGCCGCCGGATTTGTGTCCGCACCACACGCCCACCACGTACTCCGGGTTCCACGCAACCGTCCAGGCGTCGCGGTACGCGCTCGAAGTGCCGGTCTTCCACGCGAAGCGCGAGGTCTCTACGTCGGCGACGTGTCCGAGCGCCGCCTGCGCGCGTTCCGCGCCGGAGAGCATGTCGGAGATGAGGTAGCACGCCCCCGGCGAAAACACGCCGTCCCCGCCCCGCGCAACCACCGCGTATGCGGAAACGAGTTCCATCAGCGTCACCTCCACGTTCCCGATCGCCATGCCGAGGCCGAACTGCTCGTCGCCGCCGGCGACGTGCTGGAAGCCAAGCGAACGCAACGAGTCCCCGAACGACGCCACGCCCACGCGCTGGAGCATCTGGACGAACGGAATGTTCAGCGAAAGGACGAGCGCGTCGCGCACGGTGACAAGTCCCCGGTACTTCGCGTCGAAGTTGGCGGGACGGTACCCCCGGAACGCCACGGGCACGTCGCAGAGGCGCTCGTCCGGCGACACCACGCCGCGCTCCAGCGCGCGCGCGACGAGGAACGGCTTGAGCGTGGAGCCGGCGGGACGCGGAGCGAGGGCCGTGTTGACCTGTCCGCCCGCGCTGTCGAAGTAGTCACCGCTGCACGCAAGCGCGAGCACGTCGCCGGAAGCGGCCTTCATCACGATAGCCGCCACGGAGTAACCGCCCTTCTCCGCCGCTGCGTTCACCGCGCGCTCGCAGCGTTCCTGCACGTCGGCGTCGAGGGTCGTGGTGAAGTCGCCGCCGTTCCCCTCCGCGTCAAGCACCTGCATCGCCCAGTCGCAGAAGTACGGGGCCTTGAACGGACGCGGCGCACGACAGAGAACCGGCTTCACCGACCGCGCCGCCTCCTTCTGCTCGTCCGTGATCATCCCAAGCGCGACCATGCGCCCGAGCACATAGTCGCGGCGCGCGATGGCGCGGTCGTAGTGTCGGTCCGGACGGTAACGCGACGGTGCCTGTACCATGCCCGCGAGGAGCGCGGCCTCGCCGAGGCCGAGTTCCTTCGCGCCCTTCCCGAACCAGCCCTGCGCGGCGGCCTCCACACCCACGAAGTTTGCGCCGAACGGCGCCCGGTTGAGGTACTGCGTGACGATCCACTCCTTTGACTTGCACCGCTCCATCTTCACCGCCAGCACGGCCTCCTTCCACTTCCACCAGAGCGACTTCGGATGCGGCGCGATGAGACGCACCGCCTGCATCGTGATCGTCGAGGCGCCGGAGACGCGCCGTCCGCTGAACACGTTCTGGAACGCGGCGCGGAGGGCGCTCAAGGGACGGACCCCGCCGTGCGTCCAGAACGTACCGTCCTCGGACGCGACAAGCGCCTTGACAATCCAGTCCGAGCGGTCGGCCGTGTAGTACGGCCGACAGTCCACGTCGCCCGGCCCCAGCGAGACGCGCAGGACGTTCCCGGCGGCGTCCCGCAGGACGGTGCCACCGGGGTAGTCCTCCGTACCCGCGTCGGACCAGTCAAGGACGAACCATGACGCGGCCAGGAATGCGGCGAGCGCGCAGAGCAGGATGGTACATGCCCTCAACGCTCGGGCCCGGCAGAACGAAATCGCCCGCCGAAACCACGCGCACAGGATAGCGGAACTTGGCTTCACGTCCCTTCTCCAGCTTGAACTTCTTCGAGAACACGAGCATGCGGTCGTCACGCGCGTCGCTGCGCATCACCCAATCCGCCTGCGGAATCGCCTTGTCGCCCGGCGGTAGCGTGAAGTTCGCAGGGAGCGCGCCGTGGACCGGCTCGAACGCCGCAGCGAAGAGGTCCTCGATCACGAGGTCGCTCAGCTCGCGCGTGTCGTACGTCGTGATCGACAGCTCGACGATTAGGAGCTGTCCGCGACGCAGCGCGCCGAGGTCCACGGTGTTCCCCTCCGCGTCGAAGAACTGGCGTTCGATGGCGATGCCGTTCGACTCGTCCCGCACGTCACGCGGGTCGGGCAGCGTCAGCTTGCGCCAGCTCACGAACTTCTCGCCCTTCTTCGGCGGATGGTAGCGGAAGAACTCGCCGAGCGCGAGCAGCGCGTGGGCATTCTCCTCCGTCGTGCCCCAGCTGTACTTCGCGCGCTCGCGCTTCGAGTTGAGGTACTCCACGAGCGGAAGCACGCGCGCGTCCTCCGCGCCCAGTTCGAGGAGCGCGATGAGCGCGAACGCGGCCTCCTTCACCGACGCGGGTGCGGACGCGTTCGCCAGCAGGTCGAGCGCGCGGTTCCGTTCGGACGCGCACGCGAACGCGCGCGCCAGCCGTGCCCGCGAGAGGAGCGAGAGCTTGTCCCGCGCATCATACAGGCTGAACATGCGGTCGCGGTCCGGCACGCCGGCGAGCGCGAGCGTGTGGCAGGCGTAGGCGGCGTGGACGGTGTTGGTGGAGACCGCCCAGCGGCGCAGGAAGCCGAGCACCTGGTCCTTCGCCACGGGGTTGAGCTTGACGCCGGACTTCTCCGCTTCGATGAGGAAGTGTGCGGCGTAGAGCGACACCTCGCGGTCCCACGGCGCGTAATTGCAATCGGGCCACATTACGAAGTCGTTCTTGCGGATCATCGACTCGACGCGCTTCACGCCCGATGCGATGTAATCCGGTCCCTTCGGCGTCACGGTGTTGAGGATGCCGCCCGCGCCGATGAGCGGGAAGATGCGCGACGAGGTCTGCTCCAGGCAACCATGCGGATAGTCCGCGAGCCACCCGAGCGCGCGCTCGAGCTCACCGATCGGCGAATCGAACGTCCGCGCCGAGAAACGCCCGCCCGTCGGCGGCTTCCATTCGCTCTCTGACATGACGCCCGACGTCTCGACCCACGCGACGGCGGGACGCACCGGCAGGTGAATCGTCTTGGCGTGGTCTTCGCCCATGCCCTTCACGCGATATTCGATATTCAGCTCGCCCGGATCGGCCGGGGCCGCGAGACGCACCACGATATTGGTGGACGCGTCCTTCGCGAGCGCCGCGCCGGACACGGCGAGGACCGCCGCCCCGTTCGTGGTGATCGTGCAGGCGAACGTGGCCGCCTCGCCGCTGCGGTTGTGGATCGGCAGCGTGGCCTCGAACTTGTCGCCGGGCGCGACGAAGCGAGGGGCGTCGGGCATCGTGACGAGCTTCGGCGTGACCTTGCGCTGGACGGACGCGGCACCGGCGGCGGACGCGCTGTACGCGACGGCCGTCACGCGCACCTCGCCCACGAACTCCGGCAGCTTGAACGTCGTGCGGGCCTTGCCGTCCACCACGGGGACTCGTCCGCTCCACAGCGCGAGCGGCTTGAACCGGCGCGTGGGCACGGGGCTCACGCGGCCCAGCATCTCCGCGCCGAATCCGCCGCCGGTCTTCACGCCGTTCACGCGCAGCTCATCCTCGCCCACCACCGGCAGGATCCGGTGGTAGAGGTCGTAGAGCGGATGCTCGGCGCAGCGCAGTTCCGAGAAATACCCGATGGGATCGGGCGTCTTGCCGCCGCAGAGGATGTTGATCGCCTCGTCAACCACCGTCACCACGGCGACCGTCGCGCGCGGCGCGGACACCTCTACGTTGACTTCGCGGAAGCCAATCACCTTGGCGTCCACCTCCACGGGAACCTCGTTCTCCTCGGGGCGGATCGAGACCGTGGCCTGTCCGTGCGCGCGGGCGGCGAGGTGGCGCGCGTTGGCCGCCACGCTCTGCACCACGGATACGTACACGTCAAGGTTCGGCGCTTCGTCCGCCTTCACGGGACGCAGCTTCACCTCGCTCGTCGCGTTCGTGAGGTTCAGCACCTCCGTATAGACCTCCTTCTCGCGCATGACCGAGACGAGCGCGTACCCCGCGAACGGCGCCTTGACGGTGAGGCTCGGTGCTTCGCCCGCGCGGTAGTGCGCCTTGTCCGGAACGACCGTCACCTCGGTCGGATTCGAGAGCGGCGCACGCACCACGTTGTCGCCCCAGTTGCTGAGGTAGAAGTTCATGCCGAACGACGCGTCCGACTCCGGGTCCTTGATCGTGAGCACGTAGTCGCCGGAACTTTCAAGCGGCAGCTCGAGGACCGAGTTCTCGTTCGTGGAGGTGGCGACGACGATGTTGGACGCCACGAGCACGTGTACGCGGTCGCAGTCCCACGACTGCCAGCCGTTGGACTTCCTGCGGTATGAGTACACCGTGTCGATGCGCTCGATCTCCGCGACGAGCTTGCGCGATTCGGCGAGGCGCGTGCCGTCCGGCGCCACGCACGCCACGGCCACCTGCGGACGCCTCCCCTGCTCGAGCTTCATGCTGCTCGTCGCCGTCGTTCCGATGTAGAACGGATAGTAGTGCTGGATGGCGCTCTTCCGCGCGGTGGCGGGACGTCCACCGTCCTCAAACACCACGCCCTGTGCCGTTGCGCGCACCGCAGCCTTGGGGAGCCCCGAATCGGCCCAGATCGGTGCCTCGTAGCGGAAGGTGCCGTCGGCCGCGAGACACTTCCGCTCCAGTTCCCGGTAGTTGGGCTTGAGGCCGCGGCTCTCGTTTCCGAAACGCCAGCCCTTCCAGTTCTTGGGTGCGAACGGCACGTCCTCGAACACGACCGCGCCCTCGCAGGGAAGTCCCTGCGCCGGCCCGCCGAAGAGATGTTCGGCCTTGACGGTGAACGCGAAGTTGGTGGGATGCGGAGCGGTTGTCGCATCGACGGCCACGCGAATCTGCGGCGGGGCGAACTCTTCGATCTTCACGTCCACGTCGCCCAGGTGCCGTCCGTTCTTTCCGGGAATCTCCGCGATGATGGACCACCCGCCGCTCGGCTGGTCGTCCGCGACGGCGAACCCGTCGTGGGAGACCGCGCCCTCGCTGTCCGTGGTCTTCGTGACGGAGGCGTAGGTGTTGCCGTCGGGATTGACGAGGCGGAGCTGTACCGGCATCGACGGCGGTGCGCGCCGTGCGCCCATGCGGACGATGACGTGCGCGAAGATCTTCTCGCCGTGGCGGTAGATGCCGCGGTCGGTCCAGCAGAAGGCCGTCGTCTTCTTGTCGTCCAGATATTCCTCGCGCGCGCCGTCGGCGTATGACTCGTCCACCTTCATCGAGTCGCGAAGCGCAAGGAACGTCATGTCGTCGCCAGAGGCGGAACGCACCACGACGGCGAACGGCTTGCCCTTGTCCACACGCGCGGCGCGACACCAGCCATGGGCGTCCGTCACGCCCTCCATCACCTTCGTGTTGGCGGTGGAATAGACCTCCACCTTCGCGCCGGCGACGGGCGTGCCCTTCAGAAGCGACGTCACCCACACGCCCAGGCCGTCCGCGGCGTCCGTGCGCACGCTGAGGCCGAGGTCGGAGAGGCACACGAGGCGGAAGCGGAGCGGGTTGTAGTCGTCGTCCCAGCGCCAGTCGCGCCGCGGTCTGTCGTCGTTGAGGACGCTCACGAGGAACACGCCGTTCGTGGCCTTGCCGTCGTTCACCTTTACGGGCAGGGCGGTGAACTCCTTTTCGTTGAGCCTGTTGGGGGGCGTCATCTTCGTCTCTTCGGCGTCGCCGGCGAGTTCGGCGGTCTCCTCGTTGTTGATGTTGTTGTTCCAGTCGTAACGGGAGTACACGCCCTCTTCGCGGGCGAGGAGCTGCACGACGTTGCGCGGTTCGACGCGCCGGACGCTCGCGCGGATCTTCCCGACGTTCACGGACTCGAGCTTCAGGAGACGCTTCCCGCCGGGAGGCAAGTAGCGCCCGTCGTCGGCGAAGTTCACGTAGGGGTCGCGGTCCTTGCGCGTGAAGGTATAGACGTAGTCCTCACGAAGAGCGCCTTCCGGATGCGGGTTCAGTCCCTTTCCGTACGGCGGCAATCCCTTCTTCACGCGCAGCTTCACGTACGTGCGGTGGGCGAATTCGCCCTGGACGACCACAACCGGCTCCCAACACTCCTTGCGTCCGTCGTATTCGGCGTCGTATTTGAACGTCAGGCCGCCCTCCTGCAACGGCGACACGCTGATGTAGTGGCGGATCACGTCCATGTCCGGCCGCTGCGTCAAATAAAGGCGCAGCGTCGTCTCGCCGTCGTAATCCGTCCGCGCCACGCGCAGTTCCACGGGCACGCTGTTCGTGGCGGGGGATCTTGTTGAATTGGCGGCGATCCTCGCCTCGGGCACGGGATTCGCGTTGCTTGGAATCTTGGCAACCATGCCCGGCTTCAGATCATCAGATATCTTCCAGCCGTTGAAATCCATCAATACGGAGGGGGAGATGCCAAATTTAATCGCAATGGAGACGACATCGTCGCCCTCCTTCACCTCATACTCATAACCCGGCTTCGCGTCATTGGCGATAGGTTTCACGTCCTTGACGCGGGACGGCGCCTTCGCCGCCTGCTTCTTTTTCTTCGGGACGCTTCGGGTACGGGCCTGCGCCGCCTTTTCCTTCATTTTTTGCGCGAGCTGCGCGCGTTCCTGTTCGAGGGCCCGTACCTTCTCGCGCATCAGCACGAGCGCCGAGCCTGTTCCGGCAAGCCCCGCAAGGAGAGCTACTATCGTGCCGGTGACGAGTATTTTCTTTATTTTCATTTAGCTGTGACCTTTCTGGTTTCTACTCCCTACTCGCGCCCAAGCAGAAAATCTTACACCCATAGTCAAAAAAACTTTGACACCCCCCTTGCCCTTCTTGCGGCTTCTCTTATTTGCTTTCGATGCCAAAAATAAATTGGGCTCTAAACGATAGTCTCACGCAGAGGCGCAGAGAAGCAGAGAGCGCAGAGAAGGCCCTTCTTGCTTTCGCTATTGGGAGTTTTAGAGTTTTGGAGGCTGGGAGAAGATTGGAGAATTTGTAGTATTCTCCTCAACTCCTATACTCCTAATCTCCCAGCAGCGAAAGCAATCAAAGTTATTCTCATTTACATTCCTGCGTGAAGCGCGGGCGGCGGGCTAACCTCTTTTAAAAACCCGAGGCATTCTCAAATCCCCCGTTTTTTGCGTAGCGCATGATCAATGTCTTTCCCCGTTGAATCAGCTCCTGAAGATTTGCAATTTCAGTGGGAGAGAAACCATCAATCTCAATCCAACGAAAATCTGGCAGGCGGCACTTCGCTGAGTGAAAACCACCGTCAACAGGTTTCTCGATGCACACATCAACGTACCCGTTCTCGTCCATGTCAGAATGAACGATTTCGGTATCATCTTCAAGGGTCAGGAATGGATAGAGCATAATTCCACCTTGAACACAAGATGTCACATCTTCGCGACGGCGGTCACGACGATGGATGCGGCGAGGATCAGAAGGCCGGTCACGAGCAGACCGCGCGTCTTGCCGCCGGTTCCCTTCCATTCGCCGAGGAACACGCCGAGCAGCGACGAGAACAGCACGCTCGAGCCCATCAGGATGGCAAAGCCCACGTACGCCATGTCGCCGCACAGCGGCTCGCCGATCTTGAGGAACGCGAACTGGCACGCCCAGATGACACCAGCGAGGCCCGACCAGAAGATCACGCCTAGACCGGACGGCGAAGCCGCCTTCGCGTAGTCACCGAACGTCTTGTTCTTCGCGTTCATGTAGAAGCACCAGCAGAGGTTCACGAGGAAACCGCCCCACAGCACAACGATCAGCACGGGCATGCCAACCCACCAGTCGCCAGTGTTGACGGCCTTGGCCAACTCGGCGACGGTGTGCTTCACGCCGGCAGCGTCCGTCCACCAGCCGTTCTGGAGGCCGAAATTCATGCACCCGGAGAACACGCCGCTGATGCAGGCGACTACGATGCCCTTCTTGAAGTTGAATTCGGCAACGGCTTTCTTCTTCTCCTCCTCAGGAAGCTCCGCCTCCTTCGACTTGCCGGCGAGGCCCACGAACACGATGCCGACGAGCGACAGCGCAACGCCGCCCAGCGTAATCAGCGCGGCTGAGTCCTTTACGAGTTCGCCCGCCTTGCCCTGCAGGATCGGCGGGATGAGCGTACCCGTGGCCGAGCAGAGTCCGCAGCCTATCGCGAGGCCGAGTCCCACGCCGAGATAGCGGATCATCAATCCCCACGTTAGGCCGCCAACGCCCCACAGCGCACCGTATCCTGCGCAGCCGAGCAAGGTCGCCGTCGGAGTCTTCGCCAGCACGCCGCAGAGGTCCGGCACCGTCGCGAACGCGAGCGCCGCCGGGAACACGATCAGACCGACCACGGCGTAGACGAACCAGTAGCTTTCGTACGCCCAGCCCTTCACCTTGCGGAACGGGACGGCAAACACGGCTCCGGCGAAGCCGCCGAGGGCGAAGATGAGCGAGCCGAGCATGGGATTCGCGGTTGTGTTCATTTTAGACTCCTTGCTTGAATGGTTGTTTTAGATGCGGTTGGGCGTTTCTATGCCGAGAAGATGGAGACCCGTGGAGAGGACCTTTCCGAACAGCGCGCAGAGACGCAGACGCGCGGCGCGCACAGCAGGCTCGCTCTTGAGGATCGGCGAGCGCTGGTAGAACGAACTGTAGAGCTGCGCCGTCTGGAAGAGATAGTCGGCGAGTACGGACGGCTTGTAGCACTCCGCCGCACGCAGTACGGTGGGGCCGAACTGCAGGAGCTGTAACCCGAGCTGTTTCTCGATCGGAGTTGTTAGTTGGTAGTTGGTAGATGGTAGTTGGTTGTTGGTTGTTGGTGCCTCAGCTGGTAGGGCGGTCGCCCCGCGACCGCCGCTTGGTAGGGCCGCCTCGCCGAGGCGGCCGCCCTCCCCCTCCGCCGCCTTGTCGAGGAGCGAGCACACGCGCGCGTATGCGTATTGGAGATACGGACCGGAATTGCCCTCAAGCGCAAGCGCCTTGTCCCAGTTGAAGTCGATGTCGGTAATCGGGTCGTGCGAGAGATCGGAGTACTTGACCGCGCCGTAGCCGATCTGCTCAGCGAGAGAGATTTGAGCAGGCGTAGCCTGATCCGCTGCGGGGTTCGGGGTGTCCCCGGTCGTTGTCCGCGCCTTCACGATCTCCAGCGCCCTCCGCACAGCCTCGGCGAGGAGGTCGTCGAGCTTGATGAGGTTGCCTTCGCGCGTGGAGATCGCCTTGCCCTGGAAACTCATGAGGCCGAACGGCACATGGACGAGCTTGACGCCGGAGTAACCCATCTTCGCCGCGATCGAGAACCACTGCCTGAAATGGAGCTGCTGGCGGGCGTCGGTCACGTAGATGATGCGCTCCGGGCTGTATTCCTCGACGCGCGACTTGACGCATGCGAGGTCGCTCGTCGTGTAGTTGTAGCCGCCGTCCGACTTGCGGACGATCGCGACGCCGAGCTTCTCGGCCTCGAGGTTCACGATGAGCGCGCCCTCCGACTCGACGGCGAGTCCCATCTCCTGGAGTTTGGCGACGACGCCCGGCATCGTGTCGTTGTAGTACGACTCGCCGCGGTACGTGTCGAACTTCACGCCGAGCTTCGCGTACATTCGGTCGAATTCGCTGATGGAGATGTCGATGAAACGCTTCCAGAGCGCGAGGTTGTCGGCGTCGCCCTGCTGGAGCTTCACGAGTTCAGCCTTGCACGCCTCCTTCCAGACGCCGTCCTCCTCCTTCGCCTTCGCGGCGGAGAGCACGTAGCACTTCTCGAGGTTGGCGACGGTGAGGTTGTCGCGCTCCTCCTGCGTGAGGCACTCGCGGTAGCCCTTGATGAGGATGCCGAACTGCGTGCCCCAGTCGCCGAGATGGTTGTCGGCAATCACCTCGTATCCGAGCGCGCGATAGATGCGGTCGATCGCGTTGCCGATCACGGTGGAGCGGATGTGGCCGATGTGCATCTGCTTGGCGGCGTTCGGGGATGAGTAGTCGATGACGACGCGCTGACCCGCGCCCGTCTGCGGAATGCCCGTGTGCGCATCGGCGGCGAGCGCGGCGAGGCGCGCTGCGATCCAGTCGGTCGAAACCGTGATGTTGAGGAATCCCGGACCGGCGAGCTCGAACTTCGCGATGAAGTCTGGCCGGTCGGCCTCAAGGCGCGCGAATACGGCCTCGGCGATCTTGCGCGGCGGCATGTGGAGCGTCTTCGCGGCAGCCAGCGCGTCGTTGCACTGGAAATCGCCGAACTTGGCGTCCGTCGCGGGAAGCGCCCGCACGTTGGAGAAATCGTTTCCGGGGAAAGCGGCTTCAAAGCCAGCCTTCAGCCAGCCCTCAATCGAATCGCATGCCATCAGATGTTACCACCGTTCTTATTGGCCAGTTTTTTCAGTTTGTTTGCGAGCGCGAGCTTGTCCTCCGCGCTCATGAGGTCCACGTACAGGACGCCGTTCAGGTGATCCGTCTCGTGCTGCACGGCCCGCGCGAGGAAACCACGCACCGTTACGATCTGCATCCGCCCGGAGACGTCCGTGTATTGGCACGTCACCTGATCCGCGCGCACCACGTGCCCGCCCATGTTCGGGAAGCTGAGACACCCCTCCTTGCCGTCCTGCTCACCGGACTTGGAGATAATGACAGGGTTGAACATCACGAGGGGCATCTTCACGGAAACGTTGAACGCCTTGACCTCCTCGCTCTCCTCGCAGTTGGCAGGCACGTCGATCACGCATACGCTCTCAAGTCGGCCGACCTGCTGCGCTGCCAGGCCCACGCCCTTCGCGTGGTACATCGTCTGGAGCATATCCTCGGCGAGGTGCACCAGCTCAGACGTCACGGCCGGCACGGGCACGGCCTTTTCGCGAAGAACCGCGGAACCGTATTTGACAATATCAAGCAACATAACTCCGTACCAGGGAATCAGACGCCGGTGGAACCGAAACCACCTGCACCGCGGTCGGTTTCATCGACAGATGTGACTTCTACGACTTCTGCCTGCGCAACAGGCGAGACGACGAGCTGGGCTATCTTCATTCCCTTCTCGACCACGAACGGTTCCGTGCCGAGATTGATGAGAATCACACCCACTTCGCCGCGATAGCCCGCGTCTATCGTACCCGGCGTGTTGAGCACCGTGACGCCGTGCTTGAGGGCAAGGCCGGAGCGCGGACGCACCTGCGCCTCCGCGTTGGGAGGCAGCATCAGCACGAGACCCGTGTGGATGAGGGCGCGTGCGCCGGGGGACAGCGTCACCTCCTCGATAGAACGAACGTCCATCCCGGCATCGCCGGGATGGGCGTAGACAGGCAACTGCGCCGCCGGATCAGTTCTTAGAACTTTCACCGTCATCGGCGTCTTCGCCCTCAGTCAGCTCTTTCATCGAAGCCCAGTCACTGGGCTGTGCGCCCAAACGGGACAAATTGGCCTCGCTCCATGCGCGCACGGTGTTTTCGCCCTGGCCGCGCGCCATCATCTCGCGCATCTGCCCAGCAGCGGCAATCGTGGCGGCGTCGCCCGGCTTGCGGTCCTCGACGTACACCACAACGCCATGTCCGGGCAGGCCCGTGGTCACGAGTTCGGACAGCTCGCCCTTCGCGAGACGCACCGCTGCGGGAACAATAGAGTACGCATCGGGGAAGGCGTTGCCGCGCATCGCTGTCTGCGCCACGAAAGTGATGGAGGTGGAGACGTTTGCGTCGCCGAAGAGCTTCGGATCGAGCTTGCCGTCCTTGCGCTTGGCGAGGTCGGCCTTGACGGTCTCGCGCACCTTGTCCACGGCCTTCTTGAAGTCCTGCGCCTTCAGGTCGGCCAGCGCGTCGTTGCGCACGGACACGTTGTTCGTGATTTCCGCATACGAGGGCACGCGCGCCTGCGTGCAGAGGTTCGTGGCAAGGGTGACTACGTAGACGGCGTTCGAGCCAGCGATTGCGCGGTAGCGCGCGGACGGCTCGTCGTAGTCGAGATCCGACACCGTGGCGACGAATTCACGGCAGTCGGGCAGCACGGATGCCGCATCCACCATGAAACCGGGCACGAACTTCTCGCCGGAGATGGAGAACGGACGCGACGTCTTGACCTCCAGTTTCTCGGCCTTCGCGAGCTGTGCCAGACGGTCAACTCCGTCGTCGGCCGCTCCGTCCTCCGGGCAGACGCGCGCGTAGAGCGCATCGACGGCGGCCTCGACGGACTTCTCGAGGCGGAGTTCCTTCTCGATCTGCGCCTTGACGGTTTCAAACGCGTTGGTGCCGTAACGGTCGCTCGTCTCGTCGAAGCGCTCGTGGAGTTCATCGTCGGTGACCTCGACCTTCTTGAGGCTCGCCGCGTCGTCCGCCGGCACCTTCACGTAGCGGACGGCCGTCAGGGCCGGCAGCGCGAGCGAGTTGGTGTGGGACTCGTAATAAGCCTTGAGTGCAGCGTCGTCCAGCTTGATGGCCGCCGCGTTCTTGTGCGTGAATCTGGCAACGCGCACCGTAATCTTGTCGGTCGCGTCCCGCACACCGCTGGAGAGCTCGAGGGGCGAGACCCAGCTGGCGGACTCCGCCACGCCGCGGACGCGCGAAAGCGAGATCTGGCGGCGGATGTACGCCTCGAAGCGCTCGGCCGTCCAGCCGATGCGGGCGCACGTTTCCTGGAAGCGCGCGTGGTTGTACCCGCCCTTCTCGTCCGAGAAACTGCGCATAATCGCCTCGCGGACCTCGTCGTCGGACGCCGTCAGCTTGAGGTCGTCGACGACCTTCAACATGCCGAGGCGCGTCCACACCTCCTGGTTGAGCTGGGGTGCCTTGATAGGAATCTCGCGCCCGTACTGGAAACGCATCTCTGCCAGCACGTCCGCGCGAATCTCGTCGAACTTCGCGGAAGGCACCGTGTCGCCAGCCAGTTTTCCCGCGCCATCGGATCCGCGGGTGTCACTGCGTCCGTCGAAAATGAAGTCGAATGCGAAGAACATTGAGATTAGGACCGCGAACACGCCCCAAACCCACTTGTTGCGGATGATTCGGTTGAAATGATGGATAACCACTTTCTTTTTCCTGTTCTTTTTCTTGTTGTTGTAGAAACTTTTTTCTTGTTGATGCCAAGATGCTGTTTACGGACGAAACTCAGATGTCGTCGTCGTTCTTGTCTTCCTTCTTTTCTTCCTGCGGCTCTTCGGACTTCTTCTCCTCTTCGGCCCCGGCGTTGTTGGCCGGTTCCTTTGCCTTCGCGGGCTTAGTTTCCACGGCCTCGACCTCCTCCGTCTCCTCGGACGCGGCCTTTGCCTTCTTCTTCTCGGCGTCCGCAGCCTCGACGGGCGTGATCACCAGCTCGCCCGAATTCACGTTGGAGCGGCCCTCCGCGAACGCGCAGCGGCTCTTGATCTCGCCAGTGGCGTCAAACGCCATCGTGGACACGATCATGTTTCCGCCCACCTTGGAGCGACGGCGGAATATCTTGACGGCGCAGCGGGGCGACAGTGCGAACTCGTACGTCTTCTGCACGTCCTTCGACTCGCCCGTCTCGAAGTTCTTCTCTGCCACCAAGCCCTGGTCGAGCAACACCTTGCTGTCGCCACTTTCGCCGCGCAGCCACGAAATGAGGTCGTCACCGTCCGTGGTGCGGATGCGAATCTGGTTTGCTGCCGCCATGCGCGGGATCTTGTAGTGGCGGCCCTCCAGCGTCAGTGTTCCGGTCACGCAGCGGACGACCACCTCGTCGCCGTTGCCGATGGGCTGGTAGTCAAACTGGCTCTCGCCGGCGAGGTTCGAGCAGGTGAAGAACGGCGCCGCCACAAAGAAGAGACCCTCCTTGAGGGTACGCGGCAGCGACGCCTGCACCCGACCGGACTTGAGCACCAGAGTGCGCGTTAGCACGCCGATCTCGACCGGACGGGTCGACACCTCCGCCGACCCCGTAAGCTTGATCGTCGCCTCTGGCCCGAACTCGAACTCGGCCATCGTGGTGGATGCGCCCGCCTCCTGCACCGTGCGGAACGACGATCCCAGGGGATAGTAGCGTTCCTCCACGGCAACGGTCCATTCGGACGCGCCCGGCTTCAGTACATGCACGGCACCTTGCACGCGCACGCACTTGACGAGAGCCGTGAACGGCTTCTCATTTTGCCGCGGCTTCGGCAATGCGTCGTCTGCCGCAGCGTCCGCAGCAGGCTCAGCGTCTTGCGCGCACACGGGCGCGAAGACTGCGCTTGAGACAACAAACGCAGCGGTCAGAGCCGCTTGAAATGAAACTTTCCACATCATAATTAGGATCTCTCCTGTTTGGTTGGTCCGAATATTTTACAATTTTCGGCGCGGAAACGCAATAGAGAAACGAGGATAAACGCGATTCCCAGAAAAACAAGCCCGATGGAGATCGTCTGGCCGATCGACAGCGCCCCGACGCGCTGGCGCATGTCGTCGCGGAGAAATTCAATGCAAAAGCGTATGCAGGCGTATCCTACGAGATAGCAGCCCGTCGTGAATCCAGGCCTTTTCCTCCAGTTCCGCAGGAACACGAATAGCAGCACCGCGAAGAGACACAGCACCGCCGCCGCCTCGAAGAGCTGCGTGGGCAGGACGGGCAGAGCAGACTGCGCGGTCTCCGGAATCAGCCCACCGTCCACCTGCGCCACCCACGCCGGCGAACGACGCGGAAACGCCACGGCGCAGGCGCAGTCCGACACCCTCCCGTAACAACAGCCATAGAAGAAACACCCCACCCTGCCAAACGCGTGCGCAAGGGGAATTACCGTCACGAAGAGGTCCGCAACCTGCGCTATGCGCTCGCGGCGCACGCGGCACCAGACGAAGAACACCACAATCGCGAGGATCAGCCCGCCGTAGAACACCAACCCGCCCTGCCAGACCTTGAACACGGACAGCGGGTTGGCGGCGAATTCGCGTCCCCAAAACTCGCGCACGTACTCGAGCCGTGCTCCAACGATGCCGCTGAACATCATCAGCATCAGGAGGTTCGAGAGCGGCTCCGCCGCGCGCCCCGTGCGGCGGCACAGCCATGAAAGCACCTGCCACGCGGCGATGAAGCCAAGCGCCATGCAGAAGCCATACGTCTTAATAGGCAGGCCAGCGATGAGATCGGGATGCATCAGAGTCCTTTCAGAATTTCAATGGCCAGGCGCGTCGGCGCCGCGTTCGTCTCCATGAGCCACCATCCACCGGCCCGCTGCGAGGAAATAAGCTTGATCGCAATCCGCTCTCGCGTGAGCCCGTTCGTAGCGAAGAGATCCCCCTGGTAGGGCCGCCTCGCCGAGGCGGCCGCCGTGTTCGTGCCGCCACCCTGGTAGGGCGGTCGCCCCGCGACCGCCGTCGCGTTCGTGCCGCCACCCTGGTAGGGCGGTCGCCCCGCGACCGCCGTCGTGTTCGTGCCGCCACCCTGGTAGGGCGGTCGCCCCGCGACCGCCGTCACGTTCGTGCCGCCACCCTGGTAGGGCGGTCGCCCCGCGACCGCCGAAACATGCGCCGCCAACCACCGCTCGCCCAACGCGATGGCGTGATCCACCTCGTTCTGGACGGACGGCTCAAGCGGTCCGTCCGGCTGCGGCAATGGCTGAATGCCAAATGTCGCCGCAAACAGTATTGCCAAACCGCTCTTCATTTTGTAAACTCTTTCGTCATGGACACCGTAGAGTATACCAAAAAATGCCGTGGTCTGTCGCTAATTTCCGGCGGACTTGACTCGCAGCTCGCAGTCTGCGTGCTGCGCGACGCCGGCGCGGAGGTGGAGGCCGTCACGTTCGAGACGCCCTTCTTCGCCTCCGCCGCCGCCCGCAAGGCCGCCGCCGCACTCGGCGTGAAGCTGCACGTGATCGACTTCACGGACGACGAGATCGCCCTCATCAAGAACCCGCCCCACGGCTTCGGCGGCGCGATGAACCCCTGCATCGACTGCCACGCCACGATGATCCGCCGCGCCGGCGAGCTGATGGCGCAGCTCGGCTACGACTTCGTCGCCACCGGCGAGGTGCTCAACCAGCGCCCGATGTCGCAGAACCGACAGTCCCTCGGCGTGGTGGAGAAATCAAGCGGCCTTGTCGGACGCCTCGTGCGTCCGCTCTGCGCACAGCTCCTCGCCCCCACCATCCCCGAACAAGAAGGCAAGCTCGACCGCTCGAAGCTCCTCGGCCTCTCCGGACGCCGACGCGAACCGCAGTTCGAGCTCGCAAAGAAATACGGCCTCGTGGACTACCCTTCTCCCGCCGGCGGCTGCAAGCTCACCGAGAAAGGTTTCGGACGCAAGCTGAAGGATCTCCTCGACCACGAAGGACTCGACGAGAGCCGCCTCGTGGAACTGCTTCTCGTCGGACGGCGATTCCGCCTCCCCGACGGCACGGGCGTGATCCTCGGACGCGATGCGAACGATAACCGCCTGCTCGCGGAACGGCGTACCCCCTCCGATACGCTCGTCGCACCCATCTCCGTCCCTGGCCCCACCGCCATTCTCCCGCACGTTGCCTCGGAAGCCGACCTCGACGCCGCCGCGCGCATCGTCTGCGCCTGGAGCCGCTTCGACAGCTTCTCCGGCGAAATAACGGTGAAGGTCGTCACAGACACGACAATCGTCGAGCGAACAGTCCCGCGCCCGTACGAGCGCGAACCTCTCACGCCCTTCCAGATTACCTAGCCGCAGTTCGCGGCATCTTCCACGGCAATCTTTTCCGTCACATGCGCGTGTAGCGCGGACCGTCGCCGCCCTGCGGGAAGGTCCAGTCGATATTGCCCTTCGGGCACTTGATCCGGCACGTCTTGCAGTGCAGGCAGTTCGAGAAGTCGATCTGCAGGTGGTCACCCTCGCGGAGGTAGACCTCCGCCGGACAGAACCGCGTGCAGGGCGAGCCGAACTCCTTCTCGCACGCGGCGCATGCGGCGGGATCCTTGATCTTCAGGTGGCACGGCTGGTCCTCTTCGTGGATCGTGCCTGACATGAAGACATCCGTCAAGCGGTCCGGTTGCATCGGCGAAGCTTCCACGTCGTCCGCCGCCTCGCGCGCAAGGCGTTCGCGCACAAGCGGCTCCAGCGCGGCGGCATCGCCCTCGTCGCAGCCCGGCACGCGGAACCACGGGAACTTCCCGAACGTCATCCACGCGAGTCCGGCCGCCATCACGCCCCATGGCATGCCGTAGGAGAACGACGCGCGCACGTTCCGCACACGCTTCATCTCCTTCCAGCCCTTCGTCGCCTGGAGGCGCTTGTAGTAGTCTTCGCCCAGCGCATCCGCGTTGTCGTTCGCGAGGATTGCCTCGGCCGCGGCGCGTCCGCTCTGCATCGCGATATGCACGCCCTTGATGCGCAAAGAATCGAGCAGACCGGCACCGTCGCCGACGATCAGCACGCCCGGCGCGTAGGGTTTCGGCACGGCGTAGAACCCGCCTTCGGGAATCACCTTCGCGCCGTAGGCCACGGTCTTGCCGCCCTTGATGTGGCGCTCGACGCTCGGGGCGGACTTGAACCGCCGGAACAGGCGGAACGGGTCGATCTCCGCGCGCGTGTAGTCAAGCCCGTAGGCGTAGCCCACCATCACCTGCGTCTCGCTCACGTGGTAGACGAACCCGCCGCCGTAGGTGTAGAAGTCGCTCGGCCAGCCGAACGTGTGCATCACCTCGCCGGCGGTCTGCGTGCCGGCCGGCACCTCGATCAGCTCCTTGATGCCGAGGGCGTATGTCTGCGGACGCGTCCCCTGCAATCCCTTCTCGGTGATGAGACGTTCCGTGAGGATGCCGCAGCCGCCTTCGGCCAGCACCACAACCTTCGCGCGCACTTCCTCGGACGGCAGGTAGTTGGATTTCTTCCGGCCGTTCTTGTCGAGGCCCTTCTCGCCCGTGCGCGCGCCCACCACGCGGCCGTCCTCCTCCACGAGCTCCGTCACGGCGAAGCCCGTGTAGATTTCCGCGCCGAGCTTCGACGCGATCTGCGCGAGGTAGGCCGTCACCTTCGTGAGCGACACGACGGGAAAGCCCTTCGAGCTCATCATCGGCGGCACCCACGGGATCTTCACGCTACGCTTCTCCGTGAATAGCGAGCGGAAGCTCTCCTTCACCACCTTCGCCTCGCACGGGAGTTTCTCGATTTCATCGGGTGTGAGAAGCCCCTCGAATCCGCTTGGGTCCACAATCGCACCGGAGAGAACGTGCGAACCCACGCTGCGGCCCTTGTCGAGCACAACTACGCGCGGCTTCTTCTCGCCCGCGCCGCGCAGAAGCGCAATGGCCGTTGCGAGGCCCGCCGGCCCCGCGCCGATTATCAGAACATCTGTGCTTATCATTCCTTTTGCTCTCCTTGAGAAAATCGGTGAGATTATATCATAACTCCGGCGTTTCAGGCCAAAGATTACACCCGGTCACTTAACTGCATCCCTCCAAAAACTGACACTCGGAAGGCTCTCCATCGGGGAAGCGGCACTCTTGCCGCTTCGCCGATGGGATGCGGATGAAGCGACAAGAGTGTCGCTTCCCCGAAAAAGCCGATTTTGGTCGGATGCAGATGAGTGACCGGTTACCAACGATTTTGCCTTGCGCCAGCCCGTGACGGTGAACGCGCCCGACGGCCAGATTGCGCCCTCGGCGTAGCTGCTGGACGCCGGTGCCGAACCTTCCACCATGGCACGCAGCGTGTAGTAGGGGATTCCGTTCACCTTGCTGTGACCGCCGTTGTGCTGATGCCCCGTGACGACCGCGCGCACCTTCCCGCTCGCCTCCAGCACCTTTCGCACGGCCTCCGCGTTCTTCATGAGGTGGTGCTTCTCGGATGCCGGGTCAAGCCGCTGGTGGACGAACACCACGGCATGCTTCCCCGCCGAGGCGAGCTCGCGTTCCAGCCAGGCAAGCTGCTCCGGCGGAATGTTGGCGTCCGTCCATGGATTGCTCCTGGAGTAGTGCTTCATCTTGCCCGTGAAGCACCCGTCGAGGACGATGAACGAGACGCCGCCATATGCAAACGAATACCAGCCCTTGTCCATGACCTTGCCGCCGTTCGGCGTCCGCGCGAGGAATTCCGCCGGCGTGATGCAGTCGCAGTCGTGGTTGCCGACCACATGGTAGCGAGGACCATTGAACCGGGCGAACGACTTTTCGACCTCTTCAAGCCGTTTGATGGTTTCGTCGTGGCCGTTGGAATTGTCCTTGAAATCCCCCAGCTCGATGGCGAAATCAGGCTTGCGCACGTTGAACAGATCCACGGCCTCGTCGAGCTTGCGCACCGAATCGCCGTAGTGCCGATGTCCCAGCGGCTTCAGCGCGGCGTAGTGCAGATCCGTCACCATGCCAAAGCGCACGATAGGACGCCCCTTCGGCGCCTCCTCACCGTACAGCCGGACGCCCGTCAACAACACCGTGCCACCTGCGGCGCAAATGAATTCTCGTCTCGTCATGTTACTTCCTCAACTGTACACGAGGCCTTGCCCGTCTGACCCACCTGACGCATCCCGGAACACCCGGCGTCCACGCACAGTCGTGAACAGCGGCACAATGGCCATCGCGAGGCCTCCCGGCCCCGCACCGATAATAAGAACATCTGTGCTGATCATACGCTCCATCTTCTCCTTCAAGGCTGCTAATAGTATATCACATTCACGGCGCGTGCGGCAGAGGTATGTATCCGCCCATCTTTGAATGTTCGCGTTTCTGGTTTGGGGATGGAACCGCTTGTGTTCTGCGCACGTTACTTGTCTCGTCTTGGCAACCCGCGCCGAAGAAACGCCCCTCCTCTTTCGGCGACAGGCGGGCACGCTCCGTGAAAAGGCAGCGGAACGCTGACCTGTCTTCTGCGTCCTTCATCGTTGCAAGATATCTTGACATCGGCTTCGCAAAGCAAAACGCTACTGCGTTCCTGTGTTTCTTGACGGCGCTATTCCATCGATCAATACTGTCGTATTTCCGCCGAAGTGCCAGCAGATTCGGCGTCCGAGGATAGGCGGTGTAAACTATCGGTGCCGCAATTGCGCCAGAGGCTATCAACGCCTCGTCCTTTTGCCGTGCCTCTTTTATCTCTTCAGCCCGACCGTCCACGGAGATTTCTCTTTCATCGGCCAGATAGTCCGCGAGTTTGAGGAAATATACATTGGTCTGCGCAATCTGGTCACAACCTACGGCATACCACATGAGGTTTTCCATGGCATGGAAACGAGCGCTAGGCGCATCGTCGCAGTACTTGATTCGTAATTGTGACAGATGGTCTGCCACCATGAGCAAGACGGTGTCCCGCGTCTTTGCGTCATTGAAACTACCGTCGGTGACCGCCTTGTCAAAAAGCGGCGTTAGTGCCTGTTGGCATTCAAGCACATCTCGGCTCGCCACGGCATCCCTAAACGCCGCAAGCAACTCATTCCCGTCTGCAAGGCTGGCGATGGCAGACATTGCCGCCATCAACGCGACCCCGAAACGCAATCTCATGGGCTTCAACCCATTATCTTTGAATGTTCGTGACATCGTTAGTCCCTCTTATGGCCGACACGTTGTACTTACACACTTTCACATCTGCATTTTGATAGACGAAGTTTCTCACCTCAAGAAAGAGCAGCGTATTCGTTACAACTCCTCCATCAACATACCAATATAGCGGTATCTGAAGTTTGAAGTCGCCATCTCGGAGATATGGCAATAGTGCGGAATTTAATCCAAGAAACGCATTGTCACCAGTACCAACGATATTTTCATCATGTACATCCATCTCCCTATAAGCTCCGGCTGCAATGTCATGGTTAAGCTGTCCGTTAAATATACTGTTTGTGAAGAAACCGTGAATGTCGGAGGCAGCTGCCTCTCCCTCCATCAGTATGATATTGGCAAATGACACCGTGTTAGGACGAAGGCTCATATCTGCGTGGAATGCCGAGCCGATGTCCCCCTCTGTCAACGGCGCTGCCTGTATTGCTTCTGACCAGTCCTTTGCTGTCGGGAGCCGCACATTGTCTAGATGCAATTCCGCTTCAGGCTCGATTACAGCGAACGGGAGGGATAGCGATACGTTGGCATTTACCACCTCCATCGTGAATTGAGAAGCGCAAAACGGCATGACGATTCTTCCCTGCAAATGGTCATGCTCTCCCTGTGACGGAACATTCCCCTGCAATGTAAAACTCACCCCAGGCGGATCGATCGAGTATATAACCCTTTCCGCAGGTCCGAACACGTGCCTGTGCTTGTTCGTAGGAAAGCTTGCTTCGGCCTCTATCAGTATTTCTGCGGCGGTAACGGAAGCAGACGCCGTGCATGGCACCCCACCGTCTCCGGGTAGCATGGATGCCGACACCGAAATGTCGTTCTGGAAATCACTATGCGTCTCCGCCTCGTATTCAATTGAAAACGACACGCCTCTCTGCGGCGGGACGAATGCCGTGTATGGGAAAGAGATCGCCTTCCCGCCAACGCGGACGAGCTTCCCGATTTTCTGCTCCGAAATGTAAAGCATACCGCCAGCCTCGCCACCGTATGCGAAAACGGTAAGCGTCGTATTTGTTGAATGCTTGGCAACTACATCATTCGGCGCGTTCGTGTAGGCGTCCTCGTAAAACACGACTGGATTGTCGAACGACACGAAAACGGACGGCCCGTTAGTAGCATATTGCCCGTTTCCAGAATTGCCCGAACCGTGACGCCAACATCCGCACCAGACATGCGGAAGGGCGAACGACACATCCTCAAGCATGGCAACGCCCGAAACAGAACAGCCACCACATTCGCAACTCCAAACGTTGCAACTGAACCCGATCCATCCGCCATCCGTCGTGTAGCTGCACGTCGCGGATCGCGTCGGTGCTTGCCACTGGAATTCGCATCCGGGATCGTAAGGCCCCGCGCTGACACTATATCCCATGCCATCCGGTACAACCGTAAACTCCAATGGCCATTGCACGACGTAGTTGGAAACGCAGTTGGTCGTGATCGTGGCGAAGCCATCATCGGGAAGCGAGACGGAGAAAGGCACGGTGGAGGTAATGGCATAGCTGACGCCGATTAGAAGCGGCACGTGGTTCGTCTCGCCACCACGCGCAACCACGACGGGATTGCCGAGGCGCGAGTCGCGGTCACCAGTGAAATAGATCGGAGCAGGGCCGTTCGACGCAACGACATCCACGAAGTAGTATGCGTTGGAGTTCACACCCTCTAACCATGCCAATTCCAACGGGAGGGCCGCGCTTGTCGCGGCCACCTCCAGCACATTTGAACACAAAACATTGTACCATTCCGCGTTCGTGCCGTGCGCATCCGGCCCCGCCACAAGCGGATCGGGATCGACAGAATTCTCCAGTCCGTCATTATCCCAGTCGAACGGAAACACCGGCGCGTAGTCAACCACGCGGTCGTCGTAGCGATAGGAAAAATGACCGCCCGCGAAGAACTCCGCCTGGAAGTTCGTGAGGCAGCTGACGTCGTAGTTAACAGGCGCGTTCTCCCATGCGACGACGAGCGAGTTGGATGGCGTAGCCGCATGCCAGAACACATTGGAAACTCCGCCAGGCAGTAGATGCCAATTGAACGCAGGCACGACCGCGAGCGGCGCGTCGAAGGGACGCGGAAAGTACGGAGTGCGCAGCGCAAGACGAATCTCTCCGTCTGAGAACACCGTTAGACCGTCCGTGAAACCATTGCGCCATGGGAAGGACCAGCCGTCTGCGGATATGCGCATAAAGTCATCGAAGCCGCCGCGCACAAGCCACGGTTCGTGAATCGTGTATGTCCCGTCCTGTGGCCGCGACGGGGCGCGGCCCTCCCGCGTCGCCGCCACGCGCCAGCCGTTGGAAATGTCTGTCGGCGTCACGGCCAGCATCGGCGATGCCGCTCTCCTCGGCGGGTCGTTCGTGTGCTTGCTGAAGCTTTCGACAATCCCCGTCCCCACCATCGCCACAGCAAGTACGGCGCGTACGATACCCCCGCCAAACAGTCTGCGCAGTGGCACCGCAACTGTTTTCGCCAGCCACGCAATCGCAGTTGCGGATAGCAAGATGGCAAGAAGCGTAAGCGACACGTAGCACATGATGCCGCGAAACACTTCCGCAAATGTCTGAGCGTCTTGCATCCGTCACCTTAGCTTCAGAAGCGTCCCATCGATTGCGGCCTTGACCTCACCCATGCCGCCATCTACGCCCGCACCGCGCACGATGACGCATGCGATATTCCAGTCCGGCTCGTAGAGCCATCCCGGCGGAACAGATGCAACTTCGGAGAATAACGGAGTGCCGTCAACAGTCGCCGAAAGGCGCGACGGAACTCGCCCGCCCCTTAACCGGAGCGCCCATTTGAAATCTCTCGTGACGCCTTCCGACAGCTGTGCGGACTGTACCACCGTTTCCCCTTCCGCGCCGCGCATGAACCATGCGCCACGATCCCATCCCGCCTCCATGCGCCGTTCGTCGGGCGAAAGAATGCCGTCGCCGTCAATATCTGCACCGAAAACCACCTCAACGTTGTTCGACGCGGCGGGCGTGAACGAAAGGGAAAACGATAGCACGCCCGAGGCAGACAATGCGGACAGCGCGACGTTCGTACAAGCGCCAGCATCCACCCACTCCGGCTGAGGCAGCGGCGCCGCCTGTGCGGTAAAAACCGAAGCCAGAACGAGCAACAACCATGCGAAGATTCGTGTGAGGTTTATCATCGCCTCCTTTTAATCACAATCCGATCATACAGTCTTTGATACTTTACGCTTGATGACAATTCTGTCATAAAGGCACCTAAACAGGGGGGGGTAGCGGAAATTTGCAGATAAAAACGTATACCGCCAGAAACATAACTTCCCTTCGGCGCGATCTCCGACATTGGACGCCCAAGCCAACGACTTGAACCAATGATTTCAAACTGATCTGGATTGTACTTGTCGAGGAATGTGATCGGCACGCCCATTTCACCATAGTAGTCACAGGGAATGTCTGCCGTCTTTGAAACCTCTATCGCATCATAGTTTGCATACTTTGGATATTCCTCTGGAGTGTAATGACGAACAAGAACTAAATCTTCATGACGTTCTTTGTAATCAAGATTGGTGAACCACCGCACACCTTTCACCCGAATATACTTTCTTCCTGTGTCGTCCACACGCGATCCGGCCGCCTCTAACGGATAATCATCGGGGACAGCAAATTCCCTATCACCTGAATGAATACTTGCACCCAACCACATTTCATTCTTCATGAACAAACTGAAACAATCTTTGTAAGTGATTGCATTCTGATTGCCAATGATGAGGAACTTTTTCTTGTACTGGACGAGTTGCGCGACGTATTCACGGAAGAGGGAGAACGGCGGATTGGTGACGACGACATCGGCTTCCTTGAGGAGTTCGACGCACTCGGGCGAGCGGAAATCGCCGTTGCCCTTGAGGCGGGTGAGAACATTCTTGCGGTTCTTGATGAGGTATTCGACGTCGGCGATGTCAACCGTGCCATCGCCGTTCTCGTCGCCGACTTCGGTGATGACGATCTTGTAGGCGCGGCGTTCGTGGCGAGGTTTGGGATCGTTCGGCGCGCTCGGCGAGCGCGCCCTACCACCTCTGCGACTCTGCGTCTCTGCGTTAAACTCTTCCCCGAACAGGTCCAGCTGCGTGTAGGCGACGGGCGAGCCGTCGTAGCAGGTGGCGATGAGCTTCTTCAGCCCGAGGTCGTTGAAGCGCGATGCGAAGTAGTAGAAGAAGTTGCTTTCGTAGGGGTCGTCGCAGTTGCAGAGAACGGTCTTCCCCTTGAAGAAGCGCGTGTAGTGCTTCAGCTCCGCCTCGATGTCGCAGAGCTGCGTGTAGAACTCGTCCTTCTTCGCGTTCTTCGCGTCGCCCAATGACTTGTTTCCGGCCATGTCACCACGCCCCTCCCTTGGCGAGGTTGTGGGCGGCGCAGAGCATGCGGCCGTTCTCAATCTCCGTCTTGCCACCGAGATGCCACGGCTTGACGTGGTCGGCGTGCATTTCGGAAATGTCGTAAGTCCGCTTCACGCCCTCCTTCACACATTCGGGACAACGCCCCTTCTGCCGTTCGTACATCGTCTGCTTCTGCCAGTCCTCGAACTGGCGGAGGTTCAAGTGGCTCTGGCGTCCGTCGAATATGTATTCGTATATGCCGCTCTTGTCCTTCACCTCATCGTCGGCGTAGAGTTCCGCCACGCGGCGCTGGATCGCCTCAAGGTCGAATTCCTTCTCGTGGTACTGGTTGTAGAGAATGCCCCACTCGACCTTCTCCATGCCCTTGCGGTAGGTGGGGAAGAGACGCTTCGTCCAGGCGATGACGTCTTGGAAATACTGCCAGATAGATGCGGCGTCGGCGTCATCCTTGTGGGCGGACATGAACGCCTCCAGCTTCTCCGTGTCGCGCAGATCGCCGATGAACCAACAGAGCGCCTTTTCAAGCCCGCCCTGCCGGTTCCACGTATTGGCCGCCGGGAGTGTGATGTAAATCTGTGGCTTGGTCGCTGAAAGGCGCTGGGCTGGAGAGTTGGTCCGCGAGAAGTACCGCTTGAGGTCTGTCACCCACGGGCCGGAATACTGCGCGTTGCGGATTTCCTGTCCGCTCAGACGTTCGCCCGCGATGTTGATCGTCTCGAACCAACGGAGGCGGTCGGTATCCGCGCCCTCGCAGACGTAGACGAGCAGCTGATAGTTGAGAATGCGCTCCTTCTCCTTTGGAAGCAGTTGGCTGAACGTACGGGCATGGGGGTTGCCGAATAGACCGGGAATGGAGTAGCCGCGCGCGGGATCGTCGATGCTCACGAAAGTACAGAGCGAAATGGTACGCTGTTGTCCGTCTAGAATCTCAAAGTTGCCATCCTCGTTCTTCACCCAGTACATGATACCGAGGGGGAAGTCCTTGGAGACGGTGTCGATGACGGCGTTGCGCTTCGCGTCGTCGTAGATGTAGTTGCGCTGGTATTTCGGGCGGATGTCAAGGCGTCCGCCGTATCCGTGGATTCCTTCCTCTCGATCAGAGTTGTCCTCGTATCCCGCGACGACCTCGCGCACGGTCACTTTCAGCGGCCTTATGTCCATGCCCTGTTCCTCGCTTGTCTATCTCTCCAGCTGCTCAATCAACTTGGGGATGATTTCCAGGGCGTCGCCGACTATGCCGAGGTCCGCCACGCCGAAGATCGGTGCGTGGGGGTCGATGTTCACGGCGACGATCGTATCGGCGCCGCGGATGCCCTCCAGATGCTGGATGGCGCCGGAGATGCCGAAGCAGAGGTAGAGCTTCGGGGCCACGGTCTTGCCCGTCTGGCCCACCTGGCGCGTCGCGGGACACCACCCGGCGTCCACGCACGCACGCGAGCAGGAGACCTCGCCGCCAAGCAACTCCGCAAGGCGCGCGAGCAGTTTGAAATTCTCCGCGCCCTTGAGACCGCGTCCGCCCGAAACGAGCACGTCGTACGCGGCGATGTCCACTGCATCAGGATCGCGCACGGTCTTCACGAGCTTCGTCTGCGGCGCGATCAGCTTGAGTGCCTCCGCGAGGATGGTGCCCTTGCGCTTGGGGTCGGGCTCGCCCTTCTTGAAAACTTTCGGACGCACGGTGGCCATCTGCGGACGGTGGTTCGGCGTCATGATGGTGGCCATGATGTTGCCGCCGAACGCAGGACGCGTCTGGTGCAGAAGCATCTGCAACGCGCCCGTATCCTTGTTCTTCGTCTCCTCGATCTTGAGCATCGTGCAGTCGGCCGTGAGGCCGGTACGCACCTTCACCGCCACGCGCGCGAAGAACGCACGCCCCACGGCGGTGGCACCGGCGAGAATCACCTCCGGCTTGTGTTTCTCGACAAGCTGCGCCACGGCGTCCACGTAGACGTTCGCCTCGTAGTCCGCGAGGTTGGGGTCGTCGACCTTGTAGACCACGTCCGCGCCGGCGGCGACGAGCGCCTGCTCCGCAGCGGAAGGAAGGCCGCTCCCAAGCAGCACGGCGCACACCTTCGCGCCGCCGCCGCGCTGGGTCTTCAGCTCCTGCGCCTTTGCGAGCAGCTCGAACGCCACGTCGGCCACGACGCCGCCGTGCTGTTCGGCGAATACCCAGATGTCCTTGTAGGATTCGATGTTCGCCGTGCCGTAGACCTGCTGCTTTACCTCGGAGATGGCCTTGAACGGACACGCCTTCACGCACGCGGAACACGCCTTGCAGGCGCTGGCATCAACTACCGCGATCTTGCCGACCTTGTTCGCACCGGGCTTGTCGACCATCGAAAGCGCGCCGAAGCCGCAGCCCTTCACGCACTTGCCGCAGCCCTTGCAGGCGGCAAGGTCAATCTTAATCGGGGCTTCAGCCATGTTTCACCAGGCCTTTCTTCTCGAGGAAATCGGAAATGGCGCGCGCGCCTGCGGACGCATCGCCGCGCGCATCCACCTTTTCGCCGCCGCCCTTCGTAGGAGGCGGGAAGATCGTCACGACCTTCGTGGGCGAACCTGTGAGGCCGATCCAGAGCGGATTCGCCTCCACCGCCTTTTCATCAAGCACCGTGACGGGTGCCTTCGCGGCGTCCATCCAGCCGGCAAGCGAGGCAAAGCGCGGCGTGGAGGCTTCCTTCACCACCGTCATCACGGCGGGCAGTGCGCCCTCGATGACGGCCGTGCCGTCGTCCATGAGGGACTCCACCGTGAACCGACCGTTGGCCACATCAAGCTTTTTCACGTATGTTACAAGTGGTACGTTAAGAAACTCGCTCACGCCGGGGCCGACCTGAGCGGTATCGCCGTCGATCGCCTGCTTGCCAAAGAGGACGAGGTCGGGCGTCTTGCCGCCGCAGGCCTTCTTGATGGCCTGCGACAGCGTGTAGCTCGTCGCGAGGGTGTCCGCCCCGCCGAAGGCGCGCGACGACACGAGAAACGCGTCGTCGGCGCCGCGGGCGAGCGTCTCGCGGAGAACGGCCGTCGCCTGCGGCGGCCCCATGGAGATCACCGTGACGTGCGCGCCGTGGGCGTCCTTCAGCCGCAGCGCCTCCTCAAGGGCGTACTCGTCGAACGGGTTGACGATCGACTCCACGCCCTCGCGCATCAAGGTGTTGGTCTTGGGGTTGATCCGGACGTTGGTGGTGTCCGGCACCTGTTTCACGCAGACGACAACGTTCATAATTACTTCCCCACGCCGAAGCGGTATTCGGTGCGCGAGCGGAACGTCTCGCCGGGACGGAGCTCCGTGGACGGGAAGTCCGGGCGGTTCGGCGAGTCGGGCGCGTGCTGCGTCTCAAGCGCCACGCCGGCGAACTGGCAGAGATGCTTGCCTGCGGCCTTCGCGGGAAGCTTGTCGTCCATGTTCTGCGCGCCGTACATCTGCATGCAGGGCTCGGTGGTCCAGATCTCCATCGTGCGGCCCGAGACGGGGTCGCGCATGAGGGCGGCCTGCTTGAGCTCGCCGATCTTCCCGCGCAGCACGAAGTTGTGGTCGTACCAGTTGTCCATCGCCGCGAGCGACTTGTCGGCCTTCATCAGGTCGGCCTTCGCGCCGATCGGACGGAGCGTGGTGAAGTCGAAGCCCGTACCCTTCACGGAGACGTTCTTCGTGGGGATGAGGCCGGGGGTCGTCTGGGTGTACTCGTCCGCGAAGATCTGGAGCTCCTGTCCGAGCACGTTACCGCTCGACTCGCCCGCGAGGTTCCAGTAGGAGTGGTGCGTGAGGTTGAGCACCGTGGGCTTGTCGGTGGTGGCGTAGTATTCAACCGTCCAGGTGTTGTTCGGCAGCACGCGGTAGGTCACGCGGCAGGTCACCTTGCCCGGGAAGCCCATCTCGCCGTCCGCCGAGACGTATGTGAAGACGATGCCCTGCACGGGACCGCGGCTCACCATCGGCGTGGCCTTCCATACCTTCTTGTCCCATCCCTCGGGTCCGCCGTGGAGGTTGCAGTGGCGCTGCGTGGCCTCGGTCTTCTTGTCCTCGTTGATCGGCAGCGTGTATTCCTTGCCGTCGAGCGTGAACTTGCCGTCCGCGATGCGGTTGCCGTAGCGGCCGATGAGCGTGCCCATCGAGAAACCGAGAGTCTCGTATTCGCCGGGAGTGTTCCAGCCGAGCGTGACGTCGGCGAGGTTGCCGTGCTTGTCGGGGGCGTAGCAACGCACCACGCGGCCGCCGTAGTCAGACACGTCGAGGACGAGTCCGCCGGGGCTCATGAGGCGGTAGAGTTTCACCTCCGTGCCGTCCGCAAGCTTGCCCCAAGGCCGAGCCTCGACCGAACGACCGAGCCTGGACGCGTATCTCTCCTGCATTCGACGCGCACGCGCCGCGCGACGGGCCGCGAAGTCAGCCTTCTGCGCGACAGGATCCGCCTTAGGCGCAGCAGGGGCCGCCTTCGGCGCATCCTCCGCCAACACGAGACCCGCGCACGCGGCACAGGCCATGGCTATGATAAGTCTTTTCATTGTTGTCTCCTTTTTGTTTTGAGTTTGTTAGCCTTTGAAGATAAAGAACTTGCGGGCGACGAAATTCACGAGGAACGACACCACCACCTCGATTATGACGGCCGCCGTGGTCTGGAGCCCCACCCAGTTGATCAGCACCCAGGCAAGCCCGGTGGCCAGCACCATCGCGCCCGCCGCCGCGCCGAAGAACATCCCGAATTCCTTGTACCATACGAACTTGCCCGGGCGGAACACGAACGCGCGGTTCATCAACCAGCAGAACACGTTAGCCACCGTGAAGCCAAGTGCGGTATCCACTGCAAAGCGAAGCCCGCGCACGAAGCGCGACAACTCCACCGCAGGCAGTCCGAACCACTTTACCGCCCAGTCATCCGGCCCGAGACAGCGGCAAAACGTGGATGCCAACAGATAGAACACTGCCATCTGCACGATTGTGGCCGCAACGCCGATTGCGCCGTACTTCACGAACTGCGCGAACGGCCCGCTGTCGTGCGAGAGGAACCGCCTCAACCAGGAACCGTCAACGGGCGAGACGCCCGTTGTCCCAGTAGCGGGAGGGTCGCGCTTGTCGCGACCACACGCATCTATGTCCTCTGGTCTGTCCATGTGAGTGTGCAATTATACCAAACCTCCGCCCCTTCGGCAAATCACCGCTTGACCTTTCCAAGGCCCGGCTTGCCGTGGAACACGCGCCCGGCGGTAATCGGCGCCGACGCCTTTTCGAAGCAGTTGCGCGCTCGCACCTCGATCACGTAGTCCTTGTCCTGCGGCAGCTCGGTCACGTCGAACCAGAACCGCTGGCGCTCCGGCTCGCAGGACGGAATCTTGTGGTAGGCCGGCGAGTAGAACCGTTTCACGAGCGGCTCCGAACCGTCTTTCGGCACGGCGCGGATCTCGTAGTCGAACACGCGCCATCCCTCGGGCACGGTCGCCGACGGGAACTCGCACGTCATCACGATCGTCCACTTGCCCTGGCGGTTTTCCGTGTTTCGCATTGAACACCGCACGGAGGCCCCTTCTGGAAACACTGGCACGGGCACGCGCTTCTCCGCCTCAGACCAGGCGTAGGGTTTCGCGCCCGCGAACGGTATGATCCACGCGGGAGCGACCTCGCGGTCCCATTCGTCCGCCTCCACGTCGATGCGTTCCACGACGATCCTATCCTCGTACACGTTCACGAAAAAGCCCTGCGTGCCTTCGAGGTCGCGGCGCACTGGAATCATCGGCATCGCGTTCGTCGCCGAGCCGTCGCGCTTCGCAGTGCCGCCGTTCTCGTGTCCGGCGAGCGTGGGGTAGGAAAGCGATGGCGTGCCGATCGCCGTGAATTCGCCCTGCCAGATCTGGCGCTCGTCCACGAACGGACGATGCGTATGCCCCGTAAAGGAGACTGCGTTCGGAAATGTCTTCAACACGGGATACACGCTGCCACCGTCCGAGCGATGTCCGCTGTCGCCGGTCGTTCCCTTGATCGGCAGGTGCTGGAAGTAGAAGAACGGCTTGCCGGAGTCGCGCAGGCGCCTGCCGTATGCCACGAGGAACCCTGCTGCGTCCGGGCGCTTTTTGCCGTTATCCGCGTCCGCGTATTCTGTCGAAACGAAATTGTACCCCTTCACGGTGCGCAGACGCACCGGCGCGTATGCTTCGCCGAAAATCTTCTCCCACGCGGCCTTCATTCCGCCAGGTGCCCTCACGGCCGCCTCGTCCTCGGAATGGCCCGAGGCGTGCATGTCCATCGTCATGTCGCCGTACCGCCAGCCCTCGAAATCGTGGTTGCCGGTGCAGAGGAGCGGCACGGTCGCGTCATCGTCGTCGAACACGCGCTTCCAGGCGTCGCGCACAAGCTGCAGAGAATTGAGCGTGCCCCAGTCTGCGAGGTCTCCGCACACCATCACGGCGTCCGCGCCGCGCGACTTGAAGAGACGGAGCGCCTTCTCGTAGCGAGCCTCCGTACCCGGCGTTGTCACGTGGATGTCGCTCACCACGCCGAACGTCAGCGCGGGGCCTCCGAAGATATCCGCAGTGCGGCAGCCCGCCACAAACGACGCCGCAAGGCCAGAGAGAATGAATTCGCGCCGGCTCACGCCGGACGGCAGAATTTTAGAATTTGTCGCTTTCATCACGCGGGGCAGTATATCATTTCACGCCCTCCCGCGCAAGCCCCGGAACCTCTCCGTTTCATTTACCGGAGGTGAAAAACGTCATGGAAGTCTTTTTGTATTCTTTAGTGGAGAGCAGCATGACGGTGTCGGGCTCGTGTCCCAGTTCCGTCACGACGGCGCGGTGTAGGTCGGCATGCTGCGCATGGGCCTCTTCGGGAGACGTGGCATGTACCATTGCGAAGAGATTGTAGGGGAACCCCTCCGACAATGGACGCTCGTAGCAGTGCGTGACCTCTTCGCGCGCGGCAAGGGCGCGTCCTGCCCCGGTAGTATCCCCTTCCACACGCCAGCAGCACATGCCATTCGCCACATAGCCCGCCGTGCGGTGCGCGAGCAGAAGGCCGATGCGCTTTAGGCGTCCCCGCCGTTGCCAGAGTTCCAGCGTGGAGAGGAGATCCCATTCCTTCATCCCCGCCCGTTCAGCAAGGGCGGCGAAGTAGTCGGGGCGCACCTCGGTATCGCCCTGCAGCGCAGCCACTGCCGCGCGGTCGCGTGCGCCGAGCGGCGCGGTGTCGTCTTCCGTGCGTTCCTCCCGTGCTCGCGTGCCGGCGCCGAAAACGACATCCACCTTGTAGCGGCGCGTCGCGGGCAGGAACGACACCGCAAATGGCGCAAGCCGCGTGCGGATTTCGTCCGCCATCGCATCAAACACATCCGCAGGATATGACAGCGTGAACCACAGGTTGGGATGAGAAGCGGCATGAGTGCCGCTTCCCCGAAGGGCGTCGACAGTTCGGGGAAGCGGCACTCCTGCCGCTTCACGGAGGTAGCAATGCGTAACCCCGAGGAAAGGCGTGATCTTCGCGGCCGCATCGTCCAGAGCGTCTTGAGGCACGGCGGCGGCGCAAAGCACGGACCGGTAACCGAGGCGGCGCGTGTCGAACACTGCTCCGAAACGGCGCACCAGCCCCGCCTCGCGACACCGACCGACGAAGTTGATGAGATCGGACTCCGCGCAGTCCAGTTCACGTGCAAGCGCTTCAAAAGGACGGGCACAAAGCGGGATGCCCCGCTGCAGTTCGGCGAGCCAGCGCCCTTCTGCGGAGGAAGAGTCGAGCCTCGCCGCGGCCAGAGGCTTCGACATCACTTCTTTTCCGGCTTTTCGGTGCCGTCGTAAGGAAAGGAGACGACGTCATCGACGATCTGACGCGCGAGGTCATGCGCGATGCGCTGCGCGGCGTTGCGCTGGGAGGTGAGCAGATCGCCCTGCACGAGGAACGTCGTCTCGCCCGTGTAGGCGCGGTTCGACAGCAGCACGCGTCCGGCGTCCTTGTTTATGATCGACACCTCCGCCGTCACGAGGTAGCGGTATTCGTCGGCGCGCGAGCCGTATGCGCGGTCGAACGAGACAGGATGCCGCTCGGCCTTGACGATGGAGCCCTGCACCTCGATGGAGGAATCGCCGGAACGCCGGATTGAGAACGTGCCCTCGCGCTGGAACTCGCGCAGGACGTACTGCGAGACGATCGGCCCCAGTTCCGCGCTCATTGTGCGGTTCTCGAACACCGGCACGGCGACCGTGCGGAGTTCATCCGGCACATCTGATGTCCACTTGTAGTTGGCACAGCCGCAGATTGCGAGGGCTGGAAGTATGAGGGCTAGGCCCCTGCTGGCATATTTAATCATTGCCTATTGCCTTTCTTAAGGGTTTCGATGCGCGCGCGGACCTCGTCCGCATGTGGTGAATAGGGATATTCCTTTAGGAAGCGTTCCCAGGCCGCAGCCGCCGCGTGCGGCGTGCGCTGCTTGGTGTCGTAGAACTTGGCGCGCCTGTAGGCATCGGCCTCCAGGTGCCTCTCCAGTTCGGCAAGCCATTCCTTCATCTCGTCGACGCGGTCGTGGCGGGGATGTTCCTCGATCATCATCTTAAGGTACTTCTGCGTGTCGACGCAGCGGGGGATGTTGTACGACAGCCGGCGGCAGAGCCACATTCGCGCCTTGGCCTGTAGATAGATCGCGGCATCGGCCTCAGGCGTCTTCGGGAACTTCATGACGAGCTGGTTGTAGACCTGCACGGCCTCCTCGTAGTGGTTGTCCTGCTCGCGCAGGTCCGCGATCTTCAGCATCGCCTCTGGCACGTATGCTGCGCGCGGAGCGCGACGCACCACGGATTCATAGTGCTGGCGCACGATGCGGTCGGACGTGAAGGAGAAGCCGAACATCGTCTTCTTCTCCTTGACCATGAGGTTCGTGAGCTGGTAGAGGTACTCCACGAGATCGAGGTACGAGACCTCGCCCGGGTAGAAGTCCAGCAGGTATTCAAGTTCCTCCAGCGCGTTGTCGTAGTCCTTCTCGCGGGCGTAGATCTTTGCGAGGCGGAGCTGGGCCCTGGGCGCCTCGGCGGAGGCGGGCCATTCGCGCACGAGCGCGTCGCAGGCACGGCGAGCCTTGCGGAGCGATCCTGCGGCCTCGAGCTCCTGGGCGAGCGCGTACTGTTCTGCGGGCTTATCGCGGTCGACCCAGTTAAACCAGCTCTTTTCCTTCTTCTCCGGGCGCTTGGTGTCGTCCAGCCCGTCGAAGCCTGGATAGGCGTCCGTCGCGTATGGCGAATTCGCGGCAAACGGAGATCCGGCCACGCGCGGCGGTTCGGCAAACGCAGCCATGCACGCACACGCGGCGACCGCCGCCAGCATCAACTTGTTGTTCTTCTGCATCATGCAATAACCTTTAAGGTTTTGTGGTTAGGTGGATAATTATACCATAAAACCATGCGGCGTGCGGCTAGAATTCATAAAGCGGGCTAGGGGCGTCCTGATCGAGCACTTCGAGCGCCACGGGGCGTCCCAGCTCCGCGACTGCCGAACGCATCGCCTCAAGCGCAAGATATGGCGCGTTGCACTGCCTTGAAATGTGCGCGAGGAGCAGCGTCTTAAGGCGTTGCGGACACACCGCGCGCACGAGGTCGGCCGCGTCGCCGTTCGAGAGATGCCCGCACCGTCCCGCGATGCGCTGTTTGAGCGACACCGGCCGGTCAGATGTCTGGAGCAACACTGGATCGTGGTTAGACTCCAGAACCGCGCAAGTCGCGCGAGCGAGCGCGTCCCGCACGCCGAACGTGGGCGCGCCCATGTCCGTGCCCACGAAAAGCGCGCTCGCGCCATCGTCGAAGAGGTAGCCCACGGGGTCGGCCGCGTCATGCGGAATCGAGAACGACGTCACGGATAAACCGCCCACGGGGAAAGTCTCGGCCGTCTCAAACACGCGCCAGCCGTCGTCAACGCCCGTCAGGACGGAGATGGCGTCGGCCGTGTTGCCGTTCGCATAGAGCGGCACCTGCGGGTGCCGCTTGTGGAAAGTGGCAAGGCCCTTGCAGTGGTCGGTGTGGTCGTGCGTGAAGAAGAGCCCCGCCGCCGCGTCGGGATCGACGCCGCACGCGGACATTCTCCGTTCCAGTTCGCGGTTGCAGAACCCGCAATCGACAAGCAGCAACGTCTCGCCGGATCTCACGGCAAGCGCATTTCCCTGCGATCCGCTCCCAAATACGCGCAGTTTCATTCCGGCTGGTGTATCCGTTCGTTGGCCTTGGCGACCTTGGCGCGGAGCGTTTCCTTGTGGGCGCGGAACTTCTCGCGCAGCCCCGCGTCGGCCGTGCCGAGAATCTGCACCGCGAGAAGCGCGGCGTTCACCGGTCCCGCGCTGCCGCAGGCTACTGTTGCCACAGGCACGCCGGACGGCATCTGCACCGTAGCGTAGAGGGCGTCGAGTCCGTTCAGCGCGCCGCCCGCCACGGGAATGCCGATCACCGGCAACACCGTGCCTGCGGCGAGCACGCCGCCGAGGTGCGCCGCGCCGCCGGCGGCGGCGATGATCACCTGAATGCCGCGCCCTTCGGCTGTCTTCGCGTAGTCGAGCGCCACGTCGGGCGTGCGGTGCGCGCTGATGACACGCGTCTCGTACGGCACGCCGAACGAATCAAGCGTGTCGCAGGCTTTCTTGACGAGGGGCCAGTCGCTGTCGCTGCCCATCACGATCCCCACTCTGGGGTTTTGAGAATCCATCTGTTTTCTCCTCTATGAAGTTGTTTCAAAGTTTTACTGTTTTTAAAAAGCTCACGGTGCCGATTCCATCTCAGGTACCGATTCCATAGGGACGGGCTGGTTCTTTTCGACGAGTTTGAGCAGTTTGTCGAGCTTGCCCTCGATGCGCGCGGCCTGCGCGTCGGTGCGGGCGGACAGGTCGTGTATGGCGCCGAGCTGCGTCCCTAGGCGGTCAAGCTTCGTCTCAATGGCGTCGCTGCGCCGGTCCAACTGTTCCTGCACATGCTGTCTATTGCCGTTGACGGCGTCGTAGATGTCGCGGTTGCCGATGCGTCCGGAAAATAAGTACCATAGTCCCGCGCCGCCCATGATCAAGATGATGAGGATGAGAATTATGATCACAAGGATGTTCGTACTGGTTTTCATCGAAAAGCGGTCTCCCGATTTGCACTTCCCATTATCCGCGTTCGAAGGCTCGGTGCGCGATGTCCTTGCGGTGAAACGCCTTGTCGAAGGCGATGAGGTCCACTGCCGCGTAGGCGGTGTCCACGGCCGCGCGCAACGTGGGTCCCATGCCCGTCACGGAGAGGACGCGTCCGCCCGACGTGAGAATCTTGCCGTCAGCCGCCTTCGTGCCGCAATGAAACACAATCGCACCCGGCACCTGCGCCGCCGCGTCGAGTCCAGTGATCTCCTTACCCTTCTCGTACGACCCCGGATAACCACCGGAAGCAACGATCACCGTGGCCGCCGCCTCTGGCTTCACCACCACGTCGGCGTCGGAGAGACAACCATCAGCGCAGTGCAGGAGCGCCGTCGCGAAATCACCGCCAAGACGCGGCAACACGGCCTCCGTCTCGGGGTCGCCGAAGCGGGCGTTGAACTCCACCACGTTCACAGCGCTGCCGCTGAGCGCCATCTTGCCACCGGGCGGCGTGACCATGAGCCCAGCGTAGAGCACGCCGCGATAGGTGATGCCGCGCTTCTTCAGCTCGCGCACGACGGGAAGGATGATCTTCTCCTTGATTTCGGGGAGCATTGCGCCCGTCACCACGGGCGCGGGCGAGTATGCGCCCATGCCGCCCGTGTTCGGACCCTTGTCGCCGTCGAACACGCGCTTGTGGTCCTGTGAACTCGGCAGCAGCACGGCGCGTTCGCCGTCCACGAGCGCAAGGATCGAGCACTCCTCGCCGTGGAGGAACTCCTCCACGAGCACCTCGGCGCCGGCCGCGCCGAACTTATTGCCCACGAGCATATCGTCAATCGCCGCCTCGGCCTGTTCCGTCGTCTCGGCCACCACCACGCCCTTGCCGGCGGCTAGGCCGTCCGCCTTGATCACGACGGGGAGACCATACTCCGCGAGCGCGGCCTTCGCCGCCGCCGCGTCCGTGAACGTGCGCGCGCGACCCGTGGGCACGCCCGCAGCATCCATGACTTCCTTCGCAAAACGCTTCGAGCCCTCCATGCGCGCACCTGCCGCGACGGGGCCGAACGCCTTCACGCCGATCTTTTCCAGCGCGTCGACGAGTCCCTTGCAGAGCGGTGCCTCAGGTCCCACCACCACGAGATCGGGACGGTTCGCCTCCGCCCACGCGGCGACGGCAGCCACATCCTCCGCGCCGATGGCGAGGTTCGTGGCGAGCGCCGCGGTACCGGCGTTGCCTGGCGCACAGTAGAGCTCGTGCTTCGTTTCGTCCTGGGCGAGGCGCCATGTAATCGCGTGTTCGCGCCCGCCACTGCCAACAATGAGAATCTTCATGTTTTACTTCCTCTGATTTGACCAACGCCCGTATTTTACCATGTCCACTCCCCCGTGGCAAGCGCGGCCCAGCCACCTCACGCGCCAGCCTCCAAGCTTGCCGCAAGTACTTCCGCAACGTGCACGACTTGAATCTTGCGCTTCTCACGGTCCGCGCCTCCACGCAGTTGGATCGTGCAGCCTGGGCAATCGAGCGCAAGGTGCGTGGCGTCGCTTGAGCAGGCGTTGTCGAGTTTCTTGTGCATGAGCTCCTTGGAAATCTCCGGGAACTTGAACGACCAGCTGCCGCCAAAACCGCAACACGACTCCTCCTCCGGTGTGGGCGTGTAGTGCGCGGCGGCAGAAATGAGCGCGCGCGGGGCCTCCTTCACGCCGAGCGCACGGCAGAGGTGGCAGCTCGCATGGTAGGCCACCTTCCAGTCGAGGCGCGTGAAATCCTTCTCCGTGAGTCCCAGCACGTCGTGTACGAACGAGCTGAAGTCCATCACCTTCGCGGAGAACGCCTCGGCCTCCGCACCGAGCGTATCCTTGTACCAGTGGCGAAGATGCGAAGCGCAGCTCGCGCAGAGCGTGACGATCGCGTCGTACTCACCCGCGAACGCGGCGATGTTCTGACGCGCCACGTCGAGCGCCGTCTCCTTCTCGCCGAGCGTGACGAGCGGCAGCCCACAGCACGTCTGCTCCATCGGGAACTCCACCTCCACGCCGAAATGCGCAAACACCTTCATCGCAGCCACGAGCTGGTGCGGCAGGGAGAAGTCGAGCGCGCAGCCCGCGAAGAGCGCGATTTTAGTGGTTCGTGGTTTGTGGTTCGTGGTTCGTGGGCTTGAATCACGGGCGACGAGCCACGAATCGCGCTTCGGCCACAGCTCGCGGAAGGATTTCTTGGCAAGCGCAGGCAGTGATTTGAAGCCCTGCTTGCCGAAGAGCGCCATCGGGAGGTGGCGTACGAAGCCATCCTTGCCTGCAAACGGCTTCTGCGCGAAACGCATGAACTTGAGCAGACGGTGGAACGTGGTGCGCTTGCGCATCGCGTAGCGTGCAAGACGCGAGGCCACCGGCTCGCCATCCTCCGTCGCGAACCGCGCGCGGATTTCCTGGATGAGGCGCGGCAGGTCAATACCGCCCGAGCAAACTTCCTTGCATGCCCCGCATCCCACGCAGTTCTGGCAGAGCTTCTTCGCGGCGGCGCGGTCGTGATAGAGGTAGGTGAGCACGAGGCCGATCGCGCCCACGTAGACGTGTCCCATGCGGTGTCCGCCCACGAGACGGAACACGGGGCACACGTTCGCGCACGCGCCGCACCGCACACAGCGGTAGATCTGTGAGAAGAGAGGATCACGCGCGAGGTCGGCGCGCCCGTTGTCGAGGAGCACGATGTGGAGGATTTTGCGCCCAGTGGGACTCTTCGCGCACGCCGTCGCGCCGTCGATGAACGTCACGTAGCTCGTGAGACGCTGACCTGTCGCGTTGCGCGGCAGCACCTGCAGGGCCAAGAGCGCGTCGTCGAGCGTGGGCACTAGCTTGTCGAGTCCCGCGAGCGCCACGTGGACGCGCGGGAGCGTGTTGACGAGGCGTCCGTTGCCCTCGTTCGTGACGATTGCGAGCGAGCCCGTCTCGGCGATGAGGAAGTTGGCGCCTGAGATGCCCATGTCCGCCGCAAGGAACTTGGGGCGCAGCTCGGCGCGCGCGGTCTTCACGAGCTTGTGAACGTCCTCGTGGTCCTGCGCGCGGCCGGTCGCCTTCTCGAACTCGTCCGCCACCTGTCCGCGCGAGAGATGGATCGCGGGCATCACCATGTGCGAGGGGCGTTCGTGGCGCAGCTGCACGATCCATTCGCCAAGGTCGGTCTCATTCACCTCGATGCCGGCTGCTTCGAGATGCGCGTTGAGTCCGATCTCCTCGGCAGTCATGGACTTCGACTTGACGATCTTGTGGACGTCGTTCTCCTTGGCAATCTGCGCGATGATTTCGCGTGCCTCCGCAGCGTCCTTCGCGCGGTGAACCACGGCACCGCGTTTCTCGGCCTCACTGCGGAACTTTTCGTAGAGTTCCTCCATGTGTCGCGCCGCGTCGTCCTTGACGTCCGCAATGCGCTGGATGAGCGCACGCTCGTCAACCTCCGCGAACACGCGGTCGCGTCCCGCGCGGTATTCGACAGCAAATTTATCCAGCGTGCGGCGGAGGAAGCCATCCTTCAGCGCCTCCTCGATCTCGTGCGCGTAGCTCATGGACGCCCTCCGATCAGTACGATGTGAAGCTCCAGCGGACCATGCACGCCTATTGCGCTCACGCGCTCGATGTCGGCCGTGCGGCTCGGACCCGTGATGAAGGATACGTAGGAGGCTCGTCCCTGCGTCTGCTGCTCACGAAGGAACGGCGCGGCGGAGGGAAGGTCGGGCAGGATGTCGGCGCTGTTCAAGAGGATCACGCTCACTTCGGGGAGCATCGTCTCTAGGCGCAGCGCCTCGTCGTCCGTCACCACGATGCACGTGCCCGTCTGGGCGATACCCTTCGCGGCACGCACCACGCCAACCCCACCCGGTAGGGCGCGCACCCCGTGCGCCACGCCAACCCCACCCGTTAGGGCGCGCACCCCGTGCGCGCCGCCATCCGTACCCTTCTCGGCGCGGATCGCCTCAACTTCGCGCGCAGCCGCCGCCTCATCGGGTACGGCATGCACCTGCGCAGCCGCCGCCTCGGCACGCGCGATGAAAAGATCTGTAGCTGTTTCTTCCATTCTCTCAAGCTATAATTGATAGATTCACCAACTCTGCTTGGGCGATAGTATACCATAAACGCCTGCCCTTGGGCACTTTCGCATCAACTTCTGAATCATCGTTTACGTAGTCGCACCGCAAGCGGTACTATCAGGAAACGAGCTTCGGCCCATCTGGTAGCCAGTAAACTGCCTTCCCCCGAGGATAAACCCGCCCCGGTATCATCCCTTCCCCCGCTTGCCCCGATGCTACCCCTTGCCCCGTTGCCAGCCCCGGTCCCTGCCAAAGCGACCCCGACTCGCCCGTGAGTTCGTGAAAGTCCTTCGCGCAGAGGCTTTTGAACGCGCCGATCGCCCGCCCCAGCGTAACGAGCGGATTTGCCAGCCCCGCGCGAAGATGAAGCTGGAGGTGTACGTGGTCCGGCATCACGACGAAGTTGAAAAGCCGGATGCCCGGCATCTGCGCCATCTCGGCGAACAGTCGCTCCACGGCAAGCCCGAGCGGCGTCTTCTGGAGCTTGGCATTGATAATCGCCCCGAAAAGCCGCCTTCGCGGATTGGTCACGATTGTGATGAAAAGCGCCGCGCCCCGCGAGTAGTCATACCCGCAAAACCGCCGATACCGGTGAATCTCCTTCTTTTCTTTCACCATCCTTCACCTCCAATCCAGCCTTGAAGCCCGCGTCCGTGTCCTGAAGGCAGCGCTTGCGCTGCCGCTAGTATCGGCTCCCCTCATACGTACCTCGCAATCTCCATCAGTGGCACGCTTGGCACCAGAGGATGCACAGTGCTATAGCGCCAGTGCCCCTCCTCGTGTTGGATGGCAGAATAGATATCGTAAAGAAATCTCGTTCGATACGTAAACCACGGGCTGTAGTTCCCGCCCACGATCTGCCAAGCCACAGCTTTCATTCGCTCGCACTGGCTATCCACGCGCTTCATCCCGCCAATCTCAATATCAAGATGAGCAACAACCGCTTCTAAGTGCCCGATTCGTGCGCGTAATTCGAACTCAACCGCCCAGCCAATCTTCCTTAAAACTTCCTTTCTCAGTTTCACGATGAATCGCGTATGCCTCTCCTTCGCCTTGTTTTGCGAGAGCAGTTCGGCCGCAAGCCTTCCTTCTGGCGATGCCGAGAATGCCTCAGATGGCCTTCTCTGGCCCCTCACAATATCCTCAATTACCCGGCAGGCCTCGAAAACTTCCGCTTGAACCGCCCCCTTCTCGCCTTTCCTCGCAGGATACGCCCCATGGGCAATCTCTGGCAACGTCCCCCACGCATCCATCGCTGCGCGGCCAATCGTACCATATACATCGCCCGCCAGAAATCGCTGTCGAAACCTCAGAGCTCCAACAATAGCCTTCAAATGCCGCTGTTGCATGCGAACCGAAAATTCATACTTCTGCTTCATAGCCCTCACTCCTTTCTCTGCGTGACTTCGTGCGTGATCTTGAGCAGCGCGAGATTCAGCTCGATCGTGGTCTTCCGCGATACCGTGGAGAGATTGTCGCCGATGAGCCCCGCAAGCTTGTGGCCGGCCCGCGTGAGCATATTCGCCTGTTCCGGCGAACCCGCCTTCTCCTTTTGGATCGCCTCCATGTCGCGAACCATCGAACGCACCTGGGCGTAGGTGTTCACGATGGCAAGTGTCGCGCGCGTAGCCACTTCGCCCTTCAAAATCGTTGCCAGCATGTAAAGGCCGCGCTCCGTCAAAGCATACGGGGCTCGGCGTATCCCCATCTTGATGACAGCAATCTCCCTAGCAGATAAATTGGAGGTCAAAATTTTTGACTTCCAATTTTCAAACTCGTCTTCATTCAACTGAAATACGAATCCTTCGGGGAATTTCCCTGGGTTGTTCCGTATCGCCTGGTTGATTTCCTTCGTCTGCACGCCATACAGCGCGGCGACATATCGGTCGAGCAGCACCTGCTGATTGCGGATCGTGAGCATGCGGGATTGAACGGCGGCGATGTCGATCGCCCCGGATTCGGCTGGTTTCTTCATGTGCCTATTCCTTTCGTTGTGATGCCGGCGCACTGCGCGGCCGAACGCCGGCCACTGGATACAATGCGCCAACAGTCGCATTTTCGGAATAGGCGATGCCTCGCCGGATGCCGACGACGCTTAGGCCGCGCTTTCGCGCTCAAGCCCGCGGAGGAAGCCTCCTCCATCACGCTCCAAATCGGCGGCCGCGGTTCCCGAGATCGACACCCCCTCCCGGACCGTCCGCCCACCCTTCAGGCTTTTCGGTCCGTTCACGGCAGGACTCCTTCGGTTTCAACCCAACGGCTCATCAACGGCTCCCGTTCGTACATCCGTTGCCACGGAGTTCAATCCCGGGGAGCGCCGCTATGATACCACAAACCAGCCACCGTCGTCTATCCGAAATTCGCGAAAGGTGAAAAGCCTAAATATCAGAAAACGAGGTAATAGCATTGACAAGGGGATACCGCTTCCCGATTTCATCGCCAATCCTGGTCTCTTCCTCAGAAGAAAGATACGCACACTGCGCCCGGACAAGCGATCCTCCAGGCTGGCTTACGAACATATCACCACGGCCACACAGGATATCGGCATCAGGTGCGTCAATAATCAACTGCGATTCAGACTGGTTGCGAGTCTTAAATGCAATTCGCGTGATGAAACTTCTGCATAAGGATGCGGTCAGCACCTTCTGATCGGCAACTTGTGTTGCCATCACAAAATGGATTCCTACCGCACGGCCAAATGCCGTAATCCTTCCAACAAGCGATTCAACCTCTTTCCCATATTCCATCATCAAGTCCGCAATCTCGTCCATGACAACAACAATGTACGGCATTTGATTTCCACCAGCACGATATTTCTCTATGTTGCTGCATTTTACGTTGCTAAAAGTCTTCAGACGTTCTTCCATCTCATTTTCGAGCCAGTTGAGAGCACGGACACACTTGGCACCGTCATTTATCACCTGAAATGCAAGATGTGGTAGATTCAAGAAATGCGTGAACTCCACGTATTTAGGGTCAAAGAGAAAGAAACGGAGCTGTTCAGGCGGCAGAAGCCGGGCAAGGCCACTGATAATGCAGTTGAGCAGATTAGACTTACCCTGTCCGCTTGCGCCGCCGATGAGCAGATGCGGCATCCGTGCAAGGTCGATGACCAGTTTCTCATCTTGCGGAGTCATGCCAAGGTAGAGCGGCAACAGCATCCTCTGCTCCTCTTTCGGGTCTAGGGATTCCGGCCACACGTCGGCGAAATCCACCAGCTCGTGCCGTCCAAGCGAATCCGCCAATCTTTTTATTTCTTTTGCAATGTCATGTAACCGGCGGATGCTCGCGGCGTCTGCAGTGAGCGGTTTTCCAAGTTCATTTGCCATTGCCTGTAGCCGACTCGCCGTGTCAGCGTCAATCAGGGTTTGTGTTTCCATTGTCAGTTTCCATTTCAGCAATTAATCGCGCGAACGCATTCTGCATTTCAACTAGCGGCAGCTTCTCTCTTCATTGACCAGCGAAAGATTTCGTCCGCTCCGTAATCTCATGCTCTGTTTTCATAATCTCCCCCATGAGACAATTCTCGTGCCAAAATGCGTCTTTTGGTTATTTGCCGTGCTTCCATTCCCTCTTCTTTGGTACGATTTCTTTTAACGCCTGTATGTAAAAGTTTTTGAGCATTTCTTTGTTTTCATTTTCGTCTGCTATCGCATCTATTATCTCGTCCCATGTCAAAATAGTCGAATTGCCGAATATGGTTTTGACAACAGTATTGAACTTTTCGAGGTTCCCCTCGTCGATGTCATACGCGCGTTCCCCCCCCTGATTTTGTATTGTTTCCTGTGCGCTTTTAAAAAAACTCCTTGCTGCTTGCATTCTTTTATCAAGCGCTTTGCCCATCCTATTCTTCTGATCGTCATCAAGTTCTGGCAACAGTTTCAGGCATTCCTCAGGGTTTGGCATGAAGACAACGACGGCACTATTCTTCAAATACGCAGACACAGCATCTTTATCGACTTTCAAAAGCAACTTGGCGAGACAAGCGATATTTCGCGCAACTTGATCATAGTTTTTGGAGTTTGTTACCGACTTATCAAGTGGGCTACCAATCTTCGCTTCGACAATAACCACGCCGGGGTTATCACCGGACGTACCAGCAATTTCTACTTTTCTCTTGTTACTTGCGGTCTCCGTATTTTCGCCATCATCGGCAGATTCGCCCCTCAATCTGACATCGCCCAATATTGCATCCGTCCATGTCGTCCCCTCTTCCTTAAACGCCGGCTCAAGTCCTCCTTCGCTAATCCATCTTTTTGGGAGTGCGTTACATATAAGTGATAATGCGGTATTTTTGTCATCAGGCAAAGAGCAAACCCCATAGTCATGTATCAGCGCCAACGTTAGTCGAAGCATCCATGTTTCGTTAAATACCTCTGAGCGCGCTATGGGCGATTTCTCGACATCGCCACACCTTGTTTTATCATCACCCTCATTTTCGCAGCACAATGCCATTGCCTTTACAACCAATTCCATTTTGGGGAAAAGTTTCATTTGAATCTCCTTTAATTTGTCATTTTATTCGATTGAACAATCTCCCTGCGTCCCTGTGACTCTGCGGGAGACACAAAAATCCCTATTTCGCTTCTTCCCCCGTCGTTCGTGTGCCTTGTGCATCAAGGCGGGGTTCGAGACACTGCCCCGGTTGTTGTCCAAACTCCGCGATCCTCTTCGCCAACTCGCGAAATGACCGCCCGCAGCCATCCAGCAACTTGCGCGCACGTTCGCGGATGGGGACGAGCCACGGCTCATCAGGGCCGTCGAACACGAGCGAGGCGGGGTTGGGGTCGTAGAGCTCGATTACATCGCGGAAGTCTGCGGACAGTTTCTTGTAGCGCATGAGCGTCTTGTACGAGGCGAGCAGATCGGGCGCATCCTTGAGAAAGCCACGAATCCCCGTCTGCCACGGCGTGTCGTAGTCGATGAAGTAGCTATCGGCCGTGCCGCTGTCGTCGTACTTATCGAATTTGTAGCCGACACAGTGCGCCGCTTCGATGTCCTCAAGCATCGAACCGAGACGGATCATCGCCTCGCACGATTCGTTGCGCCGCTGGTAGGCGGTGCGCAGTTCGTCCAGCGACGGCGGCGGCTTGGTGGACGTGCGTGAGGGCGATTTGTGTTGCTCGCCCCACGCAATCCGCCGAGCCTTGGCATGAGACATCTTCGACGATTCCAATCTGAAATCGTGTCGTTCCGTCTCCGTCATGTTCTTTCTGGGTCTGCCGCGCATGGCCAATATTATACCATAACCTTGATATGCCGATTTAACACTTGCCTACGGCCTCCGCGAACTCTTCGAGATAGTGAGCCTTGAGATATGCCGACTGATAGGCAAGCCAAGCGTATGCAACAGCATGCGACTTGTTGAATGCATAGGACGAAAACGCGCGCCAATCACTCCATATCTTGTCGATGAGCCTACGGGCCTCGTCCTCGTCCTTCCACTTGTCGACGCGGAACTCCTGGTTGGCGAGACAGCCTTCTACGAACTTGACCTTCATCTCTTCCATGATGTCGAGTCGCTTCTTGCCCATCGCCTTGCGCAGCTTGTCCGATTCGCCCCGCGTGAAGCCGGCCAGCTTCCGCGAGAGTATCATGATCTGCTCCTGATAGATGGTAACGCCGTATGTCTCGCGCAGTTCCTCCTCCATGAGAGGATGATCGTATGCGACAGGCTCTTCGCCGTTCTTGCGCCGCACGAACGTAGGGATGCAGGCTATTGGCCCCGGACGATACAGAGCGTTCATGGCCACGAGGTCATCAAAGCATTTCGGTTTGAGTGCCTTAAGCCAACGCTTCATCCCGGCGGACTCGAACTGGAAAATATGCTCAGTATCGCCCCTTGCAAAGACCTCCATCGTCTCAAGTTCGTCATTCGGGATCTTGTCAAGATCAACCACCTGTCCTTTCCGCTCCTTGATCAAGTTCACGCAACCCTTGTGGATTGACAAAGTCTTTAAGCCAAGGATGTCAAACTTTACGAGTCCTACGGGTTCGACATATTGTCCGTCATATTGCGTGATAAGTTCAGGCTCGCCAACCACGCGAGAATTCGCGTCAACGGGCATTACAGGCAATCTTTCCCAAAGCGGCTTGCGCGAGATGACGATTCCGCAGGCATGTATGCCGGGTTGCCGAACACATCCTTCAAGCTTCTCGGCTATACGAAGAATCTTCTTCTGCGTATCTTCGCCATTCTCGTACACCTGGCGAAATTTGGCCGAGCAACTACGCGCACGCCGAAACGTCATTCGTGGCTCTTCGGGGACAAGGCTTGCAAGCTCGTTGGCTTTACGGATTGGATACTCCAACACACGTGCCACGTCCTTTATTGCACTTCGTGGTGCCATTTGCCCGAAAGTGACGATGTGGGCTACGTGGTCGCGCCCGTATTTATCGCAAAGATATTCGACAACCTTCCCGCGCCCGGCATCCTCGAAATCGATATCAATGTCTGGCATTGAGATCCTATCGGGGGTGAGGAAACGCTCGAAGAGGAGCCTGTGCTTGATTGGATCGATGGAGGTTATTCCAAGCGCATACGCAACCGCCGAACCAGTTGCCGAACCGCGTGCAGGGCCGACCCACACGCCCATGCGCCGCGCCGCCTTCACGTAGTCGTGTACGATGAGGAAGTAACTGGGAAAACCCATCATCTTGATGACGTGCAACTCGAAATCGATCCTCTCTACGACTTCCGGCGGCAACTGTTCGCCCCAACGATTCTTCATGCCCTCGCATACGAGCGAGGCGAGGTAGTCCGCCTCGCTGCCGAACCCCTGTGGAATCGGAAAATCAACGACTTGTGGTGCTTCGCATATCTCGTAATCTTCGATTCGCTCTGCAAGCTTGACCGTGTTCTCGATCCATTCTGGATGCTTCGGGAACCGCAAGGACATCTCTTCTCTCGACAGCAGGTATTCAGTCCCGTTGCAATGTCTGCGCCCGCCATCTGCCAATTTCCTGTGGTCGAAGATGGCGCAGTAGGCATCATACGCCTCGGCATCGTCCTTTTCGATGAACCTCACATGATTTGCCGCGCAGACCATGACTGACGGCCATGCCGAACAATCAAAGTCGTCATTGTCCGCCAAGAAAGCGAAATCATCGTCAAACACACGCAAGCACCCATTCACGAAGTCCGGCTCCGTGTCGCTCGTCATGCAAATAAGGCCTTCGCTCCATTTCTCGATGTCAGAGAATGCTATGAATCGGTCTTGGGCACCTTGCGGCTGCACTTCCGCCGACGAGATACGGACAAGGTTGCGGTAGCCGATCTTGTTCTTTGCATAAAGATGTATGACATGACATTTCTCATCTATTGTTGCCGTGACAGATCGTCCGATTATCGACTTGATGGACGGGAAATCACCACCGAGCTTTATCCGCTGCGAACGACATGCCGCATGGAACTCGGCAGCGCCGAACATGAAGTTTCGATCGGTGAGCGCAAGCGCGGGGAACCCCATCTCCCTCGCCTTGCAGACAAGGCGCGGCACAGTGCAGATGGAATCGCCCATCGAATACGACGAGCGGACATCGAGAGGAACGTAGCCGTTCATGTCACTTGACCTCCTCGGGCGTGTCGATGACGGCCTCAACCGTCGTTGCGTCGAAGTCAAACTTGTAGATGGACTCGTCGCGCATGGTGTCGAATATCTCGCCATGCATTCCATCGAAGTGAGCCTTGAGAAACTTCATGTTCTGCAACTTGAGCGCAGCCGCCCACCGACGCAACTCGGACTTGAACTCCTCCATCTTCTGGATATGTTCTGCGTCGTTTGCGTCGAAGAAGAGCTGATACACAAGCACAGGTATCGTACCGCCCTTGAGTCCTGCCTTGTTGCAGGCGGACGCCGTCCGGTGTAGGAACTGGTACGAAATGTCCATGCAGTTCGACTTGAAATCAGCAAAGCCGCCAAGTCCGGTGCAGTCCGCATTGTGGATATAGCACAGCCACGCCTTGAGTATGCGATGGCGGAGGAGGATGTCCGCCGCACCCACGCCCTCGTTGAGCCACTCCCGAACCGTTTTGTCTGCAAAGCGAACGTACTCGGTCATCTTTCCCTCCACGGCAATCTGCACGCCGGCTTCGAGAATCATGATGTCCGTCATCGAAGGACGTCCGATCCTTTCGCCGTCGAAAAGCGCGTCCGTGGGGAACTCAAAGAATTTGAGCGCACAGACGGGATTGAAGTCGGGAAGGTGCTTGGAAAGAAGTCTCCCGATCCTGCCGAGATTCGACGGTTGCCAGAATTCGGCGAGCGGGATGGAACTCGTCCGCCATGAATTGACACGCGTCTTGCTGAGCTCGCCCAGTACCTCACCGTATGTTCCACGGGCAAATCCGAAGAAGTACCCGCGTTCATCATCTATCATTTCTTTTCTTTGTTTCATAATGCTGTTTTTCCTTTGCGGCGCCTAGTCTATCAAAGCCCGCCAAACAAAATAATTTCCGTTGACGCCCGTTCTCTCGGCTTCAATCCCCTTCGCCTCAGGCATACCTCACGTCAATCAGGTCGATCCCCTCAAAGCGCTCGTCCCAGTGAATGACGCCGTATTCCCTGTTTCCGTCAGGCGTTTCTACGACAACGGCGGAGTCCTGGTAATCAGGCCATGTCTCGTCCGTAAACGACGGGACGACGCCGCGTCCGGCAAGAAACGCCGCGACGTTGATATCGTGCGTCACGGCAACAACAAGTTTCTCGCCCGAGCGATGCAGTGCATGGAGCCGTGCCTCCATTCCGCCGGTCGCCCTTCCAAGCGGCCTGTAGCCCTGCAACACTCCGCCAGTGAAGTACTCATTCAAACGTTCGTGATAGTGTCCTTCCGCTGCGAGCGCCATGCGGTCATCAAGCATTCCAAAGAACGGAGAATCGCTTCCGAGGAATTCCGCAAGATGGATCTTGCGGACAATCGAATTCTCCGGTTTAGCGGCGTCAAGGCCCATCGCCATTCCGCAAGCCGTCTGAACAGTGCGAAAAGTTCCACTCGCATAGAACGCGACTGACCGGGGGTGTACCGTATTGGCCAGCATTGCGCCGAATTGCCGCGCCATGCGCCACCCTCGTTCAGTGAGCGCGAGGCTTGCGCCAAAAGTCATGTCTCCAGGTTCAAGCGGCGGACGTTCCGCGTGGCGGATGAGCATAGTCACATTGCATCCCCCCTCAAGCGCGACCCTTATGTCGCACAAATCCATCTTACCCAGAACCTTGCGCGAATGCCGACATACCCGTTCATTATTTCTCTCACTTCTCATACGGCACGACATTAGCAGTATTCGTGCCAAACCGGAAACAGGAAAAATCATGCATCGTTTTCCAGTCTTACGCCGACCAGATTCTTGGCAAACGCTCAAAAGCGCCTGTCAATTTTTCCCCCACTGCTCAAAATCTGAACAGACGACCAAAGACCGCAATTTGTCGATCATGCCTTCTATCGCGTTTGCGAAATTGGCCGTATGCGTTTTCCTTGTTGGCGTTCACCACATCGTTACGGTCAGAACTTCGTGAACCATCCGACCGCGCGAATTCGGGGACTGGTGATTATTTGGCGATTATTCGTGCGGAAAATAACTGTGCAAGCGAGGATAAGCGGTGGACGGCTAAAAGTCCTAGGAAAAGAAAAACCCCGTTTCCATTGGGGTTTTCGGGGTTCTCTTTGGTGGCCAAGGCCGGGATCGAACCGGCGACACACGGATTTTCAGTCCGTTGCTCTACCAACTGAGCTACCTAGCCACGACCAGTTAGTTGTGAATGGTAGGAGCAGAGGGATTCGAACCCACGACCCAGTGATTAAGAGTCACTTGCTCTACCAACTGAGCTATGCTCCCATTCACCGCTTCCACAACCCCATGAATGGAGCGAGCTAAGGGACTCGAACCCTCGACAACCACCTTGGCAAGGTGGCACTCTACCAACTGAGTTAAGCTCGCACCTGGTGTCGTGAAAACGGCATATATTATATCAGACCTTCGCCGTTCGCGCAAGGGGGAAAATGAAAAAAAATATCGGCGCGGAAAGAGCGCGTTAACGCTTCTTCTGTACAGTTTTTTGCGCACTCTTTTCCGTGGTCGGCGCGGGGGCTGACTTTTCGACTGGAGCGGCGTTCGTTACCGCAGCCGAAACGTTCGTTGCCGTCTGGAGGGTGTTCGTTGACACGTCGACTACATTCGTCACGGGATGATTGTCATTTGTGGATGTCGAGACCTCCGGCAGATTGTTCGTATCCGCTGGTATCGTACCTTCAGGAGCACCCGTCACCACAACTCCGTTGGTCTGTGGTAATCCTGACTCGGCATCCCCGTTACCTCCTTGCTTTGTTCCAACCGCAAACCAGATACTCCCACCTATTAGCAGGACAGCCATTGCCGCCGCTGAGGCGATCTGCCAGACCAACCGACGCGGCAACTGACGCACGGGACGCGCACCACTATCGTCAGGGACAGAATTTTGCGAATCAGGCACACCGCATTGCGGCGCGCTCGGTGATTGCGCCCCACCATCGGGAGCGGGTACAGGCTCAGCAGAACCGGGATCGGCGGGGGGTATTTCAGGAGGAACTGGGACAGTAGTCTCCGAGACAGGGGTCTGCGGAATTTCAATTGGCTCCTGAATTACCGCATAAGATGGATTATCGGCAGTTCCCGTAATCCGCACGTCGAGCGTATTGTTATCAAGGTTCTTCAGCCACTCTGGCACGGTGGAGGAATCAGCCTCCGGAAGCTCCAGTTCCGTCGGGAACGGCTTCATCGGCCCCGCAAACTCAGGGCAGGCGAACAGCGCGGCAGGGTCGATCTTCGCGGCATCTTCGCGAGAAACTGCGCCGAGGACGCAGTAGAGCGCGTCACGCCCACGGAAGTCGATCTTCTTCGCCACATGGTAACGGTAGAATACAACTCGATCTTCCAACAGGAAAATCCCGCCGAACGGGAATTCCGCTGAGTCGGGCGATGGGAATTTCCCGATGCTCTTCTTGAACGCGACCAATTCCTCGATCATAAAGGCGGAGCCTGGTTGCCAGGAGTAGCCCTCTTGGGCCGTATATACTGCCAGATTTATCTTCATGCTGCATCTCCCAACTCAACTGATGCTTTCCTTGAGCGCGTGCCAAACCGTACCGCCTTTTTTGGGAAGGCCGTTACGCACTTCGACGAGACGGTCTGTCGCCAGAAAGAAATCGTCCGAAGACACCCGACACCTCTTGGCCCTGATCTCGTTGAAGAATTCCTCAAGCTTCAGGCGGTCGGAACGCGCTAGGTCATAAGTCATATCCCGAAGTCTGCTCTGGGCACCGCGGAACCACTCCGCCATGTCGCTATTCTCCCGTTCGATCCGCGTAGCACTCTGCGCCAGAAGCTGCCGATAGAGCATGAACGAGCGTTCCAGTTCCTTAAGGTCGTCTGGCGGCGGTGGAGGAGGTGTGGGTGGGGGTGGGGGTGATGGGACGACGTTTTCTTTTGGATCTATAAGTTCGCAACATGTGGCAGGACGATCTTCCGGCAACATGGCAAGACCGCGCATCACCGAGCGCGCGAAAGGCGTATCCGATGGAAGCGGCGGCACTTTCACGCCGGGAAGCCATCCGTCTGGATACGGCAACGTTCCGGTCAGGCATTCATACGCCGTAACCGCAAGAGAATACACGTCCATGTCAGCCGACGCCGGCTTGCCGAGCTTCTGCCCGGGCGACATATACCGAGGAGTCCCGATTGGCTGCCCAGTAGCACCTGACTGATTCGTCCCCGCGATTCCGAAGTCTATCAGACATGTCTTTAACCCGTTTACGGGCGAGTTCCGGACGATAATGTTCTTCGGTTTTATGTCACGGTGGAACACGTTCCTGCGATGCGCGTAGTCAAGCGCGGCGGCGATCGGGCGCAACAGTTCCCGTGTCTCGTCCTCGCTGATCTTGCCGCCAGACTTGTGGGCCAGATAATCCGCGAGCGAAACACCTTCGATGTATTCGATCGCAAGGACTGGCACATCCCGAAGCATCTTGCACCAGTAGTACGCCGCGATTCCATCGTGCCGCATGCTCCGTAGGAAGTTTGCCTCGCCAATGATGGCATCAAGCGCCGAACCGTCCACCGCATCACCGCCGTACAGTCCCTTCAACACGACATGCGCAAGGGACTCCGTGGGGGCGTTTGTGTCTGTCGCAAGAAGCACACGCCCCTGCCCACCACCGCCAAGTTCGCGTTCTATCCGGTAGGAATTGAAAACGACGTCTCCAGGCTCGAGTTCGGCAAACGACTTACCCTCTGGCGGTTTTGTATCGGGGGATATCTCCGTCCCCCCCTGCTCAGAGATGAGCCATTCTGGAAGTCTTTCGGAAGAGTACTTGCCGTCCAGTAGCCTCCCCAATGCTTCCGCAGTGATACTCTCCCCCGGTTTTGTCACGTAGGCGTGCAGCCATTCGGGAAGAGCGCTTGTCGTAGTCCTGTCCAGCGTCGCCGTCATCTTTACGCGCTTATTGTCTCGACAGCCGAATTCCAGCACGAACACGTTCGGCGAGAGATAATACACCGACTTGCCCCTTTCGACAGAAGTCTTTGGATCAAGGCATGGGCTGAACGACAGCTTGTCTCTCAGCCCAGTCAAGTCGAGATAGTCGCAAGAGAACACGTCTCTCACATGTCCGTGTCTGTCGCGAGGCAGTCCGTCAAGTTCATGTTTGTTTGCGGACAACCTCCTGATCAGCGTTGTCGACATGTCGCCGGTGATTGGCTTTTCAGCCGACGCACCGCCACCAAATAGTCTTTTTAAGAATCCCATTTTTCACCTCCTGAATTGAAGATCATTAACGTTAGATCCGACGGCGCAGTAAAAACCAGAGCCAGAGAATCAAGCATACGCCCAGCAAGCTGCTGACGACGAGAAAGATCATGAATCTGTACGGCATGATCAAGTCTGGAATGAAATGTTCAAAAAGCTGCAAGGGCACCGTAAGCAACGCCCCGATCGAGCCCAGGCCCACTAGCCGAGAAACACGGTTCTGCGTATACCATTCAGGCTCCAGCCGCGAGAGCCATTTCTTTAGAAAGGATGGCGGACGCTTCTCAAGGTATACGCGCTGTTCATCCAATTCTCGCCCTGCATCCTTCGGCAGCAAGTCTTTTCTGTAATTTCCCTCTCCCTGCATCTTGACGAAAATGTTGACTATCACCTTGTATGGGATCTTCGGCAACCTGTCCATGACCTTGCGAACGGTAAGATACCCTCCGCCTATTACATCGCCGTTCGGCAGGAAAAGGTTCTCCACGCAATCACGCACACGTCTCTCCACCTTGTCGAACGTCTCTGGGACAAGCGCTTGATAAACGATTATGCACGCCCCTACATCCCCCTCCTTTTCTATCACCATTCCATTCCCCGGCTGTGGGCTGGAAGCCGCAAGCATGCGAAATGCAATTTTGACGTTCGCGCTCGGCGGGTCTACTGCATTTGGAGTGAGTCCATCCTCCCAAGGCGATGCAGCCCCCACGACAATGGCGGCTGCGTACGGCATCTCACATTCGTTATTGGCCCAACCGCTCTGCTGATACCATCTGCGGATTGCGCGTTTGGCCAGACGATATCCCTCCGCCGTTGGCGCATCCGCGAAACAGGCAAAGACACGAAACCGAATCGGGCCGACGAAGAGAGCCTTTGAAGAAAGAAGGTCGTAACAGCGCACGTTATCAGGGCACTGCGGATCACCACCCTTGGCAATGCACTTAAACTCCTTGATTCGAGACAGCAACTTCAGATTCCCGAATTTGCCAAGGAAAATGCCAATCCGCGGAATGTTGTACAACGGCAATTCGGCGCGTTTTGCAGCCAGCAGTTGCAAGTTATGTTCGATCGCGCCAAAAAATTCTTCCTGTGTCATCGCCAGACTCCATTCAATTTAGTTCGCTGGCGACGGGGGACGGCGAAGCTGTGCGTATGAGAGCATGAAGAGGTCATATCCAAATGCCGCCGCGAACACGATTAGGAACACTGCGAGGCCGCAGAACGTCCCGCTCGTGCCGAGGGCCGCGCTGATGATGAACCCGTCGATGGCAAGCAGTATGATCAGGGCTGTGGCGGCCGCGACGTTAGAGTTCCTTCCCATAGCCATCTTGAGAAACGGGAATGCCAGTATCGGCAGGAGGAAGATGGAGAGCGACAACAGCAAGATGCGAGTCGTAAGCGAAAGTGATGGCGGCTCCCCAGTTCCTGCGACAACCTTGGCGATTTCCGCCGCCGAACCGCCACCGGACGCATTGTCGGAGAACGGGATGTCCACCACGTCGCCCTTCGCAATCCGCACGAACTTCAACTGCCCCCTGAGGACAGCCTTGCCCTTCACCGTCTCGAACTCGTCGAGGATGCCAATCAGGACCGCGTCGAGTCCGTGGCTCTTGCCGTATTCAATGGCCTTCTCCACGTCGAACAGGCCCTCGTTGCGAAGGTTAAGCAGGTTGCGTATCTTCTCGGAAGGCGGCGTGCCGTCAAGGTCGAGAAGCCCGCCCTCCGCCAGATGGCTGCGCAAGGACAGCGTCACATAATCGGACGGGTCGTTCGCGAGGTGAAGGACGGCCGCCCGGCGGATGTCTCCGCGTTCGGCGCGTATCCGCTCGGTAGCCTGCGCGATTGCTGATCGGGCCGCAAGCTGGCGCGCCGAATCGCACGATGGTTTCTCTGGTCCTAGCCACCACCAGAGCATCAGCGGCGTGGCCACCAATATGGCTGGCGCGATTACACGGCGCATCAACTCGAAGCCGGCGCCAAACGAGAAACCGTTAAACAATCCTCCTAATCTCATGTTTTTGCCTTTCAGTTGGTAGTTGGTGGATGGTAGTTGGTAGGGGTTAGATAGCAAGGTCTTCGGTGCGGATCTCCAAGAGAGAGGCTCTGTCAGTGCTGCCATATGACGCCAGCCGCACGGCCTGGCGCTCGAGAGTCCGCTCAAAGGCGTTACGTACGAAACGTGCGTTTCCGAACTCTTTCACGTTCGCCCCGGCGCGTGCCGCAGCCATGCGGCGGGCGATCTCGTCGCGCGTCTCTGGCGAACAGACATACTCGTTCCTGCGCATCTGTCCGTCGAATATCGCCGCCAACTCTTCCGCCGAATAGTCTGGAAAATCGATGAAGCGGTTGAAGCGCGAGTTGAGTCCAGGGTTCGAAGCAAGGAATTCCTTCATCTCTCCCGTGTAGCCAGCCACAATCACGGCGAGTCGATCGCGATCGTCCTCCATGCGCTTCAGGAGCTGGTTTATGGCCTCCTGCCCGAAATCGTTTCCGCCACCAGAGGAAAGCGTGTATGCCTCATCGATGAAGAGCACGCCGTCAAGCGCTTCGTCCACCTTCGCGTCCACCTTTGGCGCGGTGTGACCCACGTACTGCCCCACGAGCCCAGCCCTGTCGGTCTCCACGAGATGTCCCTTCTTGAGGACGCCCAGCTCGCGGTAGATGCCCGCCACCAGACGCGCCACAGTCGTCTTGCCGGTACCGGGATTGCCAGTAAACACGCAGTGCAGGGAAAGCCCGTTGGACTTGAGCCCCTCACGCGACCGTGCGGCCTGTATTTTGAGAAAGTCCGCGAGCTTCGCGATCTCGGCCTTCACGGGTTGAAGCCCCACGAGGTCGTTCAGCTCTTTCATCAGTTCAGCCAGACTTTTCTGCGGCTGCTCGGACGATGCGGCAACAGGTCCAGACTTCGGCTTCTGCTGAACACCTCCTGGTGTGGCCGGAACGAGGCCAGCGTTCTCGTAGCGCTCGGCAGAAGCCAAGTACCCGGAAGCCCTCTTCTTCCACGCCTCGCGGATTGCCCCCGCCGTGCGTACGGCGATTGCCTCCACGGCCCTCGCCGCCTCGCGGCAGAACGCCGCGGCCTGCGCGTTGTTGCCGGACGCCTGAGCCTTCCTTATCTGCGCGTCCAGGGATTTGACGCGGTCGGTGTAGAAATCGCCCATGGACGTCTCCTCAGACGGCTGACGGGCCTGGCGTGGACGACTCGGATCCGGCCGCGTCGGCACCCGTCTCTGCGGCGACCTCGCCACGTGCCTGCTCCATCATCTCGTCGATGGAGGTGTCGCCAGCCTCGTCGGAGACCTCTCCGGCCTTCAGGCTGTCCCTCTCCCACTTCTTCGCCATCGCCTTGTTCATTTCCCCAATCGTGCTCTCAATGTCCGCCATCGAGTCAAGCCCGCTCTCGAACACGTCCGGGTTCAGACCACACTGCGCGGCGAGATCCTTGAAGCACGCGGCCGCCATCTGCATGGAAGTTGCTACCTTAATCTGCGTGAGGGCGTTCGTCCACATGAGCCTCTGGCGCGTGTAGTTCTCCGCGCTCCGCGCCTGCATGCGCGAGAACTGAAAGAACTGGCGTGCCTCGGCGTCGCGTCCAACCGAGAGCTTCTGCTTGCCCTGCTGGTAGAACTTCTCCTGTTCCTTTGCTGCCTGGCGTTGCCCTTCGGATAGTGCTTCGATCGACTTCTCGATGCCGCGCTCGAGCATGCGTTTCTGTCTGCGCTTCTCGGCCTCAATCTCCTCGGTGGTCTTGAAGATGTTGCCGATGTTAGTTAAGATGCTTCCTATTGACATGACTTTCTCTCTTTCTTCTTCTTTAGTTAGAATTTTTCAAAGGCCGAATCTGACACGTCAGCCCGCGGCAACCGTCGGCGCGGGAGTATCAGGTGCAGTCTCAGGGGCCGCTGGCGCCGGAGCGGCAGGCGTTGACGGGGCGTGGTTCGCAGGCGCGGACTGGGCGGGGACCGCCGTGCCGAGCTTCTCCGCCAGTCGGGCGGCGTGCTTAGCCGCAGCGGCGCCCGACGCCTTTCGGGACTTCGACTTGCTGCCGCTGACGTCAAGCCCCTCAGCTCCATCTTTCGCTCCCTTGCGCATCTCCTCCATGTTGGCAACCTCTTCAGTGAGCATTTCGATCATGACAGGATCGGCGCCATGGCGGAGCTGTTCGAGAAGCTGCTCGTACCTGCTGAGCATGATGCGTTGCGTCGAGATGTTCTCAGTCATCTGCTCGGACAACGCGGTCTTTCGATCAAGTTCCTTCTCCTGCTCGTCCATTTCGTCCATGATCAGCTTCTGGTTCTGGGGTATCGTCTCAACCTGAAGCTTGCGCCTAAGATCGGCGATGACCTCTGCAATCTTCGCGTTTGTGCGCAAAATGAGACTTCTGTCCTCATCCATTTCGGCGATCTTACGCCTCGTATCGTCGATCGCGCCTCTGAGCTTCCGCTCGCGCGCCGGTTTGATTCCGAATATTTCGAGGATTTTTGCTATGATGTCGCCTAATGTCATTTTTGTTCCTTTCTCGTTGTTGCCTTTTTGAATTCTTCCAAAATCCTCTTCTCCGCACGGGCCCGGTCGTATGCCCAGTCCACGGCCCACACGTGCACGACGTTCCAGCCGAGCGACGCCAGCACGTCATCGCGCAGACAGTCGCGGTCGCGCGCAGTGCGCGCACCGGCGTAGCTTCGCCCGTCGCACATCACGCCCATCACGTACCTGGCGTCGTCACCAGGGGCGCGCACGGCCACGTCCACCCGGTTTCCGCCGCACCCTACGTCCCGCGACACCTTGGCCCCGGCCTTCTCCAGCGTGGCCGCCACCTCCTCGGCGAAGCGGTCGTTCGCAGCGTCCGCCTGCGGCAGCGCGATACGATAACCCTTCTCCGCGTAGTCGAGGAAGGCCCGGAGGTCCGCCGGCCCCTGGCGCGAAACGCGGTCGGTGTCGATCTGCCGAGCGTGGATGCTGGAGACGACCACGATCTTCTCCTTGGCGCGCGTGATGGCCACGTTGAGGCGGCGCTCGCCGCCCTGGTTGCTGAGCGGGCCGAACACCATGTTGAACTTCCCGTTCGCGTCGGGCGCGTACCCCACCGAGAACACGATCGCGTCGCGCTCGTCGCCCTGCACGTTCTCGAGGTTTTTCACGAAGAACGGCTCGTCGCCCTGCTCCGCGAAACGCGCCTCGAGTTCCGGCGCCGCCTCGCGGCGCTCGTCCACGAGGTCTTCCACCAGGTCGCGCTGCGCCTCGCTGAACGTGACCACGCCGATGGACTTCCCCGCGCATTCCGGATCCGCCATCCACCGCATCACGATGTCTGCCACCCTCTCCGCCTCGCGCCTGTTCGTGCGGCTGCCGCTCGCCTCGTACACGCCGTCCGGCACGTACACGAAGCTGACGCCCAGCCGGTCCGTGAGCGCCGCCGCCGGGAACACGTTCAGTCCGCCCTCGTAGTAGCGGTGGTTGGAAAAGGCGATGAGTGACTCGTGTCGGCTGCGGTAGTGCCAGCCGAGGAAGCACGACATCAACCCCGCGTGCAGGCACTCGTCGAGAATGCTCTCGAGGTCCTCCACCTCCGCCTCTTCGTCAGGCCCCTTCTGGAAGAAGCTCGTCGGCGGCATCTGCTTGGGGTCGCCCACCACGATCAACTGCTTCCCGCGCGCGATGACGCCGATGGCGTCCCACGTCGGAATCTGCGACGCCTCGTCGAACACCACGAGGTCGAACGCGGCGTCCACGGGCAGGTACTGCGCCACCGAGAGCGGACTCATCAGGAAGCACGGCTTTATGGACGGCATGAGCGTGGGCGTCTCAGCCAGAATCTGCCGCACCGGCTTCTGGCGCATCTTCTTCCCGCACTCGTGCATCAGGAGCCCGAGCTCGCTCGTGTCGCCGCGCCGCGCGTGTCCGTCAGTGCGCGGAATGGCCGCGGTGAGTTTTGCGACAAGACTTCTCCTCGCCAACTCCGCGCAACGCGCGTCAAGCTCGCGGAAGCGCGCAATCTGCGCCTCGCGCGCGACGCCCCTGAACGAACCGAACGCGGGCTCGCTCTCCATCGTCTCGTCCAGAAGTTTCGACTGGAACGCCTTGTCGAACTGCGCGGACCACGCCGCCGCGTCCGGCGCGTCGTCCCCGTCCAGCGCCTCCGCCACCGCGCCCGCCACGAACGGAATCTCCCGCCGTGCCTCGAAGTACATGAAGGCCTGCCTTAGGTTGCCCTTCGCGTGCGCCGCGATTCCGTCAGCCAGCTCCACGAGCTCGCCCGACTTCGCCGGAACGAGCTCGGACGGCTCGGCTACGATCAATTCCGATACCGCGCCGCACGCCTTTTCCAGGCGCAGTTCCGCCCGTGCGCGAGCCTCGAAACGCTCGTCGGGATTCGCAGTCTTCGGATCGAATCCCTCGCCCAGCAGCTGCTTGGCGCGCGGTTCCAACTTCGCCAGCTCCTCGTCCGCCTCCTGGAGACTCGTCGCCAGCTTCATCGCCTCGCGGAGGCGCACGCGGTCCAACGCACCGTCCTTCGCAACCGCGGCGTACTCGCGCACGAGCGCACGTTCCTTGAAGACGCGCACGAGGACGAACGCGCGGTCGATCTCTCCCAGACGCCGACGCAGCTCGCGCACGGGCATCTTGCGGAGAGCAGCAGGATCGTATGCAACGGCGACGTTCTCCTCGAACTTCCGCGTCTCCTTCAGGAAGTTGAAATAGCGCTTCAGGAAACGGGCGGCGTCCTCGGACGGCCCTCCGACTTTTTCAAGTTCTGCCTTCGCCTCGCGCAGCTCCCCTGCAATGCGCACGGCATCCTCCGCAAGGCGCGCTTCCGCACCGGGACTCCAGGCGAAAGGCTTCACGCGCGCAAGCGCCTTTACGGCGTCGGCCGGAATCCCTTCGCGCATCTCCGCCGCAACCGTAATCGCTCGCTTCGCCTTGTCGTACTCTTCAGCTGTCACTTCGCGGGCGTTGCCTCTCACGAGCGAGCCGTCGCCGTCAATCTCGCCGCGAACAAGGCGCGAGAAGAGATCGTATGGCGTAAAACCGCTCACGGTCTGGCGATGCAGGGACTTCACGTAGCCGTCCAGCTGGCGGCGGACATCCTCAATCTCCCTGACCGTAGCGGCCGAGTCGCCGGCAGGCGCGGCGGCACCGACCTTGAGGGCCTCCGAGAATTGCGCGTAGACATCCGCCTTGCCCGCCTTGTTGGAGTGCAGCTGTAGGCAGAACGGCGCAAGGCCAAGTCGCGACAGACGCCCGTACACCACGTCGAGCGCGGCTTTCTTCTCCGAGACGAACAGCACGCGCCGACCAAGCGAGAGGTTGTGCGCTATGATGTTGGTGATCGTCTGCGACTTGCCGGTGCCGGGCGGACCGTGCAGGACGAACGTCTTGCCGAGCGCGGAATAGAGGATCGCCGCGAGCTGGGTGGAGTCCGCGCTCAACGGACAGCACAGCCGCGCATAGTCGAGATGCCCGTCCACCTCAACTGCGGGGAACGACTCTACTCCGTCGTCATACGCACCTTTGCGTGCAATCAGGTGCGCGACGAGCGGGTTGGCGCGGATCGCCTCACTGCGGGACGTCAAGTCCTTCCACATCACGAACTTGCCGAAGGAGAATTGCCCCACCATGCAGTCTTCAGATACGGCGAGGCCCGGCAGGTCCCGCACCGCCGCGCGGAGGATGCCGAACACCTTCCCCACGTCCACACCGGAATCAGCCGTCGGCAGCGGATCGAGTCCCGGCACGGAGAGCCGGTATTCCACGCGAAGCATCTCAAGGAGTGTCGTGTTGATGATCGTCTCCTCGTCGAGTCTGCGGATGCGGTAGCCGTCCGACACGCTCCTCCGCTCGATCTTCACCGGCACGAGCAGGATCGGCGCACGGCAGCGCGGCGCCGACTTCGCGGCGCCCGCCTCGCGCCATTCCATCGTTCCGAGCGCAAGGAACAGCGTGTTGACGCCGCTTTCCTCCAGATCGACGCGTGCGGCGCGGTACAGCTCCTTGAGACGCCTCTCGGTGTCCTTCTTCGGCAGGACGCTCCACAGCTCGCATTCGCGCAGCGACTTCTCCAGCGTCTCGTGGTACTGCTCGAGCGCCACGGCCGGAGCAAGCTTCCGAAACGCGCGCCCGGCCTCCGCGTCGAGGAAGTTCTCGTACGACTTCACGCGGAACCCGCTGTCCGCCGCGATCGCGTCCTCGAGCGCCGCGGGCGTGGGACACAGGAGCGGCACGACCTTGGCGTTATCGCGCACGTTGAGGAGCCGGTTGGCCTTTGAGAGGTCAAGGAGCCGCTGCGCCCAGCCGTCGATGCGCGCCTGCGCCGAGTCCTTGTCCGCCCCGCCGAGCGCGTCGAGGTTCACGTCCTCCTTCAACTCGCGCGTCGCCTCGTCGCGCGCGTTGACCTCGCGCCCTTCAACCTCGCCGAACCCGCCGCCGGACACCACGGGCAGCGGATGCACGCCCATGCCGCGCGCGAGCGCCACGTCCACCGCGCCCTCGAACGAGGGCTTCTCCATCAGTTTCAGCTTGGCGGACGCCTCCGCCTCCGCGAACGACGAATTCCCGCCAACCATCGTCGTCTCCATCACGACCAGCGTGTCATCCGCCAGCGCCTTGCGCAGGACCTCCACGTCCGTCACGACCGGATCGGAGAAGCTCTTGTCCACGAGGTGGCATCCGACGAACGCATGGTCCTTCAGCAACACGACCACGGGCCGCAGTCCGCACTTCTCGAACACGGACGCGAAGAGAAGCGTCGTATCGAGACAGCATCCCGTCTTGTACTTCAGGATGTCGTCCGGCAGGCGAACCTTCTGCCCGGGCTGTCCAAACGTGGCCGGCGGCACGGCGTACGCGATGCCAAGGTTCTGCACGGCGCGATACACGGCCTTGCAGAGGTCGTAGACGTCCTTCTTCTCGTGCAGGTAGCCGACGATCCCCGCATCCCCGGTTGCCGCCTCCAGCTCTTTCGCCACGTCCGTCTGGAGGCGCGCGACGGCGTCGCACTGCGGCACGACGAAGCTCGCATAGTAAATCGGCCGCCCGCAGCCGAGCGTCTGGTCCGGCGCGTACACCGTGTGGCGGACGGACGCGAACGCGCGCTCCTTTCCGTCAGGCGCGGCAAGCGACGCACGCACCTCCCCCTGCCGCACGTCTGCCAGCGTGGAGAGAAATCCGTAGTCCAGCTTCGGCTCGCCCTCCGGAACCTGTACGGAAATCGTCTCGCCCGGCTGCACGGCGTCAAGCGTAAGCATAAGCGGATGAAACAAACCGATGTCGGACGTCAAAGTGAGCGTCATGCCGACGAGGGATTCCCCGCCCGCATTCCTCACGCGCGCGCCGCGCACGATCGACCGCCCCGCCTGCTGCAGCACAAGGCCACATTCGCCGGTCACGTCAATCTCGATCTCTACGTTTTCTGTCATATTCCACCCATACCCTCTGGGGTGTAGGTTGGTAATTATACCAAATTCTTAGATGCCGTGCGTCACTAAAACATCTGAAAAGCTTCGGCCCTGCTTTCGCTATTCGCCAAACCCTTGGACAGGCCGAACAGACTGTCCGTGAAGGCGGGTATGGTAACTAGTGCGGTGGTAGCTAGAAGAGAAGTAGAAGTACCACGCGAAATAGTGATAGTCCGAGTACGGATCAGACGGCCAGTAGTAGCCGTACGAACCAGCACCGTATAGCGACGGTCCATAGCCGTAGCCAGTAGCGGGAAGGAAAATTTTGGCGGACGCGTACTCGCCCCTGCCTCGGACGAGATATCCGTTGACGCCGTTCATCTGTGTCCAGCGCCAATCGCACTTTTCACAAAGGTCCTTAAGCTCCTGAGCCGTCGGCATGCGCCACCCGCCGCCCCATTGCACTTGAGCTGCGTCATGTTCCGGCGCTAGAACATTGCCGTCCGTAATCCATCCCCCGCTCTTCATGGAGGCAATGCTCCTATTGTAGGTTTGAGCGTTCCCAGAGCCGAAGGAGAAATTACATGACGAACCGTCGCACGCCACCCATACGTTGTTCTCACGTTTGTAACCCACGGTGTCACCCCACCAGAAATAGCAGCCATATTCCCATGGTTCATCGGCTCCGATGTTCGTCTCTGCCCAGTACGGGCCTTCCACCCATAGTTGAATCTTATTGCGTCCACGCGAGGATTCGCTCTGTCGCGGCAAATTTCCCCCCTCTGCATTGGGTATCGCCACATCGTCCAGAACCTTTTCCCCGCGAATCCACTTCAGAATCGACAGTAGGCCCTGCGTAGTGAAATCCGCAGCTGGCACCATGTTCCCATCATCGTCGAGAACCGTCTTGTCGATGGCATTTGCCGCAAAAACATCAAGCCACCCTCCATAATCGTTGGCCACATGCGGCAGATACTTCTGCAACACGCCAGTCGCGCCGCCGCACGACTTGATTGTCTCCGCGTATCTGTCCGCCTGCGAGAGCACGATCGCCGCACGCGGCCCCCCCGTACCTTCCTTTTTGCCAAGCACCGTGTCAAGAATCGACCTCGTAATCCACATCGCCTCCTGTACGCGCTGGTCGCCAAGTCCGTTGCTGATCACGTCGCGCAGGTTGATGAGCACAATCAGCTCGTCCGCCCCGCACACGTACTGCTTCAGTTCCTTCGACTGCTCCGTCAGAGAGTCGTCGTCTCCGTCGGAAATGCCGTATGCAGCGCGGTACACCTCGCCCGCGAAATCGAGGAACGAGACTTCGCAGACGTTCTCTGGCGGCTTGCGCGCTCCCAGTTCGCGCCGTTTCAAAGTCCAGTCGAGGCCCCGCATCTCGTCGCCGGTTGTCGCCGAGGGCCACTCACCCCTCCGCATGCGCTTGATCTTCTCGGCAACATACGTCGCTGTTTCGAAGTTTTTCGGCGCAAGGAAGTACCCGTCCTCGTCCGGATACGTGTACAAGTCCCCCAACCCGGCAAGCATCACCGTCTTGCCAGAGCCTTCAACGCCAACTATCGCCACTTTCTTCATTTGAGACACCTATCTTGGACGTCCGATTTTTAAGTTGAAGTATTTTACCAAATCGCCACGAGCAACGCAACTGCGAATGAATCCGAATCCCACGAATCCCACTGCGAATCACTGCGAATCACTGCGAATGAATCCCCGCAGTTTGCCCCCGTTTGCCCCCTACAATTTCACGGGCCAGGGACCGTGGGCATGCCAGACGGCGCGGACTCGGTCGGCGGTTTCCTCGGTCGTCGCACCAACGGGAATGTAGATCGCCGTAGCCTGATGGCGGAACCAAGTATCCTGCCGCTTCGCAAGCTGACAGGTGCGCGTGTAAATCTTATCGCGGTCGTCTCCTTCGCGGTAGCCGATCGCGAGCGCGGCCGTGCGGGACCAGGTCGGATAGAGCCGATGCAACTCCGCCTTCTCGCGCTCTAGGCCGGCGAGGAACATGTCGTCGAGCCGGACCGCGATGCGCGCACGCACAACGGCGCGGTCGATCTGGAGCACGGGGTATTCGGGCGGCGGCTTCGTCCAGACACGGTCAAGTCCGCGCAGGAGCGCGGAGAAGTAGAGGCCCGTGCCGCCAACTATGATGATTGGAGTTTCGACGGGAATCGTCTCGGCCCATGCGGCTGCGGCGCGCAACCAGGCGCCTGCGGAGAAATCCTCGGCTGGCGTGACGATGTCTATGCCGCCCATGCGGAACTCAGCGCGCTCGGCGGGTGTGGGCTTGGCCGTCCCGATGTCCATGCCCTTGTAGACGAGCATGGAATCCGCGTTCAGGATCACCGCGCCCATCTCGCGGGCCAGAACGGCCGCCACGGCCGACTTCCCGCTCGCGGTCGCGCCGGCGAGCAGATAGGCGTCACGCCGCGCCACTTTCCCTCTCCGCGTCCTTTTCCGCGTCCTTCTGGAAAAAGCCGAAGCCGAGCAGCAAGGCGGCGGCGACCGTGATGTAGGAATCCGCCACGTTGAAGACGGGGAAGTGGTGGACGCCCCAGTGGAAGTCGAACATGTCCACCACGTACCCGCGCGCAAGGCGGTCGACGAGGTTGCCGAGTATGCCAGCATAGAGCAGTATCTCGCAGAACACGCCCCAGCCCCCGCGCGGGAACACGCTCTTCCGTTTCCAGATCAGGAGGCCCATCGCAATGACGGCGAATACCGCCAGCGGCCATACGTGTCCCTGGAACATGCCCCATGCGCAGCCACGGTTCTCGACGTATGCGAGATTGAACAGGTTCGGAAGCACCTCGACGGGCGGCTTCTCCTTCAAGGACGAAACCGAGGCCGCCTTCACGACCTGATCGATGAGAAGCAGGTTCGCGACGGCGGCCGAAAACAGGACGATGCGCCGAAGCATCAGCGTATTCCCGTCGGATTCTCTTCCATCGCCGACTGGCACTCCATGCATGTGCGCACGAACGGCAGGTTCATGAGGCGCGGCTTGCGGATGAGCTGTCCGCACATCTCGCAGATGCCGTAGGTGCCCTCCTGGATGCGGGCGAGCGCCTCGTCGATCTGCTGGATGACCTTGTTGTGCGAATCGACCTGGCTCAGGTTCTGGAGGCGCATGAACGCGTCGGAACCGTCGTCGTCCTCGCTTCCGCGGTCGTCGGTGTGCTCCAGGGCAATGGTCTTGAGCGTTGCGGACTGCCCCATCGCCTCCTGCCGGAGCAGGATGAGACGCTTGCGGAAATCGGCGAGGTCCGAGGCCGGGAACTGCTGAGACGCCTCGCCGCGCGTACGCGAGGTGGGACGGCGCGACAGCTTGACGGTGGAGGCGTCCGACGCCTCCTTGCGCGATGCGTCAAGTTCCCTCTGGCGCTTCTTCATCATCTCCGCAAAGGTAAAGGCAGCCGACTGGCTCTGGTTCTCGAACACGACAGCAGGTTCAACCTTCTTCAACGGCGGACGCGGCGCCTTCTTGACCACGGTGATCGGCTTGCGCACGACCTCCTTTTTAGACGGCTCCGCCGCTTTGGGCGCCGAGACCTTCTTCTCCGCCTGCTTTTTTTCCGCGGGCTTCTTCTCTTGGGCCTTCTTGGCAACTGGCTTCTTTGCCGCCTGCGCCTTGGCTGCGGGCTTCTTCGCGGCAGGGGCTTTCGCCGCGGGCTTCTTCGCAGGCGCCTTGGCGGCCGGCTTCTTCGGGGTCGCCTTCGCGACGGGCTTCTTTGACTTCGTACTCATGCGGTATACCCTCTTTCAGATAGTGGTTTTTACAGGCTCAGGCCTGCGGGAACCTGCACCCACGCGCGGAGTTCGTCCGAGAGAGGTGCGATGGATTTGATTGTGGCCGTGGACACGTTCCCCTCGGCGTCCGGCAGGTCGAACGTGTCGCCAGCCTTCTTGCCGAGCATGTTCTGCGCAAGACGCGTCTTGTTCGCGATGATGCCGCGCTCCAAGTCGTTGTCCCATTCGCCAAGAACCGTGAACGTCTTGTCCGCACCGTCGGCGGTCGTGATCGTGACCGTCGTTCCGGGGCGGACCTTGTCCGACTCGACGTTCGCGAAATCGGTTGGCTTGACGGCCTCGATTTCCTCCTGCATGAGCGTCTGCTTCTGCATGAGGGCGCGCTGCTCGTCCTTCGCGTACTGGTATTCGGCGTTTTCGCTGAGGTCGCCGTAGCCGCGGGCGAACTCGATGCGCTTGGCGTTTGCGGGCATCTCGACGTTGATGAGCCTCTGGTAGGCGTCCTTGCGCTCGGCGTAGCTGCGGAGCGACGTGATGCGCTCGACCACCTCCGGCGCGGCAACCTTGGCCTGGCGCTCGGCGAGCGTCGGCACGATGTGCGTCATGCGCACGACGATCGTATGGTGCGTCGCAGGATCCCAGGTCGTCGAAGCCTGGAAGCGCTCGAAGAAGAGCACCTGGTCGGCGGGCTGCAGCAGGTCAAAGATGCTGCGGAGCCACTTCTGGTCTGCGAAGAGGCGGCGCACCGTGTTCTGCATCTTGAGAGTCTCGCCGCTCTGGCGTCCCTCGCCGATGGCGATGGCGTGCGTGAGGATCACGACGAGCGGCGGCAACTTCGACCAGCGGCTGAAGCCGGCCTCCATCTCCGCCTCCACCTCCTGGCCAGACTCGCCCTTCTTCACCTTCTTCATCTCGTGGTAGCGCCCGAGCACGAGCACCACGAGCGTAGCGGGCGCGTGCGGGGTCTTGAGCAGCTCGGCCACTGCGGACTCGCACGCCTCGTCGTTGCGGTAGTGGTCGAGAGTGGCGGACAGAAGCGGGAAGCACATCTGCGGCAGCGCCTCGAAGAGCTTCATCTTGGTCTCGCCCTCGTTCTCGGCGACGAGGAACGCAACGAGCCGCGACATCTCGCTTGCGGGTAAGTCGCGCGCGGCCGCGAGGTAACGCTCATCAGTCAAGAGGTACGAACGGGCCTTGGCGGAGACCGCGTCATCGAGCTTCAGCTCGGCATGGCACGCCGCGAGGCGCGCGTAAAGCGCATCGTCCACCTTGCGCGCGCCCTTGAGGGCGAATGCGAGGCGTGCGGCGATCTTCGCGCGGCCATCGTCGTCGAGCCCCTTGAACTTGCCGGCCCCGACGAACTCGCGCACGGCCGTGAGGATGGACTTCGGGTCCGTCATCTGCGCGAACGCCGTAAACCACCCGCCGCCGTATGTTTCGGCTGCGGCCTTCAGGACGATCGGTTCTGCGCGTCGCGTGGGGATTTCCACGAGATTGTCCTTGCGCAGGTCGGCGCGCGCGCGCTCCCAGAAGGACTTCCAGTTGGCCGTCTTCACGAAGCCGTGCTGCGCGCTGAGCTCCTCAAGCCGGGTGATCGGCATGTTGCCGAAACTGCCGAGCATCTCCTTCACGAACTTGCCGGGCTCTTCCGTGAGCATCTTCTGGATGCGGTCGGGATCGGCCTTCGCCGTCACGAGGATGTGGTTCTCGGGCGCGGGCAGGAGCGTCTCGCACGCCGCGTCGAACGTAAGCTGGTGGCCGCGGCGCGTGCGGAAGTCGACCGTCACGCGGCGGTAGAAGGCGTCGAGGCGCTTGATCTCGCCCAGGCCCCAGGCCGTGTTGAGCACGAGCGCGCCGGGCTGGAACGACAGCAGGCGACCGAGGCGGCCGACGGAGTCCGCGAACGGACGCACACCGAAGCCGACGGACTCTATGAAGGACGTGATGAGCCGGTCCTTCGTGGCCTTCTTGAGGCCCTCGCGCACGACGTCGCCCCGAGCCTTCGCCCCCAGCTCTGACTTGAACTCCCTGACCAGACGGTACGCCGAATCGAAATCCCCCGCTTCGGCAAACGCATGTAGCGCCGCAAGGATCCATTCATCCTTCTTCGCTCCCGTCGCATCGGCGATCAGCTCGAAAATCTCGTCCACCGGGTACGGCGGCTGCTGCATGATCTCAGAGAACCGCGCCTCTTTTTCCTCATTGCTCTTCTTGTCCATGAACCACTTGCTCTTCTCTTGGGGTGAAAAAAACGGCATATAGTTTACCATTTTTCGCCCCATCGCGCAATCCCGCGGGGGAGGATTTTTTACTTCCCGCCGAAGAACGTCCCGTCCAGAAGCTAGTGCAAGTTTCTCTTGCGTTTCCCCCTTGTAAAGACTGGAGGGCGTTGACGAGAGGCGGAAATCTCATCATTCCCTCCTAGGAGGGAAACCCGCGTTTACTTTCGGACACGCAGGGGGTGTATCATTTCCCCGACCCGGACAGGCGGCTCGGCAGGTGCCCTGCCCCGGATCCGGAAACAACAAGGAGAAACTCCATGAAACACATGGGAAGAGACGAAAAGAACCGCATCGAGTTCATGCTCGGATGCGGATACCGCGTGGCGGACATCGCCAGGGCGCTGGGGAGGTCGGAGTCGACCATCTCCCGCGAGCTCCTAGGGCGCCGGATCGAGAGCGACAAGCTCTACGGCTGCTCGAACAGGCTCTGCGCGCACTTCGACGAGTGCCGCCTGACGCTGTTCAACGGCTTCAACGACAGGTCGCTGCGCAAGAACGCCCGCGGCTGCTTCGAGACGTGCCCCGACTTCCGGGAGGCCTGCTGCCCGCGGCTGAACCGCGCGCCCTACGTGTGCAACGGATGCGCGCGCGAGCACAACTGCCCGCTCAGGAAGCGCTACTACATCGCGTCCGCCGCGCAGGCCAACTACCTCGGGACCCTCGTCAACAGCCGCTCGGGCGTGCATCCCGACGAGGAGACGATCCGGAAGATGGACGAGGCGCTCTCGCCGTCCGTCAGGAGGGGGCTGTCCGTGGACGCCGTCATGGCGAGCCACCCCGAGCTGTTCGCCCCGTACGCGCGCAGCACCGTGTACGGCTGGATCGGGGCCGGGCTCTTCTCCGCGAAGAAGCACGACCTGCCCTACGCCGGAACCCGCCGCGGGAGGCACAAGAGGCCGGAGTCCAGGACGTGCGCGAGGTGTCGCGTGGGCAAGACCCACGCCGACATGCTCGAATGGCTCAAGGAGAACCCCGGCGTCGTGCCGACCGAGGCCGACACCGTGATCGGCTCGGTCAGCGGGAAGGTGCTGTTCACCTTCATGGTGCGCCGCAAGCTGCCGCTCGCGTTCCTCCGCGACCAGAAGACGTCCCAGACGTTCACCCGCATCGTCAACATGCTCTGGGAGATGGCCGGCGCCGGGCTGTTCCGCAGGCTCTTCCGCTGCATCCTCCCCGACAACGGGCCGGAGTTCAGCGACCCGGAGATGGTGGAGAACTACCGCCCCGACCCCGTGCACAACCCCAACAGGATCATGCCGCGCGGCGTGAGGGTCTTCTTCTGCGACCCCTACTGCTCCTCGCAGAAGGGGTGCCTCGAGCGCTTCCACCTGGAGCTGCGCCGCATCCTCCAGAAGGGCGTGTCGTTCAACCCCCTCACGCAGGAGCAGGTCAACCTCGTGATGTCGCACCTCAACAGCTACCCGCGCCAGTCGCTCGGCGGAAAGACGCCGTACGACGCGTTCGTGGAGGAGTTCGGCGACGAGGGCAGGACGTTCCTCGACAGGCTCGGCATCGTGCGGATCCCGGCGAACGAGGTCACGCTCCACCCCTTCCTCCTCGGACAGAAGTTCCAGAAGGCGGCCGACAGGGCGATCCTCAGGAAGAACGGAGTGACGCCGTCCAGGAAGTAGGCTCCGACAAGTAAAACGGGCTCTCTCGCGAGAGCCCAACCCACAGCCCGCGCCACAGGGGCAACCGCAAGTCGAACTGCGGGGCGGGCGGCGGGAGCATTGTACCAAATCCCGGCCCGGCCGTGCGGGATCAAGCAAAAAAAGTCAAAAATATCCGTCGGCCACTGCCGTGAACTCTCAGCGCATTGACTCAAGCAAACTATTTGCCAGAAGTTATTGGACAAGCTTCCGTTTACTTCTGGAACTTGCGTTTACTTCTGGCCGGGACGCGGGCTCACTGCATGCGCCAGGGGGCGCAGTTGAGGCCGCAGAGGACGCGCGTGAGCTCGCAGCGGAGGTCCATCGAGGGGTCGGGCACCACTAGCACGGCCGCAATCTCCACTGCGTCGCCGTTGCGCCAGGAGCGGAACGACACGTGGTCGGCGGCCGGCAGGTCCGCCACGCGCATGTTCGCGTAGGGATGGCTCGTGCCGGGATGGTCGGCGTAGTCCCACTTGAAGTTGGCGCGCTCGCCGGGACGGCCGTAGTTCGCCTTCTTGTAGTTGCACGCCCAGTTGCGCGCGCTGCCGAGGTCGGTCGACTTCATGTCGCCCCAGAG